>NZ_QUGF01000001.1:230116-343406 GCF_003479275.1 Clostridium sp. AF20-7 | reverse complement strand
CCAAAATGCCCGCACACCGCCTTTGGATGAAAAGCGGCGCTTCTGGACGCGCGGTAGATTTCGATCATACGGCCATAAATAACGATAAAGATACAGATATATAACGCCCACATAGTAATGCCAATAAAGAGGGATTGGAACCACAGTCCGAACAGCGGTCCCAGATCCATTTCCATCAGCCTCGGTTCCAGATCGGTCATAACTGAGGAAATGTCAATGGACGCATCCGAATTGATAATCCCTGCCGCCTGCGCCACTACGCTCTGCGCCATATCAAAGACGCCCATCACGATATTCCATGTGTTTGTGACAATGAGGATGGCGGCAGCTGATTTGAACACCCACTTGAAAATCATCCAGGTATCCACATCATGCAGGTTGTTCTTGTCTGCAATCATCTGGATCAGGTCTACGGTCATCACGATAGCCAGAATCACACCTGCAATCGGCACCATGATGGAGTTGGACAGATTCTCAATCATGCTGAAAATACTGCCATTCCATCCCTGTGGGGTCTGGCCTACCTGTACGGATATATCCGCGACCTGCTGATTTACACTGTCAAACATCCCCGAAAGGTTGCTCATAATACCGCCCACCAGCATTTCTTTCAGCCAATTTGTCAGGGCTTCAAGTAAGAAATCCATACGGTGTCAACCTCCTTTCCGCCGCCCCCGCAAAGCTGCGGGAGCGGCAAGGATTTCATACGGAGACGCTTAGACAGAGAAAAGCCCGGAGAGCAGAGGTACAAGGACCATGCCGACTACGGCTACACCAGCACCGGCCATGAGCTGCTTCATGCCCTGGCTCTTTGCTTATGTGTGATAAAGAAGTAATAGAAGTGTAAAAAATTTTGCCGTTCCTATCCGGCACATGAGGTATGTCGGATAGGTCGGGCGGTTAGGTGTCGGGCAGTTCTACCTTGCCGACAAAAGAATAATAGATTTCGATTTCCTGTCTGCGTAACTTGCCCCGGCGTTTCCCGTCAAGGGCAACGCTTTCATGGACAACGATTTTCTCCACAAACTCCCGCAGCAGAGTAGGGGTAAGTTCTTCAATGGTAGTGTGCCTGCGTACCACATTCATAAACTTTTCAGCGTTTGCGGTGGCTTCCTGCGCTTTGGAAAGTTCTTCCCGCAGTCTGGCGGCACGTTCTTTCAGTTCTTTCTGCTCGGCTTCATAGTCTGCCGACAGCTCTGTGAAACGCTCGTCCGATATGCGCCCGGTTACGCTGTCCTCATACAGCCGCTTGAAGATAGCAGATAACTCGGCTATGCGTTTCTCGGCGGCTTCCAGCTCCTTTTTCTTGGCGGCGTTCCTGCGTCTGTCCCCGTCCTCATTCTGCTCGATTAAAAGCTTCATAAACCGGGCTTCATGCTTTGCCGCATAGCTGGTAACTTTCCGCAGATTGGAGAGTACGCCAGCGGTCAAGAGGTCAGTGCGGATAAAGTGCGCTGTGCAGTCGGCGGTGCGTTTCTTGTAGCTTCCGCAGATATAACAGTCCTGCTTGCGCTTGTCCGTCTGGTATCGCTGCTGGTACATGACGCTGCCGCAGTCGGCACAAAAGAGTATGCCGGAGAACAAGCCCACTTCGTCATAACGGTTGGGGCGTTTGCGCTGCTTGCGTAACTCCTGCACCCGTTCCCACGTTTCCCGGTCAATGATAGGCTCATGGTGGTTCTCAAAAACCGCCTGCTTTTCCGGGGGATTTTCTATGCTGTGTTTCAGCTTGTAGGACGGCTTCTCGGTCTTAAAGTTTACCAGACAGCCCGTATATTCCCGGTTTTCCAGCAGATGAACCACGGTATTGGTCGCCCACTTGCACTCATAGCCGGGGTGGTAGCGGCGGGTGCTGCCCGTCCTGCGGTATTCCAGCGTCCCCGGCGTGGGGATTTGCTGCTCGGTCAGCATACGGGCTATCTTGGTCGGACCGTTCCCGGCAAGGCAAAGGCTGTAAATCTGCCGTACCACCGGGGCGGCTTCCTCGTCAATGATAAAGTTTTCGTCCTCGTCCATGAGGTAGCCATAGACGGGCTTGCTTGTGATGGGCTTTCCGCTCATGCCCTTAGAGCGTTTTACTGCCTTGATTTTCTTGCTCGTATCTCTCACCAGCCATTCGTTAAAAATGTTCCGCAGCGGGGCAAAATCATTTTCCCCCTGTGCGCTGTCCACTCCGTCATTGATAGCGATGAAGCGGACACCTTTCTGTGGGAAAATCATTTCTGTGTACATTCCCACCTGTAAGTAGTTTCGCCCTAACCTCGACATATCCTTGACGATAACTGTCCCGACTTTCCCTGCTTCAATGTCTGCAAGCATGGCTTGAAATCCGGGTCTTTGAAAGTTCGCACCGGAATAACCGTCGTCGGTGTACCAGCGCAGATTAGAAAATCCATTCTGTTTGGCATAGGTTTCCAAAATCCTCTTTTGGTTGGAAATGGAATTGCTCTCGCCTTGCAGCTCGTCCTCATGGGACAGTCTTGGGTAAAGGGCGGTAATGAGTTGCTGGGTGGTCTGTCTTAACATAAATTCCTCCGTTTCCGACAGCCAGCCCCACTATTCCGTACCTTGATTGTACCACATGGGGCGGCTGTCTGTATAGCGGCAAAAGCGTCAAATCTGCTTCTTTACGGTCGGTAAAAATGACGGTTTTTCAATCAGGCTTATCACAGGTCAAATATCCGGCGGCGGCTTCTGCTTCCAGCACTTTCATCATCTTGTCAGCGGCGGTGTCGGTCGCCCCCTCCTTGAAAAAGCCAGACACCACAAGGATTGTGTTGCCTATCCTCGTTTCGGTCACGCAGTCCGGGCGGCGGGCAGGGCGTTTGTTTCTCTGGGTGTCGGTCATAGGCAAATCTCCTTTCCGGCAAGCAGCCGTTTCAGCTGTTCCATTTTTCCCTGTGCGGCGGCTTTCCTCAAATTCTCCCCGGTAAAGCAGAGAGGGGAACACATTTCAAGCAGGCGGTCATAAATCCGGGCGTGGGCGGTGTCCTCCGGGTGCTGCAATTCCTCCAGCGTGAGGTTGGTCGTCACAATCAGCGGCTTCCTGCTCCGGTAGCGGCTGTCAATCACATTGTAGACCTGTTCCAGACCGTATTCTGTGCCACGCTCCATTCCAAAATCGTCAATGATGAGCAGGGGGAAGCTGCAAAGGCGGGAAATATATTCGTTCCTGCCCGCAAAGCTGGCGGCAAGGTCGTTTAATATTGCTGCAAAGTTTGTCATGCACACCGGGACTTCCTGCTCCATGAGGGCGTTTGCAATACACCCGGCAAAATAGCTTTTCCCAGTGCCTACCCTGCCCCACAAGAGCAGCCCGTAGTTCCCGTCCTTTATCTGTTCCCAGCGTGCCACATATCCGGCGGCGTTCTTCATCTGCGGGCAGCTGCCGTTATCGTTGGCAAATGTCCAGTCCTGCATGGTCTTGTCTGTAAAGCCCTGCCGTTTCAGCCGTTCCACCGTTTCAAGGTGGCTGCGCCGCTTCTCGGCGGCTTCCCGTTCCTTACGGGCTGCCCGCTGGCAGTCGCACTCTGACGGGTGGCGGTCACGCCCGAAAAAGGTCTTGCCCTCCGGGAAATAGGCTTCTTTGGGTTTCCGGCATTTGCCGCAGTATAAAAGCCCGTCCTCCCCGGTGTAATCCTCCGGCTCGGCTGTGGTGTCGGTCATAGGCAGTATGGTGTTGTGGATTGTATCGGTCATAGGCTTTCTCCCTCCTTGAATGAATAGTCCGGTATGCCTTTCTTTGGCTTCTCTTTGGCAGCGTCCTCCTGCGCCCACTTGTAAATGGTGGCTGCATGGCTCTGGTACTGCTTCCCGGTGGAAGCGATGTGGCAGGAAAGGCGGTCAAGGTAATACTCCCACTTGCCGGGGAAGTCCTGTTCCAGCTCCAAAAGTTCTGTGTCAGAAAGAAATACATTTTTATATCTGCCATAAGCGGCGGGGGGCTGCCCCTCACTCGCTCCTTTTGTTTGGCTCTCTATTAGGTTGTTTATATTAGTTTGGTTAGGGGACGGTTTTCCGACCGTCATAAGGTCAGTTTTCCGGCTGTCAGTTGGTCGGTTTCCCGCCCTTATGAGGGGCGGTTTTCCGTCCGTCAGTTGGTCGGAAAACTGTACCACTGGGATAGGCGGCACTTTCACATACAGACGGTTGGCGGCAGAAAAGCCCGTCCGTCTGCGTTCCAGCAGCCCGGCAGCGTCCAGTTCGTTCAGTGCGCCCTTTATGGTGGTGCAGCCTTTATCCAGCATTTCCGCTATCTCTGCTATGGGGTAGACAATGTATGTCCGTCCCTCGCTGTCCTGCCAGCCGTTCTTCTGCGAAAGGGTGGAACGGTCTAACAGCAGCGCATATAACTCTCTTGCGGTGTGGGATAGGTCTGTTTCCAGCAGGAAACGGGGGTAAGGCAGGTAAGCGGGCAGCTCCGTTCCTGCGGTCATATAATCAGCGATAGGGTTCACCTCCTTGTGGTGTCTGTCTGTGGGTTCTGTTACGCTTTTAGGGGGCGTTTTTAAGGGAAAAGGATAAATGTATCACGCACCCTTTGACACCCTCCAAAAAAGCCTTGATTTATGCGGGTTTGAAATGCCCTAAAGCGTGACATTTCTCCCTTTGTTTCCGCTTCCGTTTGGCGGCGTTTATCCGCTTCATGCGTCCGGCGCAGTCCGGGCAGTATTTCCCCCGGTTGGATTTTGGGAAGAAGAACGCCCCGCAGACAGCGCAGCGTTTCCGGCTTCCCCGGCGCAAGAGGGCGGCTTCCAGTGCTTCATCAAGGGGCAGGACAGCGGCGGTAAACCAGCGGCAGAGCAGCGAATAGCTGATACTCTGTACACACACGCAAGGCTCGCCGTCCTCCAACAGCAGGCAGTTCCCGCTGTCATAGTTGCAGCACTCATGCACAAGGCGGCGGGCTGCCCGGTACTGGCGGTAGTCCATGCGGGGGATATTACCGTTCATGGCTCTGCTCCTTTCTGCGCTGCGGCTCGCTCCGGCGTAAAATCTGGTCGATATTGCCCTTGACAGTCTGCAAGCGGCGGTACTCCTCCCGTTTTGCCCGGTAATCGTTGTAGCCGCTGTTTTTCTCTTTGATAAGGCTTTCAATCTCTGCTTGCAGGGATTTATAGCTCGGCAGCTTGGAAATGCCGTTCTCCCTGAAATAGCGGGCGGCTGCGTCTGCTATGATAAAGTCACTTTCATGCTTCTGACGGTAGGCTGCTTTTGCTTTGGCGTTTTTCTGCTGTTTCAGCCCGTCCCGGACAGGGCGGGTCTTGGAATAGGCAAGCACCTGCCGTTGCAGCTCCTTTTTCCCGTTCAGCGTCTTTTCCACCTGCTTCAACCACGCAAGGCTTTCCTGCATGGCGGCATAGGCGGCAGAACAGGCTTCGTCCAGTTCCTCCGGGGAGGAAAAGCCGTACTGCTGATAGGCGGTAACGGTAGCTGCCATTTGCTTTAGGTTGTGCTTTGCCGCCCAGCGGTCATAGCCCACGCCCTTGCCCTCGGCTCGCTTGGCTTCCCGGTCAACCATGCGCTGCAAGGTGTTGTCTGCCGGGGTGGTTTTTGCAGCTTTTTCCCCTTGTAACGGCTTTTTAACTGCGGCAGGGTATTCGGGTATGGCTTTGGTCTGTTCGGCAGCTCTGTGGGCGTTCTGCGTGAGCAGGGCAAGGACAGCAGCCTTGTCAAAATCGTCCCCCAGCTTTCGGGCTGTGATAGGCTTTGTCCTGTCCGGCGTGAGGTAGGAAAGCCGCCCCCGGCTCTCCTTGACGGTCACACCCTCCCGCAGCAAAAGGGAAGAAAACTCGTCAAAGCTGCCAGCTTGGGAAAGTGCCTGCCGTATCGTCCGGCGCAGCTTCGCCTTGTCCGTTTCAAACTTGGTGGGCTTGGTCGGCTGTCCGGCGGCTTCTCTGGCGGCGTTCTCTTTGTCAAGGGCAAGCTGCCCTTTCTTTGCCGCCCAGTATTCCCGTTCGGTTATCCGTTCCTTGCTGCCGTTCAAGAGGTCGATTTGGTAAAGCCCCTCCCGGTGGCACATTTCCATGACTTCGCTCTTGAAATATTCCATAGCGGCGTTGGTGCAGCGGTGCTTGCAGCCCTCCAGCGTGTCGGCTGGTCTGTCCATGTAGGGCAGAAGCGGGACTTCGTAAATCCGCAGGGAGTTGATGACGATATGCACATGGATATTCCCGCTGTGGTTATGCCCGTCCGGGTGGGTGCAGATTAGGGCTTGGTGTCCGGGGAAATGCTCCTTGCAGAACTGCTCGCCCAGCTCCTGCGCCCGGTCTACGGTCAAGCCGTTGTCTGTCCCGTCCCGTGGGTCAAAGCTGATGATATAGTGGTGGCTTTTCACATCTTCCCGTTTTTGGTTTTTCTCATAGCGGAGATTGGCTCGCATACAGGCAACAGCGAAATCCTCGCCCCCGCAGTTGAGGGAAGAAATGCGGTAATCCTCCCTCGGTATCAGCCGCCCGTTTTCATCAAGGGTGGCTTTCATGGTAAACTCGTCATGCTCAAATGTGAGATAGGCTTCCGCTGCGCCATAGTCGGCGTTTTTAGAGCTGATATGTTTGAATGTTGCCAACAGCGTCACCCACTTTCTGCAAGACTTCAAACTTTAGGGCAGCAAGGTCGGAAACCGCCGCCCGTACCTCCCCGGCAAGCTGCGGATAGGGACTGTGCCACTCGTTCAGCGTCCGGGCTATCTGGTTTAAGTTGCCGCCGATCCTCCCGTATTCGGCGGTCAGCTTCCCGACAGCGGCAAGCAGCTCGTCATTGATGGGGGAAACGGTTATGATGGGGCGTATGGCTGCCCCGGTTATGGCTTGCCGGATAAACTCGGCTTGGCTCATGTGGTAAGCAGAAAGCCGCTGGGCAAACTCGGCGTATTCTTCCTCGGTCATGCGTGTTTTGACTACCCGGCTGCGGTGCGGCGTGTTGTATCGTTTCATAGGTGGTTGACCTCCTTTCTGTGCGTGGTGTCCTCTCACTAATAGGAGAAAAACAGGGTGTGAAGCGGAACTGTTTTTGAAAAATCCGAAAAATATTTTGAGGGGTTTTTCAGCGGCGCAAGCCGCATAAGCAGGGTTTGGGGAAGGCACTCCCCAACAAGATTCCCGCAGGGGCAAAATGAGCGATAAGCGAATTTTGGCACCTCGGTAGAATCTTGCTCTAAGAAACTGCCGGCCTGCCGTTCACTTGCTACTGCCACTTTTTCAGAAAATCTATAACCAGCTTTTTTTATAAAAGGCTGCGGGCTGGCGTTTTTCCCTTACTCCCTACAAACCACAAAAGAGCAGAATGGACGGACTTTCCGGCAAGAACTTTTCCGGCGGCTCGGTCTTTCCCGACAATAAGGCGTTTCGGAAGCTGCGTTTTGCCCGCTGTCTGAAAAAAATGGCAGCCTTTTTTGGTTTCACTGTCTAATACGGAACTTTTGGAAATTTGCCAAAAATGGACGCAAAAAAAGCAGCAAATCTTTTTCGGATTTACTGCTTCATGTGCCGCTGCGGTGCGGCGGGATGGATATTCAGTTGAAATAAAAGAGGATGGTGGTACTTTAGTCTATCGACTCTTTACTAACTATTAGGTAATCTTGAAAGATTTTCCTTGAATTTATCTAAAGAATGTTCATTGTTTCCCGCAAAAATAAGTGGAATTGTATATTCATATGATATGCCATTTTCATAGTCCGATAATTGTATTTTTATAGTATCATCCCTCTCATCTTTAGGTGCTATATATATGAATGAATTTTTATTTATATCAGATATTTTCCCTTTTTCAGAAGAAACAGTATAACCCCAGTCTGTTAAATTTGTCTTTATTGTAACTTCTGTTTCTGTTTCTTTTCTAGTCTGCAATGCTGTTTTATCGATTTGGATATCAAAAGGAGTCGAACCTAACAATTCACTGTTTATATTTACAAGTTCTTCTCCATTTGTTTTAGAAATATTAGATTCATCTTCATAATTTTGTTGAGATTCATCTTTTGGTGTTTCTCTGTTACATCCTAATAAAAAGCATAAAATAATTAGTACTAATACAGAAAGTTGTTTTTTTTGCATTTATTTCTCCTTTCATATTATCAAAGAAAGCACTGAGAGTACTTTCAAGAAATTATGAAATATTCTCAATGCTTTCTATTTTTTCCATTAAATATCAACAAAAATCACTCGATGTCCATGCATACGCATTGAACCAACTGAATTATTTACTTCTGGTTTAAAGTATACTTCATTTCCCATCTCGCCAGTATTAAATTCAATACTCGGAGACACAAGATATGCCCAATTACTATCTTTTACGCTCTGTCCATCAAGATCGATAAGTTTTTCAAAATAGTCGGATAAAACTTTCCAACCAACTTGCCACCAATTTACTTTCCGCTCACTTTCATTAGTTTGTGTCGCTTCTGCCTTTGCTTCCGGCGATAACTCACTTGCAAAAGTCGTCGTACTTGCACCTATACATAGCGTTCCTATAAGTGCCAATGATATAACCTTTTTAAATATCTTATTCATACAGTTCACTCCTTTCTTGAAATTATTGAATTCGAATAATAGGATACAATTTAAGAACTATAAGGGTGTTTCATTTTATAATTAGATATATAATCATACCAACTGAACAAATAATAAAAAATACACCACCAATCCGCATTAATACTAAATATAGTTCGGTTGGTTCACCATTTTTTACTGTGAATAAATTTTCTATTTTCCATAATATTTTAGGATAACAGACCATACAAACTCCCAAAATCAATAATACCAACACCCATAAATAGTCCACCAAATTTCCCTCCTTTCAACTAAGTATCCTTGTATACATTTCTACACTATATCTTAGGATAATGTTACCATGAAAATGCCGATAAATCAAGCGTTATTCACGATATGATATGTAAAACCTCAAAAGATTTCGTCATTTTTAACAATGTTTGTTTGGAATAGTAGGGCTGCATATCAATTTTTATATGCTACTTTATGACACATAAGCATTGGCGCCGGGGTTGTCGTTGCCGTAACCTTCCAGCAGGTTGATAACGCCCCAGATACCGAGACCGGCACCGAGCGCGATAACGAGGGTCTGAAGAACGGTGATTGCCTGTTCAAAAAATGCCATATAGTTTGTTAGCCGGAATCTGATTAAAAAATAGGTTTGTCATGTCTCATAGGCATACAAAAGCCGGAACAATCTGCCGCCCGGTTTCCGGGGGGCATGATTCCGGCTGTCCTCCTTTTTCATTATTTTTTCTTGCAATTGTCCGCTTTGTACGCCAATGGCCCATAGAGGGCAGGTGCGGCGAATAGATAAGATCACTCCCTTCTAAAGCGGAACGAAATTAAGCGCCCTTTGTGTCTACTTCATATACATCGCAGACCTCATTGGGCTTGAGTTTCAGCCTTGCGGACAAGAATGCTTCAATATCAAAAGCGTTCTTGTCATCCGCGTCGGCAGTGTACTTGAAATTGGGGTGCTTGGTGATGTCGTACTTATCCGAAAGGAAAGGACGCACACCGCGCAGCTGGAGGATACACTTGCCTCCATCCATAACAGCAAGCTCATCCTGGCTCATCAGCTCTTTCCCCAATTTTTGATAGTTGAGTGAATGGGAGGTTTCCCTCCCACGGCTCTCTCCGGTGTTGTAGGTGTCGATGGTTTCCTTGCCCAGCACGGCAGCCAGCTCTTTGAGGGTAGTCGGCTCTTTACCGCCCAGGAAGATGGATGTATCCATGTTACCGATGATGGTATCTGCGTTATCCTTATAGATCGCCTTGAGCTGACTCTGTGCCTGCAACACCAGACAGGCAGAGATTTCACGGCTTCGGATGGTGGCCACCAGCTTTTCCAGTTTCGGAATCTGCCCGATGTTAGCACACTCATCAATCAAACAGCGCACATGAACCGGAAGCCTGCCGCCATACACATCGTCGGCTTTTTCGCAGAGCAGATTGAAAAGCTGGGTATAACACATGGAGATCAGGAAGTTAAAGCTGTCATCCGTATCACTCATAATGAGGAACAGAGCAGTTTTCCTGTCTCCCAGAGTATCCAGCTCCAGCTCATCATAAGCCGTGACCTCACGCAACTCTGCAATGTCGAACACGGCAAGGCGAGCGCCGCAGGAAATCAAAATCGACTTGGCTGTTTTTCCGGCGGCCAGCTTATATTTCTTATACTGGCGCACCGCAAAGTGGTTTGGCTTCTCGGCTTCCAGTGCATCAAACATCAGGTCTACGGGGTTTTTGAACTCCTCGTCATCCTCACGGACTTCCATGGCGTTGATGAACTCAATGAGGGTGGAGAAGTTTTGTTCCTCCACCGGAGCCTCATAATGGATATAGCCAATAAGCGCGCAGTATAACAAGGTTTCTGCTTTTACCCAGAAATCGTCTCCGGCCTTGCCTTCGCCTTTGGTATTGGCGATCAGCGTTGTTACCAGCTTCAAGATGTCCTTTTCGCTATGGATATAGGTGAAAGGGTTATAGTGCATGGACTTCTTGAAGTTGATGGTATTTAGGACCTTGATTCGGTACGGCTCATAAATGACCTTGCCGTGCTTATCCTTCATAGGCTTTCCGTCTTTCCCCAGCTTGGGTGCGCCCCTTTGGAGCATTTTTCCGCACTCCACCAAAATGGTTCCCTTCGGGTCTGTGACCACATAGGAACTGTGCATCTGCATCAGATTCGGTTTGAGCCAGAAGCGGGTCTTACCGGAACCGGAGCCGCCAATCACCAGCACATTTTTGTTTCTGGCGGTCTTTGGGTCCTTGGGGCGGCTGTTCATTGTCAGGCTCTCCGTTTTCGTCAGAATCACATTGTTCTGGAATACCGGGTCGATGTAGGGTGCAATGTCCTCATGGGTTCCCCAACGGGCAGAACCATACTCCATGCCGTGACGGTACTTCTTGGCGTTTTTACTTTTGAGATACACCGCCAGACGCAGGCCAGCACCGCAGCACAGCCCCACCAGCAGATCCAGCGGGTGCAGGCTGGGCCAGATGCTTTGCAGCGCCCCAGGCAGGACAGCAAACAGAGAAAGGAATTTCTCTGAAGCATTTGCCCCCTGAGCCAGTCGCCATGCCTCCCCGAAGTTGGTAGTAAACAGCCCCATCAGGAGATAGGGCAGGTTCAGCAAAACGAGCTTTTTGATGTCAAACTGCTTTTTCATCGTTCCAGCTCCTTTCGCTTGGTGCGGTCCACCACGGCATTTTTGACCATCTCTTTGAACTGACTGAGTTTTGCCAGCACAGACGGGCGTTCTGTTTTCTCGGCCTTCTTGACCTTTTTGCTGGTGTACTCGGTAAATGCAGCGGTCAGCGCATCGGCGTCACGGCCTTTGAAAAAGATCAGGTACTTGGGTGGGGAGCTACTGCGGTCTTTCTTCACCGCATAGTCCACACCATATTTCCGGGCGATCTTCTCAAATTCCTTGATGGAAGGGTCTGTGATCTCGATATTGGAGATTCCCTGATTCTGACCAATGAGCTGCTTGACGGTCTGTTTTCCGTGGGGTGTCACAGGAGCGTCACGGCTTCTTTGCTTTTGCAGCTTCTTTTCCTTGCAGTGGGCCATGTACTTGCTGATGGCGGCTTTGAGCAGCCTGCCGGTGAACTTTGTTCCACTGACAACCAGCGTTAAAGTTCTGTTTTCCACTTCTTCCTGCATTTTCATCGCCTCCTTTCCACAAAATGTGCAGGGGTGGTGCATTTTCTTCTAAGGCGGGACCACCAGCCGCCGGAGAAAATATTTCTTCATCGCTCCATCCCGCGGCTCTTTTTCTTTACCGGCTTCTTATCCGGCAAATTCCACTCTTCCCGAAACTCTGCCACACCTTTGGGATCAAATACCTTCAACTTCTCCAGATCAAAGGCAACGGCAGAATATTTTCCATAACCGGACTGCACCTGATAGGGAAGCACCTTCCCCAATTTGTTCTCTTTGATGAATCGCAGCAGGTCCTTGCTGATGTCACCGGAAATAAACGCCTCTCCGGGGTCCAGGGAATATCCCGGTAGGTTCACCGTCATATCTGCAAACGGTTCTGCTCCATCTTCTGTATGGGTAATCATGCCGATATAAAGCCGCTGATTATTCGCATACATCCCAAGTTGCAGCGATATGGTTTCTTCCCCATATTCCCACTTGAAGGGGACTTTCTTTTCCTCATTCATATCAGATTCCTCCTATCGTATCTGTTCTTTGTGGTCATAAAACAAATCTCCATTTCTGACCTTTGCATGGCTGAGAATCTTGATCTGCCCCTTTGCCTGACTGTCCAGAGCTTTTTCATAGCCTATATCTGACAAAAACAGGCGGGTTCGTTCTCCTTTCCAGCCCACCGGGGAGTCATTCGTCAGCACATCAAAAATAATCATGTGCCGGGTGTTCTCCGCAAATCGCTGAAGATCCATGTAGTCATGGCCGTGATAGTTCTGCGCCCCGGCTTTCTGACGCATTTCCTCCATCAGCTGACCGATTGTTTTTCCTTCCTGCATAAAACCCACTTCCTTTCTGTTCTTATAAGACCAGCAAGATCATCTCCCGCAGCTGAGCAAAATAGAGCTTGCCCTGGGGCGTGACCAGCGTGTAGGAACCGGTATGACCGTGGTTGCAGTAGTCTTTGACGCAAAACAGCCCTGCATTTTTCACATTGGCATAAGGCAGCACATTGCCGGATGCCGTGCGGTACACAAACCGCCGTTCTATCAGAAACCGAACAAACCGGCGCTCCGGGACATCCAACTCTTTGGCGGTAGTCCTGAGATTGGTGCTGTGCTTTAAGTCGATGAACAGGTCATAGAAAGCGGCTTTGCCCTCCAGCTGTGCATTTTCCTTACGCAGAGAAATATTCGCTTCACGCTCAGCCAACAAGTCTGAGCAGAGCTTCATCAGAGCCTCCGGAGAAGTGGCAACCTCCCACAGCTTCTCTTTTGTGAGATAGGCCCCGTGCTTACGAATAGTAGGCAGGACATCATCGAATACCCACTGTTCAAACCGCTCTGCCGATGGCAATTTGCTGTGAACGATCAGGCGGTACAAATCTCCTTCGGGGATAAAAGTCATACTGATTTTGCGGTCGGGGCTTTGTGGGTGAGGTGCGTCGCGTTTCACGACATACCTACAATGGCGGATAATTGCATCGCGGGGATTGCTGTACCCCAGCGCAGCGGCCACATCCGTTCCGCAGAACAGGTATTTGCCGTTTTCTTCGATGACCCGGATACTGCCAAACTCCGGGTTTTTGAAAATTTCCATCTGGTTCATGTCGTGCCTCCTTTGGCATGATAAAAGGCGGCCTTTACCAGCCGCCTGCGTGCATATCGTGGTTGACCAATGAAGTGAAGTGATTGTTCATGGTGGTAGGCGCATTGAACAGCACTGCAAGCAGGTACTGCTTCATGTTGCGTACCTGGGTGGTATTCTTTTGCAGACAGTCCATGACAAACTCGATGTGGGAGCTGTCCAGTTTCAAAAAACGGGAACGCACGATCTCGTGAGGGAAGTCTGCCCCAGAGATCCGGGTGGTCTTTCGTTTGGCACAGACCGTTTCGACCAACAGCTCTACGATCTCATTTAGGTCATCCAGGTAGAGAGGATAACGCTGCTTCAAGCAGTCATACTCGATATTCTCCAAAATCAACTCCCGATAATTTTCTATCTCTGTGACAGACATCGCATCCCTTCCTTTCCGTTCCGGCGGTCTTGCCGCCGCTGTTTCCCGGAAGGGAATGGAATCGGTACTTGATCCATAAGTAATTGATTTTTCTGTATTTGATTTCTCTATATTTAATTCTGCGGGCTTTTCCATATCCGGTCTTACCATATCCGGGTTTTCCGTATCTGGTGAAGCCGTATCCGGCTGGGACATATCTGGCTGGGGCTGTTCATAGATGACATACTCGGTATCTGTAATCCGCCCACTTTTATCGCGTCTCTGATGGCGCACGATATATCCGGCTCCTTCCAGTTCACGCAGGGCAGCACCGATGGCATCCACGCCTTCCTTACAGATCTTTGCAAGGCCACGGGTAGTGTAATTCCAGTCCTCTGGCAAAGACAGCATCATGGAAAGCAGCCCCTTGGCTTTTAACGACAGATTTGCATTTCGTAAATGATGATTGCTCATCACGGTATAATCACGGGTCCGTTCAATGCGAAAAACGGCCATCGACCTCACTCCTTCCGAATTTTGGGTACAAAAAACCGCAATCCTCATTTCAAAGAATTGCGGTGTTCAGCGCTTTTCAAATTTTCTTGCATAGAACCAAAACAGCGGCTTTTGGGGACGCGCCTCTGTAAATGGCTCCTCCTGGGCGAAAGGAAGTGTTTGCATCACGCGGTCAATATCCGTTGAATCCATGTCATGCTGAGATCTGCAATCTTCCCGGATTGCTTCTTGAATTTCCTTTACCGTACACATAGTCATTCCTTTCCTTTCGTTGTATGGGTTTATGAGCGGCGGCGTTTTCCCGGTTTGAAATCGAGGATATGTCCCTCAATCACACGAGCGTAACGCTCGATTTTGATCTCCCGGCGCTGTTGGCTTTGCAGGGCGGTCTGATACCCGTCCTCAGTCAAAAACAACCGCATTTCATCTCCGCGGCTGCCGTAAGCAGTGCTGGGACGCAGGACGGAAAACTCGATCATCCAGCGGGTATTATCCCAAAACCTCTCTACGGCGAGAATGTTGTGTCCTTTCAGCTCACGGGCTGAAATATCCCTCATAGGCGGCTCCTTTCATCGTTCCTGGTCTCTCTGACGCTTTTTCTGCCATGCCTCCAGCAGCTTGATGATGGTTTCCTGCATCCGCTGGGGCGTGTAGCTTTTGGGGAAATACTTCCGCAAAGTGTCAGAGGTAAATGTCACTCGGTCCAGATCACTTTTCTTTTCCTCACCCATGATGACACGCATCATATCGAGGGTCAGATGCCCCTCTTGGCTGTATTTCTTGAGCCGCTGGGCTTGGGAAAGAGAAGGGGTAGCCTGTTCACTGTCCATCGCGTCCAGCAGGTCTACCTGTTCCTCCTTTTTGAGAAAGGACAACTCATAGGCAGGGTTCAGGGCAATCTTCTTTTCATCCACCATATCCATCAATTCAGGAATCAGCTCTGTCAGACGGATAAATCTCTTAATCTGTGATTTGCTATCTGGACTGTTCTCCGCGATTTTTTCTGCCGCAGTCAACTTCGGCCCAACTTGGGCCGAAGTTAAATCCGTCCTGGCTCCTTGGTGCTTAATGGCATCCAGCTTCATTTTATAAGCAAATGCTCTTTCACTGGGGAGCAGGCTTTCTCGTTGTAAATTGCTGTCAACCATAATGATTGTAGCGGCATCATCATCCAAATCCCGAACAATGACCGGCATGGTCTCCTTTTCTGCCAGTTCACTGGCTCTGTGCCGCCTGTGTCCGGCTACCAGCTCATAACCGCCCTCCGGGTCCGGTCGGGCAATGGCCGGAACCAGAACGCCATACTGCTTGATACTGTCAGCGGTCTCCATCATGGCTTCGTCATCCTTGACTTTGAATGGGTGGTTCTTGAACGGATGCAGTTCAGACAACGGAATTTCCTGAATCTTTTCCAGCTTTGCATCCTGGCGGCCTTCTTCGGTGGAGAACAGATCATCTACCGATGCCAGCTCTATTTTTTTCGCGCTGCTTTTCAAGTTTCAACACCTCCTTCGTCAGATTTTTGTAGCCCTCTGCCACCTTGCCACCGGGATCATGGGCAAAAATGCTTTTTCCCTCGGCGCTGATTTCCTTTGCCCGGACAGAATGGGGAATCTCTGTGCCGAATACTTTGATCTTGCTGCCATAGGTCTCTCGCAAAAGTGCGGAAATCTCTTTGGCAAAGTTGGTTCGGCTGTCAACCATCGTCAGCAGGATACCGTCTATCTGGAGCTTGGGGTTGATCTGCCGCTTTACCTTGTTTACCGTGGAGAGCAGCTGTTCCAGCCCTTTGGCGGGCAGATACTCCGCCTGAACGGGAATTATGATCCTGTTTGCAGCGGCCAGCGCATTGACTGTGAGCATCCCAAGGGAGGGCTGGCAGTCGATGAGGATATGGGAGTATTGCCCCTTCAGCGTGTCCAGATATTGCCTCAAGATAGTCTCACGGCTCATGGCATTTACCAGGGATACCTCCATACCGGATAACTGGATGTCCGCAGGCATCAGGTCTACGCCCTCTGGGTGGTGCAGGATACCCTCGCCGGGACGAAGCGGCTCATCCATCAGGATACGCCCCATAGCGTCCGACAGCGTAAAGGGCAGCTTGTCCGGTTGTGGATTGCCCAGGCTGATAGTCAGGCTTCCTTGCGGATCTCCGTCGATCAGCAGGACTTTCTTTCCGGCCTGTGCCAAACCGATTCCAAGATTGGCACAGGTGGTGGTTTTGCCAACGCCGCCCTTCTGGTTGGCGATGGCGATGATTTGCGTGTTCATTGACTTCACCTCATTTCTGATTGTTGCTGTTGCTTCTGGAAATAGAAAAAGCCGCCACTCCAAAATAAAAAGTGAAGTGACGGCTCTTTCTATGGCCGGAATATGAGTTCCTGAAATGAAAAAAGCACCCAGTCATTTTACACTGAGTGCTGTATCAAATTCATATTCAATTATTCAAATTAGGTCAAACTATGCCAAACTGCCACAGCCAAAAACGAGGGGAAAGATGGCTGAAAAGTAGCCCCCAAAACACCCACAAAATCGGCTCTCGGTTAACCACTTTGGGCACCACTTGACCCTCTTTTTGCCCTCTTTTTGGCCGGTTAACCACTTGCGGACCACTAAAAATTGGGTGAAAACGGCTCTCGTTTTGCTAAATTTGGTCAAACTATATCAGCCCGTTTAGATATAGTAAAACCCCGGAAAACCTTGATTTTCCGGGGTTTTTGAACCATTTTGATACGGTTTGAACAGCAGATTATCTCTTGCTGAACTGAGGCGCGCGACGAGCTGCCTTGAGACCGTATTTCTTACGCTCTTTCATTCTCGGGTCACGAGTTAAGAAGCCTGCTTTCTTCAGTACCGGACGGTAATCAGCGTCTGCCTGAAGAAGTGCACGGGAGATGCCGTGTCTTACAGCGCCAGCCTGACCTGTGAAGCCGCCGCCACGTACATTTACAAGTACATCGAACTTATCAACTGTCTCGGTTGCTACGAGCGGCTGACGAACAACCACTTTCAGGGTCTCAAGACCAAAGTACTCGTCGATGTCTCTTTTATTGATAGTAATCTTGCCGGTTCCCGGTACAAGGTATACTCTAGCGATAGATTTTTTTCTTCTGCCTGTTCCGTAAAATTTGTTAGCCATTATAGTTTCCTCCTTCCAGTGCCTTTAATTAAAACTTGATTTCTAAAACTTCCGGCTTCTGAGCTGCCTGCTCGTGCTCCGGACCTGCGTATACATGAAGTTTTGTAATCATGCTTCTTCCTAAAGGTCCCTTTGGAAGCATACCTTTAACTGCTAACTCGATAACCTTCTCCGGCTTCTTAGCCATCATTTCACGAAGGGTTGTCTCTCTCATGCCACCTACATAATCAGAGTGATTGTAGTAGATTTTCTGATCCATCTTCTTACCGGTTACTTTGATCTTCTCTGCGTTTACTACGATTACATAATCGCCGCAATCCATGTGCGGTGTGAAGATCGGTTTGTTCTTGCCTCTTAATACCTTTGCTACCTCAGATGCAAGACGACCTAATGTATATCCTGTAGCGTCAACTACATACCATTTTCTTTCGATTGTTGCTGGACTAGCCATAAAACTCTTCATTGGTTGACCTCCTGTTTTACTTCATATAATTGAGATTAACTATATCATGAAATGCCTGCTCCGGGGCTTTGGTGCCGACATCTTCCTGACTCATGTCATACTGACTTATTATATTACACGCTTCCGGACGTGTCAAGCGGTTTTTCCTTGAAAATACAAGGTTTTTTCCCCGGATTTACAAGATAAGTTCGTTTCATTCCATGCATCTGATATACGCATGGGATACACATGAAAAAGGAAGACTTCCTCCTCTCAGATTCCATCTTCCCTTTTCGCCGCTTTTTAGGTTGGTAATGAACTTTTTCTCTTTTCTCAAGAGAATTTATTTGAAGGAGACTGGGAAATCTCCGTCAAACCTTATTTTTCGATAAAACCGTTCCTGCAATGGCAGAACCGATTCTGCCTATTTCTGCTTCTTCGCTTCCAGATAATCATTCAGCTCCGTATTCAGGACATTGGTAATGAACATATGTCCCGGTGCATGGGTAATGACTAACGGAAGTTTTGCATTTTCAATCGCTGCCTGAGGGGTAACGCCGCAAGCCCAGAATACCGGGATCTCACCCTCGCGGATCTCGACTGGATCGCCATAGTCTGGTTTGGAAATATCCTTAATACCGATCGCTGCCGGATCGCCGATCTGGACCGGACCGCCGTGTACGTTTGGATAACGGTCTGTGATCTCTTTGGCTTTCTGTGCGTTTTCTGGGGTCATGGGACGCATGCTGACAACCATCGGTCCCTTGAACACGCCGGCGCTCTCACACTGGATGTTGGTCTTATACATGGAAACATTGCAGCCCTGCGCGATATGGCGCACTTCAATGCCGGCTTTCATAAGCGCCTCCTCAAAGGAGAAGCTGCAGCCAATCAGGAATGCAACCGAATCTTCTTTCCAATAAGAAGAAACATCTGTCACCTCATCGACTTTCACACCGTCGCGGTAAATGAAATATTTCGGGATGTCCGTCACGATGCTCGCGCCCTCGCCCATATCGTGGATATCCGGTGTGCCCTCTACGACTTCCAGGATTGGACACGGTTTCGGGTTCTTTCTTGCAAATTCTTTAAAATCATCCGCGTACTTCTTCGGCAGGATAACCAAATTTGCCTGTGCATATCCGGCACACATGCCAGCCGTCGGGCGGGTAATCTCGCCAGTCCGAATCAGTTTCCATACTTCCGGTGGTGTCATTTTGCTATAATCTGCCATATACGTTCCCTCCATATCTTTCAATACATCTGAGGTTTATCTGAATCTTTCAGTCTCTTCCTCTAATTCAACCATATATTCAGTTCCATCGATCACAACCCGGTAGGTTCCAATCGGATTCCAGTATCTCTTCGATTCACATCCAACCGCTACCTGAATCACCGCATCGAGTTCTCCGCACGATTCCGGTACTTTTGCCAATTCTTCTTTGAGTGCCTTGAGTTTTTCCACCTGCTCAATGTAGAGCTTCTGTGCTTCCTCAACCGTTACTTTCTGGAAATGTACTTTATAACCCGGTCTGGACTGTGCAACCAGCGGAAGATCCACAGAGATAACACCAGCAATCTTCGTATAACCGCCGGTGGTCTGATGATCCGCCATCATGATAATCGGTTGTCCGTGGGACGGCACCTGAATCGCACCAAAGGCGATACCGTCTGTAATAATATCGCCACCATTTTTATGCTCGATGACCTCGCCCTCAAGACGGCAGCCCATACGGTCGGACTCATTCGTAAATGCATATGTGCTGCTTAAGAACGTCTCTACACCTTTCTCGGTAAAGCAGTCATCCTGCGGTCCCATGACAACGCGGATGGTTTTCTCAGTCTGGGAGAAGTCCTCCGGCGTCACTTTTCTCTTTCTCATATTTGGAAGGGTCGTCTTCGGAGCAGCAAAACCAATCTCGTCTCCGCCGCCGATCTTTCTTCCCTGATAACCGCCTACTTTCAGCTTTAAGTTAGTGGATTTGCTGCCCATCTGTACCGGGATATCCAGCCCGCCTGCCACTGCAATGTACGCGCGGCTTCCACTTGTCATACCGGCAAAGTTCATGGAATCGCCCTTATGTACTAAAACTGCCTGATACATCGGAAGATCTTTTCCATTTACCTTCGGAACCAGATTGCCGCCGGTTACTGCGATAATATTGTCTTCTGTAAATTCCATCATCGGTCCCATCAGGGTTACTTCCAGAACCGCCTCGTTTTCATCATTTCCCACCAAAATATTCGCGATCGCTGCGGAACGCTGATCCATAACGCCTGATACAGACATACCGGACTCCTGATAGCCGGTGCGTCCCATGTCCTGTACGGTTGTGAGGAATCCGCCGCTTGCAAACTTAATGCCCATCTTTATACCTCCTTATCGTACACAACGTATTTGTAGGTTCCATCTTCGACTTCTTTTTCGATCTTTTTATACTCTTCCTCGGTTACTGCAGCAAACTTGATATACTGTCCCGCTTCCAGAAGCACTGGTTTCTCGCGGTCTGCATCATAGAGTTTTAACGGAGTCCGTCCAATTAACTGCCAGCCTCCCGGAGATGCTACCGGGTAGATACCGGTCTGCTCACCGGCAATACCAACGGAGCCGCCCTCAATCTTCACTCTCGGGCTCTTCAGACGCGGGGTTGCGATCTCTTTGCTCATGCCGCCCAGATATGGGAATCCAGCGATGAATCCAATCATGTAGATTAGATATTCTTCAGATGTATGAATCTTGATGACCTCTTCCACGGTCTTGTGATTGTGCTCCGCAACATTTTCAATATCCGGACCCATCTCTCCGCCGTAGAGAACCGGAATTTCGATAACGGTTGGCGGCGGGATCGGAATGCTGGATAAGGAACCCATCAATTTATCAAATTTTTCTGTGAGTGCCTTGAATCCGATCACTTCCGGATGATAATGTACTAATAAGGAGCGGTATGTCGGAACCGTCTCCACAATTCCCGGTATATCGCTTTTTTCAACCGCAATCTTGAATGCGCGGATTTTCTTGTTGATCTCCGGGCTGATTTCATTGCCAAACTCAACGCACACAGCGCTGTCGCCCGCTACAAGGTATCTTACCTCGCTCATATATACCTCCTGTCAGATAAACGAAGCCCCCGCCTGCCTGTTCTGCTTTTCTTCGAAAAACCTAAAAACTGCTTCCGACCCAACAAGCCAGTTACAGGGAAACGCCCGGCAGACCTGCTGCCATAAGCCAGCCATCTGCGTGCTCATCCAGCCAGTCCGCCGGGCGCCTGTCCGTTTAATCGTTTTTTATTATTTTACCACATTTTTTGCATTTTTTCATTCATTAACCAAAGATGGTAAGAATCTTCGGCAGAGCCTTGATTCCTGAGTAACCGGTCAGAAGAACAACGCATACACCAAGTACGATGAGTACGGTCGGATGTTTGTAATTTTCACCGACGATATCTTTCCTGCGGCTTGCCAGAAGAATGACAAGCAGTGTAATCGGAAGAATCAGTCCGTTTACGGAACCTGCCAGAACCAGAAGAGTTGCCGGCTGTCCAAGTAATGTCATGATAACGGTCGATACAGCGATGAAGCCGATAACGAACCATTTCTCATTCTCCATGATGAACGGATGCAGGGTCTTTAAGAAGGATACGGATGTATACGCTGCACCGATGATGGAGGTGATAGCTGCAAACAGGATAACCAGACCGAAGATCTTGTAACCGATGATGCCTGCGCCTGCCTTAAAAGCTGCTGCTGGCGGGCTTGCTACCCATGCTTCGCTTCCAACAACTTCCGGAGTTGCTGTAACAACGCCTAAAACTGCGAGGAACAGTAAAATTCTCATAACACCCGATACGCTGACGCCCATTAATACGGAGCGGCGAACGTGCGGAAGATCCTTGGTTCCGGAGAAACCTGCATCCAGAAGACGATGTGCACCGGAGAATGTGATGTAACCGCCGCAGCTTCCGCCAAGCAGGGTAATAATCGGGAATACCAGATTCGGGAATTCGTTCAGATGTCCAACACTGCCGATTGCCTCAACAACCGGAGGTTTGGAACGGAATGCTACATAAAGTACGGTAACAATCATGATGCTTCCTAAGTATTTGGTCAGCTTATCCATGAAGTTTTTCGCATCCTTGGATAAGAAGATCAGGATACCGATGACACCGGCTACAACGGTTCCGACTTTCAGTGGGAAACCGAATACGATATTAAAACCGGTTGCGGCGCCGCCGACGTTACCGATATTGAATACCAGACCGCCGAGAGACACAAGGAACGCAATGAAATATCCGAGTCCCGGAACAACTTTATTTGCGATATCCTGTCCACGCATACCGGACACACCGATGATGGACCAGATATTTAACTGGGTTGTAACATCCAGAAGAATGGTGCAGATGATTGCCAGTGCGAAAATAGAGCCATACTGACCGGTAAAGGTTGCAGTCTGTGTCAGGAAACCAGGTCCGATCGCAGACGTTGCCATCAGGAACGCGGCGCCAATCAGGGCTGTCGTGTTCGCATTACTTTTTTTCTTTTCTCCCATATTTTTCTTCTCCTTATATACGTATTAGCGGAACAGATTTTTAATCTCCACTCCCTCGGCTACCAGGGTCTCACGAATGTTCTTTACGAACTCCAGCGCTTTTGGGTTGTCTCCGTGTACACAGATGGAATCTGCCTTGATGGAAATGTCGTTTCCGTTGATGCTCTCAACTTTTCCTTCTTTTACCATTCTTACGACACGTTTGATTGCCAGGTCTTTATCTTTGATGACTGCTCCCGGAAGTTTTCTGGAAACCAGGGTTCCGTCATCGTTGTATGCACGGTCTGCGAACACCTCGCTCGCTGCCTGTAAACCAACCTCCTCGGCTGCCTTGATCATCTGGGATCCTGCCAGACCCATGAAGATGATATCTTTATCTACTTCATAGACTGCTTCACACATCGCTCTCGCCAGCTTCTCATCAACAGCTGCCATGTTGTAGAATGCGCCGTGCGGTTTTACGTGCTGGATTTTTACGCCCTGGCTCTTAGTAAATGCGCTCAATGCGCCGAGCTGGTATTTCAGATATGCTTTCGCTTCTTCCGGAGTTACCACCATGTTTCTTCGACCGAAGCCCATCAGATCCGGAAATCCCGGATGTGCTCCTACTGCGGTTCCGTATTTCTTTGCCAGTGCGATGGTCTTATCCATAACCATCGGATCACCTGCATGCCATCCACAGGCTACGTTGGCGGAAGACACGTACTGAAGAATTTCTTCATCCATACCAATCGTATAGTTACCGAAGCTCTCACCTAAATCACTGTTTAAATCGACATAAAACATGGTTCATTCCTCCCTTTCTTAGCTCACACATCTCATTTTTGCGGCTTAGCGTTTCTTCTGTCTGTTTTCAACAACCATCGGAAACTATTTTTAAGATGAGATGTTTTTTGTATGTTCCCCTTGTTTTTTTGCTTCTAATGATATTTTATCTGACTTTTATGTATTTTTCAATCATAATTTTAATATTTTTTAAAATAATTTAATTTATATACAAAAATCGTGCAAAAACGCACGTTTTAGGCGTGCGTTTTTGCACGATGTGATTTTTTGCACTCTTTTACCATTCATTCCTGCACCCGGTTTACCAGACAACCGTTTTCGTCCTTCCTCCTGATACAGTTTTTCTGCTTTTTCTACTTCTCCCCGTCTTCCCGCTCCATCTTCCGTTTCATTGAGAACCGGGTGACGCCGAGCAGTGCCGCCGCCCGCGTCAGGTTATTGCCGGAAAGTTTCAACGCCTCCGACATATATCGTTTCTCCAGCGCCGCGACCTCCTGCTCGAGGTCGATCGGTCCTTTTTTCAAATCTTTCAGATAGATGCAGTCCCCGCTCTCCGGCCTTGCCTCCCGCTCGACCGGCGCCAGCTCCACGTGTTTTTCCAGGATATTTCCCTGGCTGAAGAGAAAACAACGCTCAAAAATATTTTTAAGCTCCCTGACATTGCCTTTCCAGTCGTACAAGAGCAGCTCCCGCATGAAATCCGGATCCACTTTTTCGATATTGCGGGCAAAGGCTTTATTATAATAGTCAAGGTAATAGTCACAGAGCACCGGGATATCCTCGCGCCGGTCACGAAGCGGCGGAATCTCGATCTGCATGACATTCAGCCGGTAGAACAGATCCTCCCGGAATTGCCCCGCCTTGATCGCCTCCTCGAGATTTCTGTTCGTCGCCGCAATGATCCGAACATCGACCGCCGTGTCCTCCAGCGCGCCGATCCGCTTAAATTTCCGGTCATCCAGGAAGGTCAGAAGTTTCGTCTGCATCGCCATCGGCAATTCGCCGATCTCGTCCAAAAAGACCGTACCGCCGTCCGCCAGCTCAATCAAGCCCTTTTTCGTCTTGAGCGCCCCCGCAAACGCGCCGCGCTCGTAGCCAAAGAGCTCGCTCTCCATCAGATTTTCCGGAATCGCACCGCAGTTAATGCGTACCATCAGGTTATCCTTGCGGGCGCTGTTCGCATGAATCTGCCGCGCCACAACTTCCTTGCCCGTTCCCGTCTCCCCGCGCAGGAGTACATTGACCGACAAATTTTCCCCAAGCACCTGAATAAGGTGCCGGATCCGGGCAGCTGCCTCACTGACACCTAAAAACTGCGGCACATCGCCTTTCAGGAAGACGAGTGAATCCCGGTTGCGCTTCTGCTCCAGACACCGCTTGATCAGCATATCGATCTCATCCACATCAAACGGCTTTAAAATATAATCATATGCACCGCGCTTCGTCGCCTCAACCGCCTGGGAGACGGAACCGTACGCCGTCATCATGATGACCTGCAGTTCCTCATCTGCATTTTTGAAATTGACAATCTCATCCATCCCGACACTGTTTTCGAGGAGATTGTCGAGAAGGAGCACACCCGGATGATATTTCCTGACAAACTCCAGCCCTTCCTCGACGGTTGCGGCTGAATAGGCGTCATATCCCCTGTCTTTCAGTCCTTCCTCCAGTGTATAGCGAATCAGAAATTCATCGTCCACAATCAAAATTCGATCCATGTGCATCCTCCTCCCTGTTTCATAACATTATACTCTAAATACTAAATTCGTGAAATACCTCATTAAATGGTCACACTATACCATTTTCCCCGGAAATTTTAAAACCACGTCTGTCCCTACCCCCGGCTTGCTCACGATCTCCATCGTTCCTCCATTTGACTCCACCAGGCGGCTCACGATTGAGAGCCCAAGCCCGGTTCCGTTGATGCTCTTTGTATAAAATGGTTCCAGCGCCTTGGAGACTTCTTCCTCCGTCATGCCTTTTCCGTTGTCCTGCACCGTCACAATCACTTCTTTCTCCTGCGCGGCTGCCATAAGCTTAATCTGTCCCTCGCGGTCCGGTACCAGCGCCCTCAGGCTGTTGCTGATCAGGTTGTGAATGATCTGGCGAAACTCATTTTCATTGAGACACGCCCTCAGTCCCTCTTCTGCCTCCACAAAAAGCGATGCGCGGCGGCTGTCCGGTCCTTTCGCATAGATCATTCCGATCTCCTTTAAAACACCGGTCACAGAAATCTCCGTTTTCGGTGATTCACGCCGGATTGACAAAGTCAGAAGGTTCATGATCAGCGCCGTGACACGGTCGATCTCATGGATCATGCTGTCACAGAGCATTTTATCGCCGTCCTTGACCGTCCTGCCCTTTAAAAGCTGAATGCCGGAGCGGATGCCCGCGATCGGGTTCTTGATCTCATGCGCCAGCGTCGCTGCCATCCGGCTGGTATATTCCATTTTCGTGTAATTATCCATGTTTTTGAGCAGCCCCTCAAAGGTAACCGCCAGCTGTCCGATCTCGTCGTGGCGGCTGACCGCCTCAAAACGGTATTTCTGATAACTGCCCTTGTTTTCCTCGATTTCCTTACAGGTATGGCTCATCCGGCGGATGGGGCGCGTGATACTGTGGGAAATGAAAATGCTTGCCTGGCAGATGAGAATCAGCGACGCGATCGCGCCGACTACCAAATAGCTCTGCTGCTCTAAGATGCGTTCCCCGAATATTCTCTCATCCATCCGGTACTCCAGCCGCCAGCCAAATGGATTGTCCCCCTTGCTGACTGCCAGTACCGATGTGTTTTCCCAACGGGTTCCAGCCGTGATCTCCTCACCGTCACGATCCAGAATCCGAATCCGCCCGCGCTCAAAATTCCGGTATTTTTCCGCGATCTCCTCCTCCGGCAGACGCTTTTCCAGAAAATGCAGATCGCGGTTTACATCCTCAAACAGCGTATCCGCCAGCTCCAGCTCGCTGTTTTTCTGCATCGTGTAGCCATTATAATAGGAAATCACGCTGAAACTTCCGATGACAAGGATTCCCACCAGAACAAAGGGAATCATGACCTCATTTTCAATCTGGAAAAACCAATTTGAAAGACGTTTCAGCCATTTATTCATCGCTCGTTTTCGCCTCCTTCTCGCTGTTGTCTGACAGCTTCATGTTTCCAAATGCCCGCCTTTAGCAAGCACGTTTTTTCCATATACTCTCCAGCACCGGGGCAAGGACAAAAACCAGGGTCGAACACAGCGTCACCGGAAATCCCCAGTAAACCGGCAGCTCGCGTGGCTGAAGCAGCACCGTCCCGGTTACCCCTGTCACAAATGCCGCCCATGCGCCCGTCCTCGTTGCCCGCTTATAATAAAGCGTGCCGTAGAGAAGTGGCGTCAGAATTGCTGAAAACAATCCCCAGATATCCGCGCCGAAAAACAGGCTGTTGGACGGTGGATTTAAGGAGAGCAGAAGCGCCAGCGTTCCGCCGAGAAAGATAAAGAGCTGCGTCAGCCCCAGGATACGGTCCTCTGTTTTCTTCCATTTTCCATACTGCGCCGCCACATCGTAGGACATCATCGAGCCAATCAGAAGCAGCTGCGAGTTCGCCGTCGACATGCACGCGCCGATCACGCTGATTAAGAAAAATCCGCTGAACCGCGATCGGAGCAAATAATTAATTGCGTAGACAAAAATATCGTCTGATCCGAAGTAATAGGACAGATAAGGAAACAGGATCCGAAGCCCCAGACCGATCTGGGTCAGGCAGAAATAAAAAAATGTCAAGAACACCAGCGAACAGATCAGGACTTTCCGCGCCGTCTCACGGCTCTTTGCCGCCACAATCCGGATCAGATACTGTGGGTTCGCTGCCAGCCCCATACCCCAGCCAAAAAACATCGTGAGGTACATGGTAAGGCTGTAATCTTTCATCAGATTTCCAAAACTGTCCGTCCCGCTGCCCGCCGCATTTCGGCTAAACACCTCCGCGTTTGTCAAAAATCCGCTTCCCTCTATTCCTCCGACCACGACAAAATAGACAACCACTATACTGATCGTGAGCATGATAAGGTTTCCGCCATCCGTCTTGGTAACCGAATTGAATCCTCCAAAGGTAGAATACAGAATAAACAGATAAACCAAAAAAATTGCAACTTTATAATCAATATTTAAAAGCGTCGCCGCCGCAATTCCAAATCCCTTTATCTGGATCACCAGATAAAAAACGTAACCGCCCGAGAGCAGCAGCGCACAGCAGGTCCGCAGAAAGCGGGAATGGTAGCGCTCCCCGATAAACTGCGGGATCGTGAGCATGTCGCAGTCATAGATACGACCGCTGATGAGATACAGCAGCCCCGCGCCGATGAACCACGGGATAACCGTCACAGCGATCACGGAGGTTCCATTTTCAAAAACATTGCCCGTGTATCCCAGAATGGTCGCAGCGGACACCCAGGTCCCGACGAAGGTGGAAAACAGCCGCCAGAACCCGCATTTCCGTTCTCCGATAAAAAATTTCCCTATCGAATCGCTCTCACCGAACGATGATTTTCCTATAATCAGGATAATCAGCGAATAGACGCTGAAACAGACCAGATAATCAAATGTTCTACTCATGCTCACCGATGTTCACCCTCGTAGACGGCTTCCAGCCAGCCTTCTTCCGTCTCCGGCTGCCGTCTCAGCCGGTAATATCCGCAGATGCTCCCCTCTTCTCCAAACGTATCCCGCACAAACACCCGTTTCGCGCCGTTTCGGTATGCCTGATGGATCACGCGGCGCAGCACGCCGTCAAGCTCTTCCGGCTCACAGCGCTCGATCGTGAGGTATGCAAGCCCTTTCTCCGGGACATTTCTCTGATCGAGCACATAGTGCCAGTGCTTATTTTCGCCCTCCAGGTACGGTGCCAGCTCTTTTTCATACTCCAGGCTTACGAGCGTCAGCCCGCGTGCTGGGATCGTAGGACCTGCTGCCGCCCGGTTTTTCTCCTCCAGAATCTCCTCCATCTTCTCCGGCGGGTAAACTCCCATGCCGATCTTAACCAGCGTCCCGGCGATGATCCGGACCATGTTGTAGAGAAAGCCGCTGCCGCTGATCCGGATGGTAATAAGGTCATTTACCTTGGTGATATCTAAGCTGTAGATGGTCCGCACCGTCTCCTCCGCCTGGGTCCGCACCGTACAAAAGCTCTTAAAATCGTGCTCGCCGATGAGATAGGATGCCGCTTTCTGCATTTTCTCTAAATCCAGATTGAAATAGCAGAAATAGCTGTATAAGCGCTGCAGCGGCATATCGATCTTGCGGTTTAAAATCTTGTATTCATAGGTTTTCACGCAGTTTGCCTTGCGTGGATGGAAGGTAAGCGGCACCTCCTCCGACGCCTGGATCCGCACATCGTCCGGCAGGCGCTGGTTGAGTGCAAAGCAGATCTTATCCCCCGGAATCCG
Organism: Clostridium sp. AF20-7; assembly: GCF_003479275.1. Lineage (NCBI taxonomy): Bacteria > Bacillati > Bacillota > Clostridia > Eubacteriales > Clostridiaceae > Clostridium > Clostridium sp. AF20-7. Next base: position 314,900 of record NZ_QUGF01000001.1, on the reverse strand, counting down.
GCTCTCGGTATCGAAAACTGCCACATTTCCCATCGCATGGACACCCGAATCCGTCCGGCTCGCCCCGATGACCTGGATATCCTCTTTTAAAAGAGAAGAAAGCGCCTTGTTTAACACTTCCTCGATCGTGACTCCGTTGGGCTGTAGCTGCCACCCGCAGTAGGCGGTTCCGTCATAGGAAACCACTAGCTTAATTCGTCTCATATATATTCCTCTATTTCTATATTTATCCTCAAAAATCTATTTTCTGCTATTTATCATACCATATAATCCCCTTTTTTTGACAGATATTTTTTTATTGACCGTCTTTTCCTATGCAAAAAGCACCTTTGGATCCTTTCATCCAAAGATGCTTTTTTCTTAGCATTCGCCATATGCTACCAGCGGTTCTCCCTCACTTACCCCCAGTGACAAGGTATAGTAAAAGACCATGCCGTCAAGCTCTGATTCATAACGATACATCAGGCTGCCGTCAAGCCGCCGGATTTCTCCCAGTAAATCTCCTTTTTTCAGGCAGCTTCCTTCCCGGATAGCCGGATACCAGAATCCATTTCCCGGTGCCTCCAGATAGCGCATGATCCGAATCTCCCTTTGCTCTATTTTCCCGGATGGAAGTACCTCTGATTCCGGGGAGCTTTCTGAATCTTTTAAATTCATTCCTTTGACTGATTCCAGAATACTTTCTGGCAAAATATCCAGATGAACCAGCAGTTCATACAGGTTTATCCGATATGCATCCACCTCCCGTTCTGTCCAACGTCCCAGTCCGCCCCGTTCTAGTAGAAGAGCCGGGATTCCTTTCTGCGCTGCCCAGCTGTACAGACCATTTTTCGCCGTTGATGCCACTCTCCACGACAAAGACATCGCTCTTGCCGCTGCAGCCGCCTTTTTTTCTACCGTCTCGCCTGCTGCCACCGGAAAAAAGGCAAACGGAACTACCATCTCGTGAATATCTCCACTATGGAGATCCACGAGGAAGTCCGCATCTGGATACAGATACGTTTCCACAGCTGCTGCTATCTTCGCTGACCGGCTTCCCATTTCCGTTCCCGGAAATGCCCGATTTAAATTGACACCATCCTCCGGTACCAGCTGCTTGATTTCCTTATAAAATCCACCTTCATTAGCAATCGGAAGAAATACAACCTCTCCCTTCATCTGCCTCGGATCCAGTTCCTGAATCAGACGGGAAACTGCCAGAATTCCTATGTACTCACAGCCATGTACCCCCGCTGTAACAATCAACCGTTTTCCCGGTCTTGAACCACAGAAAGCCGCCGCTTTCAGGCTGCATTCCTCATCCACCGGAATTTTCAGCCACTGCTTCGTGCCTGCCTCCACCTTCGTTTCATATATTTTCATGTTCTATTTCCTGTTCTGAGAACTTTTCTGCTCCTTTTACTCAATTCCATCTAAACGATCGCCTGCAGCAGCCTGCGCGCATATTCATCCGTTGTCTTTCCCAGCTCCCGGACCGGACGGCATTCTGTGATATGTCCGCGGTATAAAAACAGCACCTCATCGCACAGATAGGTAACCGACGTCAAATCATGCGTAATAAATACATACGTCAGATTCAGTTTCTCCTTTAAATCTATAAGCAGATCCATAACCTGCACCTGCGTATGTGCATCCAAAGATGAAATCGCCTCATCGAACAGAATTATCTCCGGTTCGCAGGCTACCGCCCGGGCAATGCAGACTCGCTGGAGCTGACCGCCGGACAATTCATGGGGATATCGATCCAGAAAATCTGCACTTAGTCCCACCATCTCCATCAGCTCTCCGGCACCTTTTTTTATTTTCTCTCTTGAAAGCTTCCGGATTCCCTTTTTACGTGCTGCTGCCCGCTGTCCCTCCGCCAGAATATCCCGTATACGGAAACGCGGGTTCGCCGAGGTTGTATAATCCTGAAAAACAATACTGATTTTCTTCTGCAGATTCTTTCTCCCCTGACGGTTTCGATAAATCTCCTCCCCATCCAGAAGCACCTGCCCGGAATCCGGTTTTAAAAGTCCGCAAAGGACACGTCCAACCGTCGATTTTCCGCTTCCGGTTTCTCCTAAGATCCCCAGGCAGCTTCCCTTTTCCACCTGCAAAGATACGTCAAACAGCACCTGGTCCCTGGAGGTTCCAAACAATTTATCCTGACGCTCACTCCGGAAGCTGACACATATATCTTTTAATTCAAGCATAATTCCTCCTGATTATCCAGGCAAAGCCGGTAGCGCTCCATGACCGAGCGCCGTGTCTCTGCAAGCATCCGTGTATACGGATCCTTTGCATGCCTTAAGATATGTTCAAAATCGCCCTGTTCGACCAGTTTTCCTCCATTCATCACGACGATCTCGTCCGCAATCTTCGAAACCGCCCCCAAATCATGGGAGATAAATATCATCGCCGTATGACTTTCTTCCTTGATCCGCTGAAATTCCTTCAAAATTTCAGCCTGGGTGATGGCATCGATTGCCGTTGTCGGTTCATCTGCCACCAGAAGTGCCGGCTTCATCGCCAGTGCCAGCCCAATCATGATTCTCTGAAGCATTCCTCCGGAAAGCTGGTGTGGATACTGCCCCAGCACTTCCTCCGGATTATGAATTCTCATTTTTTCCAATACTTCCAGGGAAATCTCCCGGATCTTTGCCCGATCCCAATCTGTATGGGCTGCAAAGGTCTCGGCCATCTGGCTTCCAATCCGGTAAAGTGGATCAAAGCAGGTCATCGGATTCTGGAGAACCATGCCTATCTTCTGCCCACGCAGCCGCCGCAGTTCATCCCGTCCTGCCCGGCATAGATCCTTTCCCTCAAACCATGCCTGTCCTTCTATCCGGAACTGGCGGTCCAGAAGTCCCAGAATTGCTTTTACCGTCATGCTTTTTCCGCTTCCGGATTCTCCCAGAATACCCAGGCACTGCCCCGGCTCTACCTCAAAGCTTACATTCTCGACCAATTTTTTCTGTTTATTTCTGATTTTCAGTTCTACATTCAGTCCATCCACCCGCAGAATCGGCTGCACCCGCTCATGATTCAGGCTCATTTCTGCACCTCCTTCGGATCCAGCACATCCCGCAGGGCATCTCCCATCAGGTTAAACGCTGCTACCAGAATTACCACCGCAATTCCCGGAACCAGCATCTGTACCGGATTGCTGGTGAGGACATTCTTCGCCTCGCTCAGCATCGCTCCCCATTCCGGTGTCGGTGCCTGTACACCCAGTCCCAGAAATGAGAGGGTTGAAATATTGATAATCGCCCATCCGACATCCAGAGAGGATAAAACTGCCAGATCTGCCGCAATTGACGGTACAAGATGGCGAAATAATATAAAAGATTCTGGTGTTCCTATACATCGTGAAAAGCGCACAAAGTTCCGGTCACGATACTGCATAACACCTGTCCGGATCATCCGCGCATACCAGGCCCATTTAATAAACACATTGGCCAGAATTACATTCTGCACGCTGATTCCCAACAGGGCTACCACTGCAAACACCATGATCTGGCTCGGAAATGAAAGCATTACATCGACTGTGCGCATGATCACCTCTTCCACGATCCCGCGGAAATAACCTGCCAAAAGTCCCATCAACGCTCCCAGGCCAATCGTTCCAAGCATGGTCAGGACTGCCAGCCCCAGCGTCGGACGGATTCCATAAATCATTCTCGACAAAATACACCGTCCCAGATTATCGGTACCAAGTGGATACTGCTGGCTGAATCCGGCAAATTTATTTAAAATATCCGTTGCATACGGATCATTCGGTGCGATAAACGGTGCAAAGATCCCTATGAGCGCCACGATAAGCACCAGACCAATCGTTCCAACGGCCGCCCGGTTTCGAATCAATCGTCCTACCATCAATGACTCTCCTTTCTAAGACGCGGATCTGAAATTGTCTGAAGAATATCAAATAATAAATTAAATCCGACAAATAGTACTCCGATCAATAGCACATACGTCTGGATCACCGGATAATCCCGGTTAAAAATCGAGCTGATACAGAGTGTCCCAAGCCCCGGCCAGGCAAATACATTCTCAACGACGATCGTTCCGGAAATCAGCTGCGGTATGCTCATTCCGATCGCTACAATACAAGTATGCATCGAATTTTTCAAAATGTGTTTAAGAAGAATCTGCCGGTTTGGAATGCCTCTCACATTGGCATAGAGAACATAATCCTGTTTCATGTTTTCCAACATATTATTGCGGATCAGGCGGATATACGTCGATATATAACTCAATGATACCGTAAACGATGGCAGAATCAGGTGTTTAAAGCTCCCGCTTCCGCTCGTTGGAAGCAGATCCAGCTTGATCGAAACCAGCCAGATCAGAAGAAGCCCTACCCAGTATGCAGGCATCGCCGTTGTCATAAAAACAATCGCCCGCATGATGCGGTCAAACACACCATCCTTATAAACGGCACAGAGCACTCCAATCGGAATGCTCAGTACCAGAACCATCACAAACGATACACCCGCAAGCTGCAGAGTCGCCGGAAGACAGCGCATCAGTTCGCCCGCAACTGTACGGCTCGGATTGACGTAACTGATTCCAAAATCTCCCCTCAGACAGTCAGCCAGCCAGGAAATATATCGTATCAGATATGGTTTGTCCAATCCAAGTTCCGCCCTTACCTGTGCCACCGCTTCTTCTGTAATAATCGGTACCTGGCGGATGCGCAGTGCCACCTCCGCCGGATCGGATGGTATCAGGTTAATAAACACAAAACACACAAACGAAATGATAATAAGAAGCGGAATTGCCGACAGGATTCGTTTTATGATATATTGTTTCATTTATTTTTCCTTTATTTCTTCTCTCCAAAATAGAAATCAGCGAACGGAACCTCATACTGAGTCTGCGTAAAATGGAAGCCCTGCAGATCCGAACGGTAGATTGCCTTATTGCACTCATAAGTAAGCGGAATATAGACCGCATCCTCATGCAGACGGGTCAGCACAAATGTATACAGCTCCTGACGGCGCTCTTCATCCGTGGAAACCAGGATCTCTGTAATCGCATCATCGATATCTGCCTTATCTTCCAGTCCCTGCTGTGCCGCAAAATCTCCATAAACCGGAGCGCGCATCGCCGCCAGGGAGGACTGCGGGTCATACGGAGTTCCCCAGCAGATATTAAATACCATGTCAAAGTTTCCAGCCTTCATACTATCACGGTAAGACTGTTCTTCCTCTCCATGAATGTTCAGGGAGACACCCAGCTTCTGGTATTCGCTCTGGAGGTACTCCGCAATCGCTTTTTCCGTCACACTATCGCTGTTATAAAGCAGCTCCAGTTCCATTTTCTGGCCGTCTTTTTCACGTACGCCGTCTCCAGCCAACGTCCAGCCTGCTTCCTCCAGCATCTTCGTTGCTTCTTCCACATCATACTCATATGGGGTCAGATTGATATCGCAGTAAGGAACGGTAGATGCAAACAGTGTATCCGCCGGCTGTTCCAGACCATAAAAAATACCTTCTGAAATCGCTGCTTTGTTTGTCGCATGCTGAAGTGCCTTACGCACTTCCTTCTCATCCAGAATATCACGGGTTGTATTCAGTACAATCTGCCGGGTCGAGGTCGGATCCGATAACGCAACCGTAAAATTGTCATTTCCCGTATACTGGTTAATTGCATCCGCATCAATCATATTTTTACCGAAAATCAGATCAATTTCCCCTTTTTCCAGTGCCATGATACGCGTCTGATTATCCGGTATTACTTTTACCGTAATCTTTTTGATGGACGGCTGCTCCCCCCAATAGTTTTCGTTTGCTTCAAATACTGCATACTCATCTGTCACAAAATCGGTCAGGACATATGGACCTGTTCCAATGTATTCGTTTACGCCATCCTTTGTGCTTCCGTCCTTCATCGCCTTCGGAGAAATCATTGCAAACGGACGGGTAACTCCCAACTCTGTCAGCAGAGGATAGTACGGCTCCGACAGTTCGATCACAAAGGTTTTATCATCCGGAGCCGAAACCCCAACCAGAAGATTCATCATTTCCAGCCAGGTGTGACGATCTTTGTTTTCAATGATTGCATCAAAGTTTGCCTTGATCGCGTTGGCGTCACACACCTCTCCGTCCGAAAATTTCACTCCATCACGGATGTGGAACGTGTAGGTCTTTCCATCTTCACTGATATCCCAGCTCTCTGCCAGGCAGCCCTCATACCCATTTTCTGTAATATTGACTAAGGTCTCGTAGAGCATTTCCTGTGCATACATTTCACCTGCATACAGATGTGGATTCAGATCACGGATATCCCGGTAATTAACAAATACCAGTTCATCCTTCGTGCTCTCTGCCGATGCACTCTGCTCTGATTTTGTCCCTTCTGTACTGTTTGAAGCGTTTCCGCCACATCCAGCCAAGACAGCCACGGAAAGAACACCAGCTGCCGCTATGAGTCTTTTACTTTTTTTCATATATGTCCTCCTGTTATGCCTGACGCAGGTTTGAAAGCCTGCATCTCTTTTATCTACTTTGTTAAAACAATTCGTTTTTACCGGCAGATAAAAGGATAACATAGTTACGCACAACTAACCACTATCGTTTTACAGGGGGATTGCTATAACGATTTGTTATATCTAAACAATTAAAGCATTTTTTTGAAATGTTCTAAAAACCACGCTGCCTCCGCACTCAGCTTTTCTTCATTCTGGTAAATATATCCGATTACCAGAAATGGTTCACTATTCCGGATCTTCAGATTACGGATTGGATATTGTTTATAATCCTCATATAAAAAATCAATTCCCAGGCTGCAGATATCGCTCTGCATCAGGAGATTCATTGTCATATGATCGCTATTGGTATGTACAACCGTATTCAGCATATCCGTGCTGATCGCTCCCAGGCTCACATGGTTTAAATGATGCTCCATTGAGAAAAAATCCCGGATTCCGCTGACGAATTTTAACTGCGGAAGCTCGGTAAAATCGATACTCTCATCCTCATAACGCGGATGATTTGGTCCCACATAAACACAGGCAGGTTTGACATCCAGTTCCTGAAAAGACAATTTTTTGTGGGACAAAATATGCCGGAATGCCGGAACCTGTTTCTGTGCTACATACACAATCCCCAACTCCGAAATTCCCTGGGATACCTGATCACTAATCTCCTCCACACTGCCTTCCCGGTGGGAAATCTGGCACTCGCAGCCATATTTCTTATAAAAATCTGTCAGAAGCCTCGCAATCATGTTGCTCGGGTAGGTAGAAACGGTAAATTTCCGTTCCTGCGTATCTTCTGCCAGCGAGTTAATAAGACTCACATGATTTAAAATATTGTGTGCATACTCCCGGACCGTTTCTCCATATGGGGTAACCCTGAGCCCTCTGCTTGTCCGCTCAAATAACGCACGCCCCAGCTCCTGTTCCAGCATCCCGATCACCTTGCTGACATTCGGTTGGGATGTGTATAGGCATTCTGCTGCCTGATTAAAACTACCTTTTTCACAGGCAACCATAAAATATTCAAGCTGTTTTAATTCCATTGAAGTCCTCCTTCTGTTGTTCTCCATTCCACCTTATGTTAGCTGTAACTAACCAAAATACAAAAATCAAGAGGCACACAGCTTGCACAGCCTATGCACCTCTCTTTCGGTTCCAAAAGTGCCTACCCGCGGACAGTAACCCCTTTTTCGCTAAAAAACGATCCGCAGTACAATCACAATTCCCAGATAAGCCAGAAGAATCAAGTAGGTAATCCGGTCTCTCCTCTCATAATGCAGCGGCTTCATCTTCGTGCGCCCACTTCCGCCCCGGTAGCAGCGCGCCTCCATCGCCATCGCCAGATCCGTCGCGCGGCGGAACGCCGATACGAAAAGTGGTACCAGAATCGGGATCATGCTCTTTGCCCGCTGTACGAGATTGCCAGATTCAAAATCAGCGCCTCTCGCCATCTGTGCCTTCATGATCTTATCCGTCTCCTCAATCAGAATCGGGATAAAGCGCAGTGCGATGGACATCATCATCGAGATCTCATGCACCGGCACATGGAGACGGTTCAAGCATCCCAGACTCCGCTCCAAGCCGTCCGTAAGCTGGTTCGGGGTCGTCGTCAGCGTCATGACAGAGGAACCAATCACCAGATACATCAGGCGCAGACCCATGAAAACTGCCAGCCGCAAGCCCTCATGCGTCACTTTTAAAAATCCAATCTGGAAAATAACCCGTCCGCTCGTCAGAAACAGGTTAAAGCTGATACTGATAAGTAACAGGAACACGATCGCCTTGAGTCCCCGCACAATAAATTTAAATGGTACGCGTGAGGTGCGGACCGCCATCGCCAGAAATACGGTTGCCACTGCATAGCAGAGCAGGTTGTCCGCGAAAAATAATGAAATAATGTAGATCAGCGTTCCAAACAGCTTGGTACGCGGATCCAGCCGGTGAACCACTGATTCGACCGGATAATACTGTCCGATTGTGATATCCCGTATCATTGTTTCTCCCTCCGCTTGTTATACAGCGCCAGAATCGCCTCCCGCGCCTCTTCTACCGTCGTGATCGTGTCGTCGATCGGAATCCCGCGCTCCCGAAGTCCCTGCACCACATAAGTGATCTGCGGCGCGGCAAGACCGATCGCCTCTAACTCCTTGTAATGGCGGAATACCTCCTTCGGCGTATCGTCAAACATCTTCACGCCGTCGTTCATGACCATGATGCGGTCCACGTAGCGCGCCATGTCCTCCATGCTGTGGGAAACCACCAAAATCGTCAGCCCGTGCTCCCGGTTCAGGCGCTCGATCTGACCTAAAATCTCATCGCGCCCCTGCGGATCGAGTCCCGCCGTCGGCTCGTCGAGGATCATCATCTCCGGACGCATCGCCAGTACACCCGCGATCGCGACGCGGCGTTTCTGTCCGCCGGAAAGTTCAAACGGGGACTGCTTATAAAATTTTTCATCCATGCCGACCAGCTTTAAGGCATGGCGGGCACGTTTTTCCACCTCTTCCTGCGGAAGCCCCAGATTTTTCGGTCCGAAACAGACGTCTGTAAAAATATCTGCCTCAAAGAGCTGGTACTCCGGATACTGGAACACCAGCCCCACTTTACTCCGCAGATCCTTTAATTTATAACCCTGGCTGTAAATGCTGACACCCTGATACTTAATGTCGCCGCTGGTCGGCTTGATCAGACCGTTTAAATGCTGGATCAGGGTTGATTTTCCCGATCCAGTGTGACCAATCAGACCGACAAATTCGCCGTCCTGAATCTCAAAACTCACGTGCTTTAATGCCTGGCGCTCTAACGCCGTGCCCTCGCCGTAGGTGTAGCACAAATCTTCTACCTGTATTGCCATCTCTATTCCTCTTTCAAAAGCGGTACCAGTGCGTCCAGAAGCTCCGATTTACGAAGGATTCCATCTGGAAGCGGAATTCCCTTTTTCTTAAGCTCCCACGCAAGCTCCGTCACCTGCGGCACATCCATCCGGTATTGTTTTAGTTCCTCCACGCGGGAGAAAATCTCCTTCGGCGTGCCGTCCATCACGATATGACCGTCATCCATGACGATCACGCGGTCTGCATCGACCACCTCTTCCATATAATGGGTGATCAGCACCATCGTGATTCCTTCCACCCGGTTTAACTCATGGACGGTGCGGATAACCTCCTTGCGTCCGTTCGGATCGAGCATCGCCGTCGGCTCATCGAGCACGATACATTCTGGTTTCATCGCCATGACGCCCGCGATCGCCACACGCTGCTTCTGTCCGCCGGACAGATGGTTCGGGGACTGCTTGCGGTACATCGTCATCCCGACTGCCTTTAAGCTCTCATCCACTCGCTTCCAGATCTCCTCGGTCGGAACTCCGATATTTTCCGGACCGAATCCGACGTCCTCTTCCACTATATTTCCTATGATCTGGTTATCCGGGTTCTGAAAGACCATGCCCGCATTTTTGCGGATATCCCAGAGATGCGCCTCGTCCCTCGTATCCATCTCCGATACAAAAAGCGTACCGTCGGTCGGGCTCAAAATGCCATTGATCTGCTTGGCAAATGTGGACTTGCCGGAACCATTGTGTCCCAGGATCGCCACAAAGCTGCCTTTCTCAATCTCCAGATTCACATGATCCAGGGCGCGCTTTACTTCCTCTACCTGCCCCTCTTCATCGCGTCTTATATAATCAAATACAAGATTGACCGCTTTTATGATATTCATGTATTTTTCCTCCACAGTATGTCCGCCTGACCGGACATTACCGTTCATTGTAGAAGAATTTTCCCCGGTAGTCAAGCGGTTGTTCCGAATTGTTATCCTTTTTTGAAAATAAGTTTACTTTTTTTCTGCCCGCCCCAGGTACAGACTACCTATTTGATCGCATATTCCGCGTAAATTTCAAAGAAATCCGCGTCATTTTTCTCGAACTCCGAGGTCAGATCCAGACTGTCCCAGAGCCCGCTGCTGTAAGAAACGGAGATCGTATTGCTGAACCGGTCGTAGATCTCCTGAAAGGCGCGTTTTTTCCGCTCCTCGTAGATGCGCTCCTTGCGCGCCGCCGTCTCGTCCTCGTCGTAATCGTCCGTACATTTGAGCACATAGTACGCGTCGTCCGCATGGATCACCTGGCTGACTGCGCCCTCGGCAAGGGAAAATGCCTCTTTCTCATAGGCATCCGACTCATCACCGCGCCCCAGCACCCGGTCACTCACCGTCAGCCCCGCCTCCTCGGCACAGGACTGGAAATCGGCATCTTCCTGCGATGCCGCCCGCTGGAAGGCGTCTGCCTCGCTCTCATCCGATGTCTTTATCTGACTGACATGGATCACCTTTGCCTCACTGTCGCTGACCTCCAGCGCCACATTGTCCGTGAGCTGTCCCGCCAGCTTCTCCGCCAGACCATAATCCTCATAGATATGCTGGACATCCGCCTCTGTCACGCCCATCGAGTCAATCGCCGACTGCGGCAGACGCCCAAAATACTCGGCTGCTGCCCGGTCCATCGCCGCCCGCTCCTCTGAAGTCAGGGAAATCCCCCGATCGGCTGCCAGCAGGTTCATGATTTTCAGCTCATCCATAAACGAACGGATCTGTTTTTTTAGATACGTTTCAAAATCATCGCCCTTTTCTCCAACTGAAACGCCCCAGATCTGATCCGTACAGACCTCCTCATAGCGTTTTTTCTCCGTCATGGCAATCACCATCACTTCCGCGCGGGAATAACCCTTTTCATTCTTCTTTCCCACCACGATCGTGCTGCCGTCCGAGCCGCATCCAGTCAAAAGCCCCAGGCTGAGCGCCAGCCCCGCAAGCAGGGCACACGCCGCCCGGTGGATATGGTTTGTCTTCCTTTTCTGTTTCTGCATGGATACTCCCTTTCTCCTGCATATTTTAGCAATTCCTGTCACATATTCTCTCTGAGCGGCTGATTTATCTCAGTCGAGAAGACTCCCACCTCTTCAGGTGGTGAGTAATAGCAAATTTGTCTCAGTGGGAGTTGGGTCTCCGACTGAGATAAACGCTCCGCGAGGATGCGCAGTGATTCTGTAAAGAATATGTCAGCTTACGCTGACCAGAATCACGCGCCAAGTCTCACGGACGTTCGACTTGAATACTGTTCACACATATGACCAGCAGCGCTGCGTTCTGTCAATCCTTCCACTCTGGTTCACGGTCTGCCACCACGTTTTCTTACGGCACTTTCGGTTCCAAAAGTGCCTACCCGTGAACAGTAACTTTCTTTCCATCCGCCATCCACCTCAGGCCGTATGCTTGAGCAGATCTTCTATCTTCTCCGGGCAGATCCGCTTCAATTCCTGATAGAGCCTTCCGACCGGCAGCCCCATCACATTCGTGTAAGAACCATCGATTCCGCGGATATGCGCGGCAAAACTTCCCTGAATGCCGTATGCACCCGCCTTGTCCATCGACTCGCCGCAGTCTACATACGCCTCGATCTCCGCATCGCTCATCGGATATACATCCACCCGCGTCTCAACCGCAAAGCAGCTCTCCCGATCCTCAGTCAGGATCGCCACGCCCGTGTATACACGGTGGCTGCGCCCCTGGATCCGTCCGATCATCTCAAGCGCCTCATCCCGATCCGCCGGTTTTCCTAAAATCTCGTCATCCACACTGACAACGGTATCGGAACCAATGATAATCCCGGAAAATAGGATTCCCGTCGTCCGCGCCTCCTCACGCACCTGCGCCATCACATCGCGCGCCTTCTGTCCCGCCAGTTCCATCACAACCTGCGCCGGTTCCGTACAGAGCGGATTTTCCTCCAAAGTGCTCGGATGAATCTCCGGTTTCAGCCCAATCCGCTCCAAAAGCTCCCTGCGGCGCGGAGACGCACTCGCCAGAATTAACCGGCAGGCTGGTTTGATATTTTCTATGTCTCTTCTCTGTTCCATTGTTCTGTTCTCATTTCCTCAGTTTCATTTAACGCTTAAATACACGTTATCCCTATATTTATACCATCTATCAGCCAAAATGAAAAGATCCGATGTTCGTTATATGAACATCGGATCGAGAATAAATGCAATCAAAATGCCTAAAATCGCGCCTGCTGCTACCTGTATCGGCGTATGCCCCACGTATTCCTTCAATTTTTCCTGTAATACCACGCCGTCCAGCTTGAGGAAATCATCGAAAAGCAGGCGGTTCAGAACTCTTGCCTGCTTTCCTGTCTCCTGCCGGACACCGATCGCGTCATACATAACAACCATCGCCAGAATAAAGCTGATGGAAAATTCAAAGCTTCCCACTCCGTACCGCAGCGCCGCCGCCGTTGCCAGCGAACATACAGTGGATGAGTGGGAACTCGGCATACCGCCGGAGCCAATCAGACGCTCCGGGTTGAACGAATGGTTCAGCCCGATGTCCAGAATCGTCTTGAGCACCTGGGCGACCACCCACCCGGTCACGCCGGTCATCAGCGTCTGGTTTGATGTCAATTCCTGAAAAAAAGTCATGTTTCTCTCCTGTACTATCTTAATTCCTCTGTTTTCTTCCACACATATGCCACTGTCCTAAATCACTCGGTCCGTCATTAATATCCTATCAGCCAGTCATACAATTCCTGATATTTTCCAGCCGATGTCTGCCAGGAAAAATCAGCCGCCATGCCGCGGTCTACGATCTTGTTCCACTCGCGCTTCTTATTATAATAGATGTATTTTGCATAGCGGATGCAGTCGAGCATCTCATGTGCATTGTAGTTAGCAAAGGAAAATCCTGTTCCGGTTCCATCGTATTCATTGTATGGCCATACAGTATCCTTGAGGCCACCCGTCTCACGCACGATCGGCACGGTTCCGTAGCGAAGCGCCATGAGCTGGCTCAGCCCACATGGTTCAAACAGCGACGGCATCAGGAATGCGTCACAGGCTGCATATACCTTATGCGACATATCTTCCGAATAATAAATATTAGCGGAAACACGATCATTGTACTTCCAGTCATAGTGGCGGAACATATTTTCATACCGTTCATCTCCGGTTCCCAGCACAACCAGCTGTACATCTTCCGTACAGATCTCATCCATCACACACTGTACCAGGTCAAGTCCCTTCTGGTCGGTCAGACGGGAGACGATACCGATCATGAACTTTTTCTCGTCCTGCGCCAGTCCCAGCTCCGCCTGCAGCGCCTTTTTATTCTTGGATTTCTCCTTGCGGAATGTCTTTGCGTTATAATTTTGTACGATCCGTTTATCTGTCTCCGGATTAAATTCATCGTAATCAATACCATTTAAGATACCGCGCAGACTGTTGCTTCTCGCACGCATCAGACCGTCCAGTCCCTCGCCGTAGAACGGAGTCTTAATCTCCTCCGCGTAGGTGTTGCTGACCGTCGTGATCGCATCCGCGTATACGATGCCGCCTTTTAACATATTGCCGTCTTTGTAAGCTTCCAGCTTATCCGGTGTAAAATAGTAGTCCGGCAGCTCAGAGAAATGCTGGATTGTCTTCACATCCCACACACCCTGGAATTTCAGGTTGTGGATCGTCATGACGGACTTGATATCCCGGAAGAACTCGCCGCCGTGGAATTTGTCCTTGAGATGCACCGGGATAAGTCCCGTCTGCCAGTCGTGGCAGTGGATGACATCCGGCTTGAAGCCGATCACCGGCAGGGATGAGAGAGCCGCCTTGCAGAAGAAAGAAAACTTCTCCAGATCGTAATACCAGTCCCCATACGGGCGATCACCCCAGAAATAACTCTCATTATCAATAAAATAGAAGGTCACGCCCTCATATTCATATTCCAGGATGCCCACATACCGGTTCTGTCCCAGATAATCCATATAAAAATGGTTCACATACTTCATTTCACTGCGGAATGACTCTTTGATGCACAGATACTTCGGGATCATAACACGCACATCAAAATACTGCTTATCAAAACATTTTGGAAGAGATCCGACAACGTCTGCCAGACCTCCTGTCTTGATAAATGGAACCGCCTCCGATGCAATAAATAGAATATTCTTCATAGCTACTACCTCCCAACCGTGCCCGCTCGCGATCCGGCACCCTATTAAAATTATTATACAATAGAATCAGGGAATTAGAAAGTAGGCGACAGAGAAAAAAATCGGGAAATATATGACAAATAGTTCCGATTTGCAGACTGTATTTTCTGAATTGGATATTTTGCATAGTACCGGATGAATTATAAATTTTACCGCATGAAAAAGAATGTGCCTTGGCACATTCTCGCGCCGAGCGCGGTCGCTTGCGACATGTTTCTGCTTCGCGCGAGTGCGCATCCTCGCGGAGCGTTTTTTTGTTTCATAGGACGCAATTTCCTATGAAACAAAAATAAAAGACGGAGCCGAAAAGAAAATTATGTTTTCTCTTCGGCCCCGGCTTTTGTATAATCAGGGATTGATCTCCCTGTATTTCTTCATCGTCCGCGCAAACAGCTCGCCGTTGGACGGCGGCGTGTACGTGATCGCATTGGCGCCCGCCTCGATCGTCTCCAAAATCGATTCGTTAGTCGGTCCTCCGGTCGCGATAATGGCAACGTCCGGATACTCCTTCCGTATCTCGGCTACCATCGATGCGGTGGCGGCAGCGCCTGATACATTTAAAATATCGGCTCCCGCCTCCAGTTTGCGGCGGACATCCGTGTGAACCGAAGCAATCGTCGCAATGACCGGAATGTCAACCACCCGCTTGATCTCCGTGATGACCTCATCCGCGATCGGCGCGTTGACCACTACACCGTAGGCTCCCTGATGTTCTGCCTGAAGCGCCAGACGGACGGAACGCTTTCCTCCGGTCAGACCGCCGCCGACCCCGACAAACACCGGCACATCCGAGATGCTGATGATCGACTGTGAGATAGCTGCC
The DNA here is from genome assembly GCF_003479275.1 of Clostridium sp. AF20-7. Taxonomy (NCBI): domain Bacteria; kingdom Bacillati; phylum Bacillota; class Clostridia; order Eubacteriales; family Clostridiaceae; genus Clostridium; species Clostridium sp. AF20-7. The sequence continues at coordinate 299,576 of NZ_QUGF01000001.1, read as the reverse complement.
TGCGGAGTAAACGGATAAACTGCGATGATCGCATCCGCGTTGATATTTTTGATGATTGCCACATCCGTTGAAAAGGCGATCGATTTGATACGCTTTCCAAAGATGCGGATTCCTGAACATTCACTGATACAATACGGACACATAATCGTGTGATCCCGCAGGGTTCCATTGTACGCCGGTACTTTTTTTTTCATAGGCAATTCTCCGTTCTTTTAGCTGCTTTCCTGACCTCTCTGTCCAGCTGTTTTATACAGGGGCAGTTTTTCAGTCCTGCATCTTTTATTTCCCCTTTATCTTATCATACACACATTTACCCATGCAATCAGTCACTTTCATAAATGTGTTACAATCGTGTTAAAAAGGCTTACAGCACTTTCGGCTCCAAAAAGCACCGCACGATTTTATACATCCCGCTTATAATCCAGGCAAATCTTATCAACAATCAATGCGATAAATTCCGAATTGGTCGGCTTTCCTTTCCCTGTGCTGACGGTATATCCAAATAGATCGTTGATCGTGTCCATCTTGCCGCGGCTCCATGCGACCTCAATCGCGTGGCGGATTGCCCGCTCGACACGGCTTGAAGTGGTCTGGCGCTTCTTGGCGATGGTCGGGTACAGGATTTTCGTCACAGAACCGAGCATTTCTTTATCACTGACTGACAAAATAATCGCATCCCGCAGGTACTGATATCCCTTAATATGAGCCGGAATCCCAATCTCATGCAGAATCTGCGTCACATCGCTCTCCAGATTCTGTCTTTCATATTCCGCCGACACCATATACGGCTCCACCTTCCGGTTGCCCGCCAGGGTCGAAGCGCGGTTCCTGTAATTCTTCAGGCGATGTACCTTGTCTAAAACCGCCTCCTTCGAAAATGGCTTTACTATGTAATAACAGGCGCCCATCCGAAAAGCATCCGCTGTCAGATTCTCGCTGCTCGCAGCTGTAATCATAACAAAGGAAGTGTCAGCTGAACAGTCTTGATTTGTCTTGATGCGCTCCATAACCGAAATTCCATCCATTCCCGGCATCACTACGTCCAGAAATACAATATCCGGCTTTGTCTTTACGATCATATTATAGGCATCGGTTCCGTTTTCCGCTTTTCCGACCACCTGAATCTCCTTATCACTTTCCAGTATATTTCCAAGCATATCCAATGCCTGACGATTATCCTCTGCGATCGCAATCTTCATTTCTGCCATAATATTCTCCTCCTCGGCACCTGTGATGATTAAAATAATTATAAATTCTTTTTTTAACAAGTTTCAACTCGTTTTGATCGCGCAGTTCGACACTCAACGCTCATTTTGTCTATCAATTCTTTTGATGCAAAATAAATTACACAAGATGCAAACTATATATAAGCATGTATTGTAGCTAACCGTATCTGTTAAGATTCCGCTATAAACCTTCTACCGCCCAGCCGCCATACGCCTATCTAACGATCCCTTATCACCACGTTTTACCGATTCCGGTCGAAAGACACACAAAATACACGCAATTAAAAAGCCTCCACGACCGGTTTCTGAACATGAAAATTCCATCTTTGCAGATCAAGTTTCGATAAATTCCTATAAAAAAACAGAGTTACGCCATAGCCATACAACTATAACATACTCTGTTATCGTGTTAATGCAACTGGCTGCCATTTTACAGGCCCTATAGCTTTGCGTCGCAGCTTTTCAACTGTTTTGCCAAATATGTAATTTGCTCTATTATATACGCTTTTTTTATATCCTGTCAATAAAGAGAGCAAAAACTTTGTACTTTGCATGTTACTGTTCACACACGTGTGCCCAGCAACAGGATTTTGCCGATGCTGCGCATTCAAAATCGGCAAAATCTGCTGCCAGAACTGTATCATATGGAATTTTAAGTTCAGAAAATTCCCACCCGTAAACAGTTACTTTGCATCCAGATTCAATGTCCCAGCATATTCTCCACCAGAATCCCATACCCACGCGTCGAATCCTGAATAAAAACGTGCGTAACTGCTCCGATGAGTTTTCCGTTCTGGATGATGGGGCTGCCGCTCATGCCCTGGACGATCCCGCCGGTCAGGGACAGAAGTTCCGGATCGGTTACGCGAATGACCATGTCCTTGTTGTGGCGGTTGGAGGAGTGGTCTATTTTCTGAATCTCAATCTCGTAGTCTTTCAATTCCCCGGACACGCTGCTACGGATGCAGGCACGGCCTTTTTTGACGTCCTGACGGTAACCGATCGGAATTGCAGGGTTCTTTACCCGGCTTAAAAAGCGCGGATTTGCCGTCCCGAAAATGCCCTGATCCGTATTGGCCTCCACACTTCCCAGCCGCGACTGATTTCCATAGTAGATAACGCCCGACATCACGCCCGGCTTTCCGAAACTTCCCTTCTCCACGCCCAGAATCTCCGTATCGTATAGTTCGCCGCCGGAGGTCTGCACCAGAAGTCCCGTGTCGCCATCGCTGATACCGTGTCCCAGCGCTCCAAACGCGCCGTTAGCACATACATAGGTCATCGTACCGATGCCCTGCGTATCGTCGCGGATCCACAGCCCCAGCTTATAGTCTCCCTCCTGCGTCTGTACCGGCGTCATCTGTACATCCATCGTCTCTCCCTCGCGGCGCACTGAAAGTGTCAGAGCCATATTTCCCGCTTCCTTGACTGCCCGTATCATATCTTTCTTGTCCGTCGCCGGCGTCCCGTTGATTGCCTCGATATAGTCTCCAGAACGCAGGATTCCGTCCGCCGGATCCATCACCTCCCCCGTCTGTGCTGTCACCCTTCCGGTTCCGATCACCATCAGTCCGTCGGATTTCATGTAAATACCCACCGGCAGCCCACAGGGAACCGCATACTGGACGTCCGACACATCTACCTCGATATCCTTTAATTTCCATATTCCAAAGAGTTTGAGACTTAAACGGTACGTTCCCTCCTGTTCAGAATAGATGGAAAAGGGCTGGTTGAGCTGCAGATGGATCTGGTCGGATGGAATTTTAGAGTTGCCGTTTAGAAGCACCTCCTCGCTCTCACTTTCCAGCAATGCCCGAAACGGCAGCCCAAAGCGAACTTGCTCCTGCCGGTCCACCACCACATTGATGCGGTCGGGAACCGCGTTCTTCACATATTGATAAGATACGCCGGCAAGCGCAATGACCCCCGCACCAAAGATTATCAGCAGAACACGGCGAAGTTTTTCCTTCCGACTTGTTGTTTTCCACATACTAGGTTTTTTTCGCACGTTTTTTCCTCCTTCTACTCCTATGTACTTCCCCCGTTCCGTAGATTCCACCCTGCGGCGAATTTCAACGAAATGCAGATGTACACTCTGTTTGAATCCAAGAAATTGTTCCATAAAATCGTTTAATCCTAGTATGCGGAAAACCGTAAAATTCAGTCTGCTATTTTTGCGCCATTCTTTCTATTTTTTTCATTCAATTAAAACCCTGGCTTTTTCTCATGGTAAACAGTTACAAAAATTCCATTCTAACGTCAAAAAACCCCGGCTCAGAAGACAGATTTCTCTGTCTCCCAAACCGGGGTATAAAATCATCTTGCGATTCAAGACTTGCGTAAAAGAACGAAGATTTGATACAACTTAAACAAACGAATCTATCTAAATTATACCAGCTCTAACAGAACTTCCATAGCGCCGTCGCCCTTACGCTGACCGATCTTAACGATACGGCTGTAACCACCATTGCGGTTAGCGTACTTCGGTGCAAGCTCATCAAACAGCTTAGCCGGCATATCTACCTTCTTAGTGTTTTTCTTCTTGCCTGCTCTTGCAGTCGGAACGTCTGTTACATCGTAGAGAACCTTCAGCATCTGTCTTCTAGCGTGAAGTCTGGAAGCTTTATCTTTCTTGATCTCTTTCTCTACTTCGTCGTAAACGGTAACTTTCTTGCCGTCAACAACTTCTTTTACTCTCTTGCCGTTCTCGTCTTTGCGAGCTACCTTAGCGGTAACTTTAACGGTCTCGAAGTTATCTTTCTCTTTTACTGCCAGAGCGATCAGACCCTCAGCGATCTTCTTCACTTCTTTTGCTCTTGCCTCAGTGGTAACGATCTTGCCGTTGAATAACAGTGCGGTTACCAGGCTGCGCAGCATTGCTTTTCTCTGACTGGAAGTTCTTCCAAGTTTTCTATATCCTGCCATGATTCTTTCTCCTCCATTTGCGGAAGCCGGCACTCATGCCCTTTGGACTTACTGAATGTCTGCTATATAAAATATAATTGTTTGATGGTTATGCAGGGACCTGTGCCATTCGGACTTACCCGTCCCCGTATCTGCATGAAAGGGACGCACTGCAAAGCACGTCCACCCACGCGGTATCTTAAGCCTCTTCGCTCGGGTTGAGCTGCAGGCCTAATTCTTTCAGTTTTGCAAGAACCTCTTCCAGGGATTTGCGGCCCAGATTTCTGACTTTCATCATATCTTCCGGTGTGCGGTTGCACAGCTCCTCCACTGTATTGATTCCGGCTCTCTTTAAACAGTTGTAAGAACGAACGGATAACTCCAGCTCGTCGATGTTCATCTCAAGCACTTTCTCTTTCTCGTTGTCTTCCTTCTCTACCATAACCTCTGCGGTCTTGGCATTCTCGGAAAGGTCAATGAAGAGGTTCAGATGCTCGCTCAGAACCTTTGCTGCCAGGCTGACAGCTTCGTCTGGTGCCAGCGTTCCATTTGTGTATACATCTAATGTCAGCTTATCATAATCTGTCACCTGACCCACACGGGTGTTCTCAACGGTCATATTGACACGCTCCACCGGTGTGTAGATAGAATCAACAGCCAGAACTCCGATCGGAAGATCTTCACTCTTGTTCTTATCTGCGCTGATGTAGCCGCGGCCCTTCGTGATCGTCAGCTCCATGTAGAATTTGCTGTCCGCGCCGCCGCTTAATGTAGCGATGACCTGGTCCGGATTCAAAATCTCAATGTCAGAATCAGCGTGAATGTCAGCTGCTGTGATGACGCCTTCGCCCTCGAACTCGATATAAGCCGTCTTCGGCTCATTCGTCTCGCTGCTGTTTTTGATCGCCAGACTCTTGATGTTCATGATAATTTCAGTTACATCCTCTTTTACACCAGGGATAGAACTGAACTCATGCAAAACGCCGTCGATTTTCACTTGACTTACTGCTGCACCAGGCAAAGAGGAAAGCATAATTCTTCTTAAAGAATTGCCTAATGTGGTACCATAGCCTCTTTCCAGCGGTTCAACCACAAATTTGCCATATCTTTTGTCTTCGGAAATCTCAGCAATTTCAATTTTTGGTTTTTCAAAATCGAACACGATAGCCCCTCCTTTTGGGAACATTTTTGAGGGTCTGCCATACTCTTGTAGTCTCGGAATCTCCCAAGCAGCTGCCAAAGCAGATACATGGGAGATTCTGGACTAACATAATAGTAATACTTCTTATTATTTGGAGTACAGCTCGACGATAAGCACTTCGTTTACAGGAACGTCAATTTCGTCTCTGCTCGGTAACTCTTTAACAGTACCTTTCAGGTTCTCAGCGTCAACTTCCAGCCATGCCGGTACCATTCTTCCGCCGGTTACCTCAGCGATATCTTTATATCTCTGTGAAGATTTGTACTTCTCTTTGATCTCGATTACATCGCCAGCCTTAACTAAGTAGGACGGGATGTTTACGCTCTTGCCGTTTACGAGAACGTGCTTGTGATCTACGATCTGACGTGTCTCTTTTCTTGTACGGCCAAAGCCCATTCTGAATAATACATTATCCAGTCTGCACTCCAGAAGGATCATCAGGTTAGCACCGACCTGACCATTCATTCTGGATGCTTTTGCATAGTAATTTCTAAACGGTTTCTCTAACACACCGTAGATGAATTTTGCTTTCTGCTTCTCTCTCAGCTGGAGTGCATACTCGCTCATCTTTCTGTTGGCTCTCGTTAATTTTCTCGTTGATTTCTTGTCGATTCCTAAATAAACCGGATCAAGGTCAAGAGATCTACATCTTTTAAGTACAGGAACTCTATCTACTGCCACTTTACTTGCACCTCCTAATTAGACTCTTCTACGTTTCGGCGGACGGCATCCGTTATGCGGAACCGGAGTTACGTCCTTAATGCTTGTTACTTCCAGACCACATGCCTGAAGAGCACGGATTGCTGCTTCACGACCTGATCCCGGACCTTTTACCATAACGTCTACAGACTTTAAGCCATGGATAAGAGCTGCCTTCGTTGCAGTTTCTGCAGCCATCTGAGCTGCATATGGAGTAGATTTCCTTGAACCTCTAAATCCCAGACCGCCTGCACTTGCCCATGATAAGGCATTACCCTGTGCATCTGTTAAAGTAACGATTGTGTTATTAAAAGATGACTGGATGTGCGCCTGTCCGCGTTCAACGTTTTTCTTTACACGCTTTTTTGTCACTTTCTTGCCAGTGGACACTTTTTTAGCCATTTTAAACTAACCTACTTTCTCAAATATTGAATCCTGTTGCTAAACCTAACCTGATTCAGTTTCCTTGTTACTTAATTATTTCTTCTTGTTTGCTACTGTCTTTCTCGGACCCTTACGAGTTCTAGCGTTGGTCTTTGTCTTCTGACCACGAACCGGAAGGCTCTTTCTATGACGGATGCCTCTGTAGCATCCAATCTCCTGCAGTCTCTTGATGTTCATAGCGATCTCTCTTCTCAGATCACCCTCAACCACCTGACTGTCAGCGATGATTGCCGCAAGCTTCTTAACTTCGTCGTCAGTTAAGTCCTTAACACGAGTGTCAGGATTAACTTCAGCTTCGGCCAGGATACGGGCTGCACTTGCTCTACCGATACCGTAGATGTAAGTCAAGCCGATCTCTACGCGTTTCTCTCTTGGTAAATCGACACCTGAAATACGAGCCATGTGTGTAGTACACCTCCATTAGTTTTTCTTACTTCTTCGTTGATAATGTATAAATTTGCTTAAACTACTGAACAACTCATCCGAGTGGTTCATAATAGAAAGCCGCGCGAAAAAATAGGTGCTAAATCAAATTAGCCCTGTCTTTGTTTGTGCTTCGGATTCTCACAGATTACTCTGATACTGCCTTTTCTCTTGATGATCTTGCACTTTTCGCAAATTGGTTTAACCGATGATCTAACCTTCACAGCAATTCTCCTTTCCGTAATAGTCCGTCCAATCTCGGACATACAATTTTTTATAACCTATTGCAGTCCTGTGTCGGACTTACAGGTACAACAGACTCGTTCCATCCCCCTGCCGTGAGAGGACAAAAGGGCGGATCTTACCTGATGCTTCAACAAAGTTCGCTAAAGCATTATAACATTTAAAATCCTATAATGCAAGCGAAATTTACACTTCTCTCAATATTTTTATTGAGAAAAATGGATTGGTCTTTATTTATCTCTCCAAATGATTCTTCCCTTAGAGAGATCGTATGGCGACATTTCCATTGTAACCTTATCGCCCGGCAGAATACGGATGTAGTTCATACGGAGTTTTCCGCTGATCGTAGCAAGTACGATGTGTCCGTTTTCCAGTTCTACCTTAAACATAGCGTTCGGCAGCTTCTCTGCTACTACGCCCTCAATCTCAATTACATCTGCTTTCGACATTCTATATACCTCCCTGCAATGATTTCTGAATGAAATAGCGGATCGCTTCATCCTGGACTGCCGCGCCGTCCGCAAACTGGGCTGCCAGCGCCTCATCCCATTTGTGGGAGAACTGCACGTGCTTTCTCTTCTTGCGTTTCGGCTTGGCGGCGGTTTTAGTGCGTCCGTCTGCCAGATACACGTAGCGTGCATCTTCTCTGACTATAATATAATAAGTGCCTTTGTCGTGGCCCGCAAGTGAGCGGACCAGACAGCCAGTTCCATATTCCGTCATTCTGATCTCCGTTTCTGTAGACAGGTGTTTCCGCTCCCGCCGCAGGCTTCTCAGATTACAGTTTGTTCGCTTGCCTATTTGCTCACTTAGCTCGCAAACAAGGCAAAAATTCATGCAGATTTGTCTTCGACAAAGAATTTTTGCCATTGCCCGCCTTATTGATCGGCTCGGACATCTGCCTCAAGATGCGTACATACTGTAATCGGAAAGCCTGCTTAGGTCTTCGTAAAAACTTCCCCAGCTTACTTCTTCTTTATAAGGAAAGGATCTCAGGTTCGCCCTCTGTAATAAGAATCGTATTTTCATAATGAGCAGCCCAGCCGCCATCTTCCGTCATGACGGTCCAGTCATCATCGAGCCAGACTACTTCGTAGCTGCCCTCGGTAATCATCGGCTCGATCGCGAGCGTCATGCCGGGCTGTAAGAGAATTCCTTTTCTTTTTCTTGCAAAATTCGGAATCTCCGGATCCTCATGCAGATGGGAACCGATTCCATGACCAACCAGATCCCTGACAACACCAAAACCGAAACTTTCGGCATATTTCTGGATCGCTGCAGAGATGTCATTGAGATGATTGCCAGCTTTGGCAAATTTAATTCCCTCAAAGAAGCTCTGTCTGGTAACTTCAATCAGTTTTTTGGCATCATCGTCGATCTCTCCGATGCCGTAAGTCCGGGCTGCGTCTGAGTGGTATCCTTTGTAGATCACTCCTGCATCCAGACTGACGATGTCTCCCTCATCGAGAAAATGTTCCTTGTGCGGGATTCCATGTACAACCTCATCATTGACAGAGACACAGATCGATGCGGGATAGCCGTTGTAATTTTTGAACGAGGGAATGCAGCCGTAACTCCGGATGATTTCCTCTCCCATATGATCAATATCCCAGGTGGACATACCCGGCCGAAGATTCTTCGCCAGTTCCTCATGCGTTTTGGCGAGAATTCTTCCCGCCTCACGCATCAGTTCAATCTCCCTGGGAGATTTTATCGTCACTGCCATGTTTTAAGCTCCCAAAATATCCGTAATGTTCTTGAATACGTCTTCCATGGTCTGTGTACCGTCTACCGTATGAAGAACGCCCTTCTTCTCATAGTACTCGATCAGCGGGTGTGTCTGGTCATGGTATATTTCCAGACGTTTCTGTACAGTCTCCGGCTTGTCATCATCACGAAGCACCAGCTCAGAACCGCACTTGTCGCAGATTCCTTCTTTTTTCGGTGCTGCGAACTGGATGTGGTAGGTAGCGCCGCACTTTAAGCACGCACGGCGTCCTGCCATGCGGTTTACGATGTTTGCATCCGGCACATCTACGTTGAGCGCGAAATCAATCGCCTCGCCGTTTGCTGCCAGCGCCTCTGTCAGACTCTCAGCCTGCGGGATCGTTCTTGGGAATCCATCCAGAATATAGCCGTTCTTGCAGTCAGCCTCATGGATCCGGTCAAGAAGCATGCCGATCGTTACCTCGTCCGGTACTAAAAGCCCCTGATCGATGAACGATTTTGCTTTTTTACCAAGCTCTGTGCCTGCCTTGATATTGGAACGGAAAATATCTCCGGTAGAAATGTGCGGAATGCCGTATTTTTCTGCAATTCTCTGAGCCTGTGTTCCTTTTCCGGCTCCCGGTGCTCCTAACATAACAATCTTCATAATGGTTACAATCTCCCTATATACAACAGAATCGCCTCCAGGCAGGAGCTGTCTCCGGCCACCTCCAGCCGTAAAGTAAGCAAGCTCCCGCCCAGAAAGCGAGTTGTCTTAGTCGTTTAAGAATCCTTTATAGTTGCGAACCAGCATCTGTGATTCGACTGCTTTGATTGTCTCAAGTACTACACCTACGATAATGATAAGAGAAGTACCTCCGAAGGAGAGACGGCTCACTGAGAACAGTCCAGAGACAATGATCGGAACCAGGCAGACAATGATCAGTCCGCAGGCACCAATCAGTATAATATACTCCAGAATTCCATCCAGGTAATCGGATGTTGGCTTTCCTGGACGAATGCCCGGGATGAAGCCGCCAGATTTCTTCATGTTGTTTGCTACTTCAAGCGGGTTGAATGTAATGGATGTGTAGAAATACGCAAACACAATAATCAACGCGATGTAGACAATTAAACCAACTGAATAAGCCGGACGCTCTGGATTAAACCAGGAGCTGGAATTCAGAGCCAGAAGAATCTTTCCTCCGATGGTGTCATAATTAACCTGGAAAAATCCAGCAATTACCACCGGGAAAGACATCAGGGATGAAGCAAAGATAACAGGAATAACACCTGCTGTATTTACTTTTAACGGGATGCTTGTGGACTGACCGCCAACCATCTTACGTCCCTGCATCTTTTTAGAATACTGAACCGGAATTCTCCGCTCTGCATCCTGTAAAATGATAACAAATACAACCATCGCTACGATAACCGCTACGATAATCACGGCTGTTACAACTGCAACCGCCACGATCTTGCCCTGCAGGAAACGCTCATAGAGCGTAATCATATCGCTTGGCATGGTTGAAATGATATTGAACAGAAGCACGATAGAAATACCGTTTCCGACGCCGTTCTCGGTGATTCGCTCACCGATCCACATCAGCATGGCACTTCCGGCTGTCATTGTCACAATAGCGACAATCACATTCAGGGCAGTAAACTCAACTAAAAGTCCCTTGCCGCCGAAACCGATCGCCATAGCGACGGACTGCATCAGCGCCAGTGCAACCGTAAGGTAACGCGTATATTCCGCAATCTTCTTTCTTCCGTCCTCGCCCTCCTGCTGCATTTCCTCTAATTTCGGAATTGCAATTGTCAGAAGCTGCATGATAATGGAAGAAGTGATGTACGGGGTAATACTCAATGCGAATACCGACATGTTCGTGAACGAACCGCCGGTAATCGTATTGAAGAAACCAAACGCATCATTGGACTGTCTTGTAAACAGTTCCTGGAAAAATGTTGTATTAACTCCGGGAATCGGCAGCTGCGATCCGATACGGGTCACAACCAGCATAAAGAACGTATAGAGGAGTTTTTCTCTGACCTCTTTTATCTTAAATGCATTCTGGAGCGTTTTTAACATATTAGATCACCTCGCAGGTTCCGCCAACGGCCTCGATCTTAGCTTTCGCGCCTTCACTTACCGCATCAACCTTTACGTTCAGCTTTTTGGTCAGCTCGCCATTGCCGAGGATCTTAACGCCGTCACGCGGGTTCTTTACGATGCCTGCTTCGATTAATGTTTCAACCGTAACAACTGTGTCGTTCTCGAATCTCTCAAGAGCGCTTACGTTGATACCAACGATGGTCTTAGAATTTCTGTTTGTGAAGCCTCTCTTCGGGAGACGTCTATATAACGGCATCTGACCGCCTTCAAATCCTGGTCTCGGAGCGCCGGAACGAGCTTTCTGTCCCTTATGTCCCTTACCAGCAGTCTTACCGTTGCCTGATGCGTGACCACGACCTCTTCTGAAGCTGTCGCTGTGCTTAGAGCCTACCGCCGGCTTTAAATTGGATAAATCCATGACTGCACCTCCTTGCAAATATCTTAGATTTCCTCTACTTTAACTAAATGTCTAACATTCTGGATCATGCCTCTGATAGCGGCGTTGTCCGGCTGCTCAACTGTCTTGCCAGTCTTGTTTAAACCAAGAGCTGCAACCGTTGCTTTCTGCTTCGGGATAGCGCCAATAGGAGACTTAACCAATGTGATTTTTAATTTCTCTGCCATTTTTATCTCCTCCTATTAGTTCAGAATTTCTTCTACAGACTTACCGCGAAGTTTTGCAACCTCTTCCGGAGTCTTTAAAGAACCTAAGCCTGCCAGGGTAGCAAGAACTACGTTTGCCTTGTTGTTGGAACCAAGGGATTTTGTACGGATGTTCTTGTAACCAGCCAGATCCAGTACGGCACGAGCCGGACCACCAGCGATAATACCGGTACCTTCCGGAGCCTTCTTCAGAAGTACGTTAGCGCTTCCGAATTTGCCGAGGAAATCGTGCGGGATGCTATTGTTCTCATCGAACGGAACCTCCATCAGGTTTCTGGCAGCTGCCTCTTTGCCCTTGCGGATTGCTTCCGGAACCTCAGCAGCTTTTCCCATACCAGCACCAACGTGGCCGTTTTTATCTCCAACTACTACTAAAGCGGAAAAACGCATTGTACGTCCGCCCTTAACGGTCTTGGATACACGTTTGATTGCCACTACAGTATCCTCTAACTCGAACTGGTTGGCATCAATTTTTGTACGTTTCATGTGTATGTTCTCCTTCCTACTAGAATTCCAGACCAGCCTCGCGGGCTGCATCTGCTAATGCCTGAACTTTTCCGTGGTAAATAAATCCGCCTCTATCGAAGACAACTTCTTTAATACCTTTTTCAAGCGCTCTCTTAGCGATTACAGTTCCAACGTGAGCTGCTGCTGCAACATCGTTCGTCTTCTCCAGTTCAGCTTTAACTTCCTTCTCGGCAGTGGAAGCTGCTACTAAAGTTTTTCCAACTGTATCATCAATGATCTGAGCATACATATGATTATTACTTCTAAACACTGCTAAACGCGGTCTCTCGGCTGTGCCAGAAAAACGGTTGCGTAATCTAACGTGTTTTTTAACGCGAATTTCGCTTCTTGACTGTTTGCTAACCATCTTCACACTCTCCTTAATTATTTCTTACCAGTCTTACCAACTTTACGTCTGATAACCTCATCGGCATACTTAATACCTTTGCCCTTGTACGGCTCAGGTCTTCTCTTATCCCGAATCTCAGCTGCATACTGGCCAACTTTTTCTTTGCTGATACCTTTAACAGTGATCTTGTTCTGTCCTTCCAGAACAGTCTCAATGCCTTCCGGATCTTCCATCTCTACCGGATGGGAGTAACCAAGGCTGAGAACCAGTTTCTTGCCCTGCTTCGCTGCTCTGTAACCAACACCGTTAACTTCCAGGACTTTCTCATAGCCTTCTGTTACACCATGAATCATGTTGTTAATTAAGGTTCTTGTCAGACCGTGTAAAGATTTCATTTTCTTTAAGTCGTTCGGTCTGGTAACTACGATATGACCATCCTCTTCTTTGATGTTCATCTCAACCGGGAGTTCTCTCTCAAGAGTTCCCTTCGGACCTTTTACAGTCACTAAATTGTTCTCTGCGATTGTTACGGTTACGCCCGCCGGAATCGCAACTGGCATTCTTCCGATACGTGACATGCCTTTTACCTCCTACTTAGATTTTCGGAGAAGCCTGAGCGGCTTCTCTGTTTTCAGTTGTATCTATACCTTGTCTAAACCGATGATGATGCTTTCGGCTTACCAAACAAATGCAAGAACTTCTCCGCCTACGCCGAGTTCTCTTGCCTGCTTGTCAGTGATAACGCCCTGGTTGGTGGAGATGATAGCTACACCTAAACCGCCCAGTACCTTCGGCATATCTTCCTTGTTTGCGTAGATACGCAGACCCGGTTTGGAAATTCTCTTGATGCCGGAGATGATTTTCTCGTTTTTGTCTTTACCGTACTTTAAGGTAATACGGATAGTCTTGAAATTGCCGTCCTCAACAACGTCATATTTCTTGATGAAACCTTCCTTTACCAGGATGTCAGCGATTGCTAATTTCATCTTGGAAGACGGAACATCTACTGTATCATGTTTTGCAGTGTTAGCATTACGGATTCTTGTAAGCATATCTGCAATCGGATCGCTCATTGTCATTTTGAGTGTGCCTCCTTATAATTTGACTACCACTTACTGTAAGTGGGTTTCGGTGGGTTTTGGGAACACTAGGATGTGTCCTCTATAATATAGGCATCGTCCACTCGACTAAGCTCGTCTATCGTCTTCGACTCTGACTCACTAAGTCTCGGGACGGGCTTTCGCACTAGATTCGAAACTACCTCATCAAGTGCTCAATGCCTACCAGCTTGCTTTCTTTACGCCCGGAATTTCGCCCTTGTAAGCTAATTCACGGAAGCAAACTCTGCAGATGCCGTATTTTCTTAAATATGCATGCGGACGACCGCAGATTCTGCAGCGGTTATATTCTCTGGTGGAGAATTTTGCCGGACGCTGCTGTTTAATCTTCATTGAAGTTTTAGCCATGATAAATCCTCCTATTATTTAGCAAATGGCATGTTGAACTGAGTTAACAGCTCACGTGCTTCTTCGTCGGTCTTAGCAGTGGTAACGAAGATGATATCCATACCTCTTACCTTATCTACTTTATCGTACTCGATCTCCGGGAAGATAAGCTGCTCTTTGATACCCAGAGCGTAGTTGCCTCTGCCGTCAAATGCGTTCGGATTTACACCGCGGAAGTCTCTTACTCGCGGAAGAGCCAGGTTGATCAGACGATCAGCGAACTCATACATCTTCTCGCCACGCAGGGTAACTTTACAGCCGATAGCCATACCCTCTCTAAGTTTGAAGTTAGCGACTGATTTTTTCGCTTTTGTAAGAACTGCCTTCTGGCCAGTGATGATTTCCATATCTCTTACAGCAGAGTCCAGAACTTTAGCATTTTCTTTTGCCTCGCCAACACCCATGTTGATAACAATCTTGTCCAGCTTCGGCACTTCCATGATATTTTTATATCCGAATTTTTTGATCATAGCGTCTACGATTTCGCTCTGATACATTTCTTTTAATCTAGCCAATTTTAACGTTCCTCCTCTCTGTATTAGTCAATTACTTTACCGGTTGCCTTAGCAACGCGGACTTTCTTGCCGTCTTCTACTTTGAAGCCAACTCTCGTAGCCTTGCCATCCACTACCAGCATAACGTTGGAAATGTCAAGCGCGCCTTCCTGATGGATGATGCCGCCCTGCTGATTAGCTGCAGACGGTTTGGTATGCTTTGTTACCATGTTGCATCCCTCAACCAGGACTGTATTCTTCTTTACATTAACGGAAAGAACTTTTCCGGTTTTGTCTTTGTCTTTACCTGTGATAACCTTTACCAGGTCGCCTTTTTTAATTTTATGCACAGCTGACACCTCCTACAGTACTTCCGGAGCCAGGGAAACAATCTTCATAAACTGTTTCTCACGAAGCTCTCTGGCAACCGGCCCAAAAATACGGGTTCCTCTCGGGTTCTTGTCGTCTTTGATGATAACGGCTGCGTTCTCATCAAATTTGATGTAGGAACCATCTTTACGGCGTGCGCCCTTAACGGTACGTACAACAACGGCCTTCACTACATCGCCTTTCTTTACAACACCGCCTGGTGTTGCATCTTTAACGCTGGCAACGATTACATCGCCAATATTTGCATATCTTCTAGTAGAGCCGCCCATAACGCGGATACAGAGTAATTCTTTCGCACCGGTATTGTCGGCAACCTTTAATCTGGTCTCCTGCTGAATCATGCCCAATACTCCTTTCTGATTTAGAAATTATCTCGCTTTCTCGATAATTTCGACGAGTCTCCATCTCTTATCCTTGGATAACGGTCTTGTTTCCATTACCTTTACAGTATCACCGATACCGCACTCGTTGTTCTCGTCGTGTGCTTTTAATTTATAAGTTCTCTTAACAATCTTACCGATTAAAGGATGTTTTACGTGGTTTTCGATAGCAACTACGATTGTTTTGTCCATCTTGTTGCTTACTACCTTACCGGTACGTGTTTTTCTAAGATTTCTTTCCACGGTAGATATCTCCTTTCCTATTTTAGGAATCTATGATAATTAGTTCGCTTTCTCTGTAATAACAGTCTGAATACGAGCGATGTTTCTGCGAACTTCTTTAATTCTGCTTGTATTATCCAGCTGGTTGGTAGCGTTCTGGAATCTTAAGTTGAAGAGTTCCTTCTTAGCAGCTACTAATTCTTCGTTTAATTCTGCAGATGTCTTAGCTTTTAAATCTTCTACATACTTATTAATTTTCACTGTTATCACCGCCTTCTAAATCTGCTTTAGAAGCAATCTTGCACTTGCACGGAAGTTTGTGCATAGCAAGACGAAGCGCTTCTCTCGCTGTCTCCTCTGGTACACCCGCGATCTCAAACATTACGCGGCCTGGTTTTACTACTGCTACCCAGTACTCAAGTGCGCCTTTACCGGAACCCATACGAGTCTCAGCCGGTTTAGCAGTTACTGGTTTATCCGGGAAAATCTTAATCCAAACTTTACCACCACGTTTGATGTAACGGGTCATGGCAACACGGGCTGCCTCGATCTGGTTGGATTTGATCCAGCACGGTTCTGTAGCGACTAAACCGTACTCACCGTAGTTGATTACATTTCCTCTAAGCGCCTTGCCGGCCATGGTACCACGGAACTGTTTACGACGCTTTACTCTTTTCGGCATTAACATTATTTATCGCTCCCTTCCTTATTTCCTTTCGCAGGAAGTACCTCGCCTTTGTAGATCCAAACCTTAACACCGGTCTTGCCGTATGTTGTGTTTGCCTCAGCGAAACCGTAGTCAATATCTGCTCTTAATGTCTGAAGCGGGATAGTGCCCTCGCTGTAGAACTCTGTACGAGCCATATCAGCACCGCCAAGACGTCCGGATACGGAAGCCTTGATACCCTTAGCTCCAGCCTTCATGGTTCTGCCCATAGCGGACTTCATCGCACGACGGAAGGAAATACGGTTCTCAAGCTGCTGAGCGATGTTCTCTGCAACGAGCTGAGCGTCTCTGTCTGGTCTCTTAACTTCTTTGATGTCTACAAAAACTTTCTTGTCAGTTAATTTCTGAACCTGAGCTTTTGTCTTCTCGATCTCTGCGCCGCCCTTACCGATAACAACGCCCGGTTTAGCAGTGTAAAGAATGATTTTTACTTTATCAGAAGCGCGCTCGATTTCGATTTTGGAAACACCGGCGCTGTATAATTTCTTCTTAAGGAAGGTTCTGATTTTGTGATCCTCTACCAGGTTATCTGCAAAATCAGCTTCCGCATACCATCTGGAATCCCAGTCTTTAATAACACCGACTCTTAAGCCGTGCGGATTAACTTTCTGTCCCATAATTGCCTCCTCTTATTTCTCATCAAGCACGATTGTGATGTGGCTCATTCTCTTTTCGATTCTGTAAGCGCGGCCCTGTGCTCTCGGTTTTACTCTCTTCATTGTCGGTCCCTTGTTAGCGAAGCATTCTGCAACGTACAGGTTCTCCGGATTCATCTGGTTGTTGTTCTCTGCGTTAGCAACAGCAGACTCGAGTAATTTTTTAATTAAAGTAGAAGCATATCTAGGATTGTATGTTACAATACCAAGCGCTGTCTTCACATCTTTGCCTCTGATGGCATCTAATACGAAGCATGCTTTCTGAACGGATACTCTGGCGTAAGACAGCTTAGCCGACGGTCTCGTATCCTTATTAGCATTTCTTTCTCTTTTAATCTGGGATCTATGTCCTTTAGCCATTGGTGAAACCTCCTTTCAAGCGTAACTTACTTACGTCCTGCTTTCTTCTCGTCTTTTCCGTGGCCTCTGTAAGTTCTAGTGGCTACGAACTCACCGAGTTTATGTCCAACCATGTCCTCTGTCACGTATACCGGAACATGTTTTCTACCATCGTGAACTGCGATTGTATGTCCAACCATCTGCGGGAAGATTGTGGAACGGCGGGACCAGGTTTTGATAACCTGTTTCTGTCCTGCTGCGTTCATCTCATCTACTTTCTTTAAAAGATGAGCATCTGCAAATGGTCCTTTTTTTAATGAACGACCCATTAGTATACCTCCTATTACTGTTTACCGTTTCTTCTTCTTACGATTAACTTATTAGACTGTTTGTTTTTCTTTCTGGTCTTCAGGCCGAGTGCCGGTTTGCCCCAAGGTGTGCAAGGACCTGGACGACCGATACTGGTCTTGCCCTCACCACCACCATGCGGATGGTCATTCGGGTTCATAACAGAACCGCGGACAGTCGGACGAATACCCATGTGACGTTTTCTACCAGCCTTACCGATATTGATCAGGTTGTGGTCGCCGTTGCCAACTACACCGATAGTAGCGCGGCAGCTGATCGGAACCATTCTCATCTCTCCGGACGGTAATCTAAGGGTTGCATATTTGCCTTCTTTAGCCATTAACTGAGCAGAGTTACCAGCGGAACGAACCAGCTGACCACCCTTGCCCGGAAGAAGCTCGATGTTGTGAATCTGTGCACCAACCGGGATTTCAGAAAGCGGTAAGCAGTTACCAACTTTTGCCTCAGCCTCTGCACCGCTCATAACCTTCTGTCCAACCTGTAAACCAGCCGGAGCAAGGATATAAGCTTTCTCGCCGTCTGCGTAGCAGATCAGAGCGATGTTTGCTGTACGGTTCGGATCGTACTCGATACCAAGTACGGTTGCTGCGATACCGTCTTTTGCATTTCTCTTGAAGTCGATGATTCTATATTTTCTTCTGGAACCGCCGCCTCTGTGACGAACGGTGATTTTACCCTGGTTGTTACGACCTGCGTTCTTCTTTAAAGAAACTACTAAGGATTTCTCCGGTGTGGATTTTGTAATCTCAGAGAAATCAGAGCCGGTCATATGTCTTCTGGAAGGTGTATATGGGCTGTAAGATTTAATTCCCATGACTTTGACTCCTTTCGTTCAACGCCTCCTGGCGTTTCTTCATGTTTTTCACGACATAGTGTTCGTCGTATAATTGTCTATTGAGGATGAATTATAAACCAGCGAAGATCTCGATCTCTTTGCTGTCCTCGGTCAGCTGAACGATAGCTTTCTTTGTTGCAGCTGTCTTACCGAAGGTCATGCCTCTTCTCTTTGTCTTGCCGTCCATGTTCATGGTGTTGACACTCTTAACTTTGGTGCCCGGGAACATCTTCTCAACGGCTTCTTTGATCATAGTTTTGTTTGCCTCGGTGTGTACCAGGAAGGTGTATTTCTTGTCTGTCATAGCATTCATACTCTTCTCAGTTACAACCGGTTTGAGGATTACGTCATAGTACTGTACGTTTGCCATTATGCATATACCTCCTCGATAGAAGCTACAGCAGCTTTGGTTGCTACTACTGTGTTGTATTTCAGGATATCGTAAACGTTGATGGTGCTTACGGAAGCAGTCTTAACGTCTGCCACGTTTCTAGCGGATAATACAGCCTTGTCACAAGCCTCATCCAGAACAACTAAAGCTTTGTTTACTTTCAGGTTGTTCATAACCTCAACAAATTTCTTTGTCTTGATCTCGTCGAAGTTCATAGCCTCAACTACGATGAACTTGTTCTCGTTTACACGGCTTGTCAGAGCGGATTTAAGAGCAGCTCTCTTCTCTTTCTTATTTAAACGGATTGTATAATCACGTGGTGTCGGAGCGAATACTACGCCGCCGCCCGTCCACTGCGGAGCTCTTGTTGAACCCTGTCTTGCATGTCCGGTACCTTTCTGTCTCCACGGTTTCTTACCACCGCCGGAAACTTCGGAACGGGTTTTTGCTTTCTGAGTTCCCTGACGTTTGTTAGCAAGCTGTGCTACAACTGCCATGTGAACCAGATGTTCATTTACTTCTACACCGAATACAGCATCATTCAGTTCTAATGTGCCAACTTCGTTGCCTTCTAAATTGAAAACAGATACGTTTGCCATCTGTATGTTCCTCCTTTCCCGTAAAAGCCTTATCTAGCGACCTTTACTGTCTCTTTGATTGTTACTAAGGATTTCTTCGGTCCCGGTACAGAGCCTTTAACAAGGAGTAAGTTGTTCTCAGTATCAACCTTAACAACCTCCAGGTTCTGAACAGTTACTTTTACGCTGCCCATGTGACCCGGCATTCCTTTGCCCTTAAATACGCGTCCCGGTGTGGTTGCAGAACCGTTGGAACCCTGATGACGATGGAACTTGGAACCGTGAGCCATCGGTCCTCTGTGCTGGCCGTGTCTCTTGATGGCACCCTGGAAACCTTTACCTTTGGAAATAGCAGTTGCATCAATTTTATCGCCTGCTGCGAAGATGTCTGCCTTGATTTCGTCTTTTACAGAATACTCTTCAGCATTCTCTAAGCGGAACTCTCTTACATATCTCTTGTAAGCAACGCCTGCTTTGTCAAAATGACCCTTAACCGGCTTTGTCACAAGTTTTTCTCTCTTGTCTACAAAACCAACCTGTACTGCTTTGTAGCCATCGTTCTCTTCTGTCTTAACCTGTGTAACAACACACGGTCCAGCCTGAAGAACGGTTACTGGAGTTAAAACTCCGTCTTCGTTGAAGATTTGAGTCATTCCGACTTTGGTAGCTAAAATCGCTTTCTTCATTAATCTGACCTCCTGTTTTTCTACAGCGGAACGCGTTCGTCAAACTCCCGCGTTCATCCTAGAACTGTCCAGATGTCTCTATCTAAACTAGTATAGGATTCTTAATTATTTGTTTTTCATCTTTACGTTGATGGACACGCCAGCCGGCATTTCCAGTCTCTGCAGTGCATCAACTGTCTTCTGGCTCGGAGCAATGATATCGATGAGTCTCTTATGAGTTCTCTGCTCGAACTGCTCTCTGGAATCTTTGTACTTATGAACTGCTCGCAGAATGGTTACTACCTCTTTCTTAGTTGGCAGCGGCACCGGTCCACTCACCTTTGATCCGTTTTTCTTTACAGTCTCAATGATTTTTGCAGCGGATGTATCTACCAGCTGATGATCATAAGCTTTCAGTGTGATTCTCATTACTTGACTTGCCATAAAAAAAGTCGCCTCCTTTTCGTACTATTAAGCACGACAAGCGGTGACTGTACACATACCCGTGTGTGTCCTCGCAGTCCACACACCAAATCCGTCATTTGTCTTCAGGATACTCTATTCTTGTACAGTGACTTGTCGCCAGTTTCCTAACTTGACATTCGCTCCGCGGAATAACCTGCTTATCATAAGCAGCAACCTCTCGTTTCATCGCTATCATGCCACAGCTTCGTTATAATAACACAGCTTTCTGGGAAATGCAAGTGTTTTTTTAAGAAAAAATCTATATTTTTCAAGAAAAAACAGGAGTTTCTTCTTCCGGTGGGTAATTACACCTTATATATAGAAGAAACTCCTGTTTATCCACAAGAATATATTTCCATGCAGAAATTTTATCTCAGTCGAGAAGACTCCCAGCTTTTTTAATTAATCCTCCCAATACGTCGGTTCCACCGGGGTTCTAGCCTCGTCGCTGCCATCGTCGCTTGTGCCGTCCACCTCTGTGACAACACCCGCAGAGCTTGTCTTAAACTTTGTGCCGTTCGCATCCTTCACGGTGCTGGATTTCACTACCTTGCCGCTCGTCGTTACCAGATAGTTTTTGTCATTGACTTCAATGACTTCATACTTGGTACCGCTGTCTGCCTTCTGAAGCTTACCCATGTAGTACAGGAATCCATCCTCCACACCTGAGTAGCCGCGTCCAGCCTTGTTGCCGCTGTCAGCGAAATAGAACTGTCCGGTCGTTCCGTCGCCCTCTACTACATTTCCCTTGCCTTTTACGACTGAGCTGGTCGCCTTGTCCGCGCCGAAGAAATAGCAGGCATACTGACCGCTCGTTCCTACCTCCAGACGTCTCAGACCATAGACCGGGTTGCCCTTCTCATTAAATAAGTAGGTAATATTGTTGATGCGGACCAGGTTGCTCGTCGAAGCGTCAGAAATCTTCGGACCCACCTTCGGCTCGCCGTTGCTTGAAAAATAATACCACTGTACATCGCTGCCGAGATCCAGATTGTAATCATCCTCCTCCGGCGGAGTCGTGGAGAGCCAGCCAGTCTGTACCTGACCGTTGCTCTGATAATAACGGTAATTTGCAAATCCAGAGGAATTTCCCATATCGACCCAGCCGGTCTGCATCGCTCCGTTTTCGTCGAAGCAGTAGTAGGTTCCGTCAATCTTATACTGTTTATATTTGGCACCGCCTAAAGAAGGCACATATTTCTTTCCTGAACTCTGAAAGTAGTACCAATGATGATCCTCATCGTCGTCGCCGGGTTTCACTTCATCATCGTCCTTTTTGGTATCATCCGGATCTTCCAGATATGCCCAGCCGATCTGCATGACACCATCTGCATTCGTGTAGTAGGTGTCATCATCCACCCAGCCCGTCTGCATCGCTCCATCACCGTCGAAGTAATAGTACTTACCGCCGATCTTGGACCAGCCGTCGGATACCATCTTTCCGCTGGTGGAGAAATAGTACCAGACCGTCGTAGCGGAAGTCTCGTTCCATGCCGGATTGCGCTTCGGCAGTTTCAGCCACTTGTCAGTCGCCATGATGCCGGTACTCTCGACAAAGTATTCGTCGTCCACCCAGCAGTTCGACGCGATGTTGCCCTGGGAATCGAGATAGCGCCAGAGATTGTCTGCGCCCTTCTTCCAGGTATTCGTCACCTTGTTGCCATTGTTGTCCACATATATCCAGCTGTTTCCAGACTGCTGCCAGCCTTCTGCCGCGTAAGATGTCAGGGTCGCCGCCCCTATCATCAGCGCTGCGGAAAGGACGCAGACTGCCAGTTTCTGTTTCTTCATATACAAGCCCTCCCAGTTCACGATTGATAACGTCTATTCTCCCACCTGCTGCGCATTCGCACACTTCCCGTCGTGTGGAGACTGCATCAGATGCTTATAACGCCTTGTTTTGTTCCAGATACGTGCAATCTATCTTTTACCTAATATACATTTTAACAGGAGATGTAGGAATCTTCAAGGAGATTTATCTTTCAATTTATTTACTTTTTTTTGGCAGGAAGCCGTTCAAAAGGTTTGACACGCCAATCAATGACCGATATAATTAGGTATGCATTTCAACTGAACCGTTTTTCCGGTCAGACAGACTGCGTTTATGGTTACTGTGCACGCATCGTGCCCAGTAACGGAATTTGCCGTGGCTTCGCATTTAAATACGGCAAATTCCTGCTGTCACCACGTTTTCTTACGGCACTTTCGGTTCCAAAAGTGCCTACCCGGGAACAGTAACCATTTATGCCATTTGGATGGAAATGGCTTATGGATAACACCGATTATAAAGGCGGCAGATACCCTTTTCCGGGGTTTGCGCCTCATTTTTTTGAAAGGATAAAATTTTATGTGGATTGCAGATGGATGGAACGATTATGAAGTGATTGACTGCTCCGAAGGAGAGAAACTGGAGCGGTGGGGCGACTATCTTCTGGTTCGCCCGGACCCGCAGGTTATCTGGAACACCCCCAAGACACACCGCGGCTGGAAAAAGATGAACGGACACTACCACAGAAGCTCCAAGGGCGGCGGCGAATGGGAATTTTTCGACCTGCCGGAGCAATGGTCGATCCATTACAAAGAACTGACCTTTAACTTAAAACCGTTCAGCTTCAAGCACACAGGCCTCTTCCCGGAGCAGGCGGCAAACTGGGACTGGTTCGGTGACCGCATCCGCAATGCCGGACGCCCAATCAAGGTTTTAAACCTCTTTGCCTACACAGGCGGCGCTACCCTGGCGGCAGCCGCAGCCGGCGCCAGCGTGACCCATGTGGACGCCTCCAAGGGCATGGTAGCCTGGGCGAAGGAAAACTCCCGTTCCTCCGGGCTGGAAAATGCACCCATCCGCTGGATCGTCGATGACTGTGTGAAATTTGTTGAGCGTGAGATCCGCCGCGGCAACCATTACGACGGAATCATCATGGACCCGCCGTCCTACGGCCGCGGACCGAAAGGCGAGATCTGGAAGATCGAAACTTCGATTTACCCGTTCGTGCAGCTCTGTACGAAACTGTTATCGGACAACCCGCTCTTCTTCCTCATCAACTCCTACACCACCGGGCTGGCGCCGTCCGTCCTGACCTATATGCTCTCAACCGAAGTTGCCTCCACCCACGGCGGCACAGTGAAATCGGACGAGCTGGGACTTCCGGTTACCCGCACCGGACTGGTATTACCATGCGGTGCATCCGGACGCTGGGAATCTGGTAAATAACACTGGTATTCGGATGACATAGACACCCCATTTTTAAGTTTGATTCCTATTCATTCCAATCCCGGATATCTAACAGCCCCGGGACCAGTTCCCGCGCACTCGTCTCTAATATAATTCGCCCCTTCTCGGCGCTTGCACCAGACGGATCTCCTCCAATTCCAATCGGCGATCCGTCTTTTGTTTTCCAGTCCTCCGACACCCAGCCGATCGAAACCGGACCGTATGGCTTCAGGGCGCGGGTCTTCTCAAACGCCGTCGGCTCTCCCGCTTCCGAAAGTTCCAGCTTCACAAGACTCTCATCGACCGCCATTACCATCGATGTCTCCATCTCTCCACCGTGGAAATCCCAGATATTCCCCTTTGAAATCGTTGCTTTTACATCCGGATGACCAAATGCCCCCGATGAAAGGATAAACGGTGCAATCCCCAGCTCACTCCGAAGTTCCCGGCTTAAAACCTGCGCAATCGGCGCATTCCCACCATGGCATACCAAAAAAGCCAGCTTCTTAAAACCGTGATGCGCCAGGCTGACGCATATATCATATAAGAGATGATAGTAAGTGTCCGGCCGGACTGTGACCGAACCGCAGAAATTCTTATGCTCTGTACTTAAGCCCACCGGAATCACCGGAAACAGCAGCATCGGGAAGTCTTCTTCCCCCTCTGCCTCCAGTGCCTTTTTGATCTCCTGACTCATCGCCTCCGCGATAATATCATCCGTTCCCAGTGGTGCCTGATTGCCGTGCTGTTCCAGCGCCCCGAGCGGAATCAGGACAATCGTGTTCTCACGGTCCACCTGCTCCATTTCCCATCTTGTCAAATCTCTATAGTTACGTATCATAGTATCTCCTCCTCTTATAAAAACAGATATGTCTTTGCACGTTCCATCAAACAAAAAAGGATTGTCCGGGATTCTTCCCCCAGGCAGCTTTCCCAGCGGTTTCCCGACAATCCTTTCTATGAAATGGTTCTGCCGTTTCACAGCAAACAGCCAAATCCGTCAAACCATTCCTCTTATTTCATTTTATACTGCTTTCGGCACAATCTTCGCCGCACGCAGGCGTACAAACAAAAGCTGTCCAACGATATAGTTGAGTCCCACTTTCAATACGTTGAATGGGATCGTCGCCAGGATGATAAATCCATTCAGGTCTTTGATCGCCGGGTTGACCGACGCCACCATGCGGATCACTTCATCCAGCGGCAGGCTCATCGCTTTCGCATATAACGGAAGCGTAATGTTCGCATTGATAAAGCATGCACACGCGGTGCGGATCACGATACTGAGCAGAAGTGCTTCTACAGCTGCCTTACGGTTAGCGCCCAGCTTCTGATAGAGGAACCACAGCGGCCATACGAACAGGAACGCCGCAATCAGGTTGGCCAGCTCACCGACGTACATCGTGTTAGTTCCGACAGTAATCAGCTTGATTAACAGCTTGATGACTTCTACACAGATACCGGATACCGGTCCCATCAGAAACACGGCAATCACAGACGGTACATCACTGAAATCCACCTTATAAAACGGCGGCATCATCGGAACCGAAAATTCCAATGACATCAGCACGCCAGCAACCGCTGCCAGCATCGCCGTATAAATCAATTTTTGAATACTCCATTTTCCTGTCTTCATCTTAAATCTCCTTTCGGTTTTAAAACTCATTTCTCCGAAGGAGGAGTATGAATCAAGTGCCGGACTAACTGCATTTGTAAAACTAAAAAAATCCCAGGTTGTTCGGGACCTGGGATAATAAATCGCAACTTAGCCGATGTACACCAGCCTGCTTACGCTCAAGCGGTACACTCTCTGACTCCTGCCTCTTCTCTCATCCAGACTATACTGTCGGTTTCGGAATCTCACCGAATCGGCCGCCATCGCGGTTCGCGGACTATACCGCCGGTAGGGAATTTCGCCCTGCCCCGAAGAAATCATGGTAATTACTCCGTCTTCATACATATAAACATATGAATCTGCGGGGCAATTATCTCACCCGTTCATAGTATCATATACAAACAAGAATTTCAATATTTTTTTAACAATCTTTCTTTTCGTTTTTCCCATCGTTACTGTTCACGCATACGTGCCCAGTAACGGAATTTGCCGTGGCTTCGCATTTAAATACGGCAAATTCCTGCTGCCACCACGTTTTCTTACGGCACTTTCGGTTCCAAAAGTGCCTACCTGCGAACAGTAACTTCCCATCTACGGCATTGCCGCCCCGGCATCCAGCATACCGCCGGTTGCCACCTTGCCGGACAGACTCTCAATCGGCCGCGCCGACTGCAGAATACGGTTTCTCACATCCATAAGCGACAGGGACGCATCGCAGGAGTACAGCATTGCCGCCGTTCCGGTCACCATCGGCGCCGCCATCGATGTGCCGCTCATGTAGGCATAGTCATTGCCCGTGATCGTGCTCAGGATATAATTGCCCGGCGCTGCCAAATCCACGCTTCTCACCCCGTAATTGGACGCACGGTCGAGCTGACCGTCAAAGCGCAGGTTTGCCACGGAAATGATATTGTCCAGTTCAAAGCTTGCCGGGTACATCGGCTGCTCATCGATGCTGTAGCCATTGCCGGAGGCGTCACCGTTTCCAGCCGCCACAATAAACAGCATCTCCGAATCCTTGATCGCCTGATACAGCTCCTCGCTATATTTCATCGTCCCAAAGCTCAGATTGCAGATCGACGCGCCATTCGCCTGCGCATACCGGATCGCCTTAACCACATTGCTGACGGTTCCGACACCGGACGATGTTCCAAGCGTCTTGATCACCATGATCTTCACATACGCCGAATCGCAGATTCCAACCGTTCCGACTCCATTTCTCGCCGCCGCGATCGTGCCCGCCGAGTGGGTACCATGATTGTCATCCGCCCCGGTAAATACCTGGGCATTATTATCATAGAAATTCCAGCCGTAAACGTCATCGATATAACCATTTCCGTCATTGTCAATGCCATCGCCCGGGATTTCCCCCGTATTCGTCCAGATCGAACCGCTAAGCTCCGGGTGAGTTATGTCAACCCCTGTATCAATCAGCGCCACAATCACCTGACGTTTTCCACTTTTCGCGCCATATTTCTTCCATGCCGGGACAATATTTATATCGATCCCTTCCAGAGAACGAACCGTTCCATCTGCTGAGAGCGCCGGGCTGCCGGTAATCGCCCCAATCGCTGCATCCACCGCCGCCGTATGGCTCGGCACCAGACGCAGTTCACCTGTATTTAAAAAAGCCCACTGATAGGAGGCATAGGAATCCGCATAGGGAACCGATTCCCGTGACGGACCCGCCGCATATGCCGGAAGCGCCGCGCTCCCTGCCATCATGGCAGCACACAGGGCGGCTGCCAGCCCTCTAAAAAGTTTCTTTTTCAACTTGCTTTATCCTCTTTCAATTCCGTTCTTACAGTTCGCGCGCTGCCGCAACCACAGTCTCCGCTTCCTTTGCCGGTTCTTTTCTGACATTCTGCCGTTTTACCGATTTTACCACTTTCCCGGCTTTTTTGCCATCCTTTTCGGATGCCGGACCGGAAATTGGCTTAAAGCCGCGAAATACCAGAATACTCCGCGGCGGAACCATATACTGGCGAAGCTCTTCCTGCGGCTCCTGCCCTGCCTCTAGGCTTTCCGGCGGACAGATTCCGTTATTGTCTGCGTCGTCTGTGTTGATGCACAGAGTCCACTGCATTCCCTTCGGAAGTTTCGGAAGATCAAATTCATGCGGCTCCCAGTGCATATTGTAGGCGACAAAGAAATAGTCATCGCTGGTGCCGTCCGCTCTCCGCCCGTACTCGCCGCAGTAGAGAATACCGAGCTGGCGGCGGAAGTTTTCAAACTCCGGGCACCATGTTTTGACGCCGTGGTAGGAAACGTCCGGGTGTCCGCAGACGAGGTAATCAATATTTTTCGGCTCCATCGGCAGGTGGAACACTGGATGCGCTTTGCGGAACGCTATCATATATTTTACAAATTCATAAATATCCCGGTTTGTCTCCAGCTGATGCCAGTTGAGCCAGGAAATCTCATTGTCCTGACAGTAAGCATTATTGTTGCCGTTCTGGGAATTGCCGAACTCATCGCCCGCTAAAAACATCGGTGTTCCCTGACTCAAAAAGAGCAGCAGAAATGCGTTGCGGAGCTGTTTTTTCCGCATCTGCACAATCTTCCTTTTCCGCGTCGTGCCCTCGATGCCGCAGTTCCACGTATAATTATAATCGTTTCCGTCCCGGTTATTCTCCCCGTTCGCCTCGTTGTGCTTCTGCTCACAGGAAACCATATCCATCATCGTAAAGCCATTTGTCGCCGCCATATAGTTGATCACGCCATATGCGTCCGGATTCCGGCGTGTCTGGTAAATGAGACGGCCGACCTGATCCTCATCGCCCTTTAATACCCGGCGCATATCGGTCAAAAATCCCTCATTGTACTCGCCCAGATGCCAACGGCGCTCCCGCAGCTTCGATGCCGCTGCCGTTTTTGGCACGCGCACGCCATCCCAGGAACCAGCTAATAGCTTCGTATCAGCTAACAGCGGATCCGACGCCAGCAGTTCGGCCGGCGCAAACCCGGACAGGTGCACGCCATCCACATGGTACTCGTAAACCCAGAAACGGACTGCCTCCTGCGCCAGCGCCGCGCTCTCCTTCCCGGTAAAATAAAGCTCAACCAGCACCTCAATATCATTTTTATGAAATTCCTTCACCAGATCCTTAAATTCCCGCTCCGGTTCTTTCTCTTTCCCAGATGTATATGAAGCTTTCGGCGCGAACAGGTATCCCTCCCCATAGCCCCAGTAATTGAGCCGTCCGGTCGGTGCCCCGGTCGCATATGGATTCCCGTCTGCCCCATCCTCCATCATCACTTCCTGAAATTCATTCGGCATCATTAATTCAACTGCTGTGATACCCAATTCCTTTAAATAGGGAATTTTCTCCGTCAGCGCACGGAACGTTCCCCGCTCCCCGACGCCAGAAGAAGTATGACGGGTAAATCCGCGCACATGCAAGCGGTACAGGATCGTCTCATCATATGGATGTTTCAGCGGCTGATCCATTTCCCAGTCATACGTTTCTTCCGGAAAACGGCAGCGCATCGGACGGAGCGCAGCTTTTAGATCGCCCCAGCGCTCATGTCCTGTATAGATACGCCCGCACGGATCCGGCAGCTCCCCCTGCTCGGTCTCGATCGTGTATTCCAGTCCCGAAAAATCATCGCCCGCAAGCTCCATCATCCAGAGATCCCCCACCCGTTCTTCCGGGGAAAATGGGATCCGAACACCCTGTTTTTTACCTGTCTCATAAATTGCCAGATGGCAGAATGTCCCCGGTGCCTCGACGCACAAGTGCATTCCCGTCTCTGTCCGCTTGATTCCCGGTGTAAAATCAGGGGTTCTTATCTTCTGTCTCACGATTTTTTCTGCTTTCACCTGTATCCCCTCCACGTTTTCATACGGCACTTTCGGTTCCAAAAGTGCCTACTTGTGAGCAGCTGCCTGCGCTTCTATTTTTTCCGCCAGATCGTTCAGATACATCCAGCGGTCCATCTTTTCTTCCAAAAGAGCTTCTTTTTCCTCTTTTTCCTTTATGATGCCGTTCAGAGCCGTATAATCGCGGGCAGAGTCCTGCATCTGCTGCTCTAGATCCGCGATTGCCTCTTCCAGCGCCGCGATATCATCCTCGATCGTCTCCCACTCTTTCTGCTCCATATAGCTGAATTTGAGCTTTTTCTCGCGCTGGCGGCCGCGGTTTTTATCCTTTGCCGTCTCCGCTGCATCTGACGTTCCCGCACCAGAAGCGCCTCCGATCTTCTGGCCTCTGCCGTGTTCCTGACCGGATTCCTCCATCTCTGCCGCTATGCGTTCCCCACAGGCTGCCTGATAGTCGGTATAGCCGCCCTCATACTGACGGATCGCGCCGCCGCCCTCAAAGGCGAAGATCCGGCGCACTACGCGGTCAAGGAAATACCGGTCATGCGATACCGTAATCACGATCCCCTGGAAATGATCAAGATAATCCTCCAGAATCGTCAGCGTGCTGATATCCAGGTCGTTGGTCGGCTCGTCGAGCAGAAGGACGTTTGGCGCGCCCATCAGGATATGGAGCAGATAGAGTCTGCGCCGCTCGCCGCCCGATAGCTTGCCGATCAGCGTGTACTGCATATGGGACGGGAACAGGAACCGTTCCAACATCTGGGATGCCGATACCAGCCCGTCCGCCGTCCGCACGTACTCTGCCACATTTTTAATGTAGTCGATCACGCGCATCGACTGATCCATATCTTCGTTTTCCTGTGAAAAATAACCCATTTTTACGGTCTGGCCGATGATCGTCTCGCCCGAATCCGGTTTCACCCAGCCGGTAATCATCTTCATCAGCGTCGATTTGCCGCTGCCGTTCGGTCCGATGATGCCGATGCGGTCATCCTTCAAGAAGATATAGGAAAAATCATCGATCAGGAGGCGGTCACCATACGCCTTATGAAGATGGTGTGCCTCGACCGTGGTTCGTCCGAGACGGCTGGAAATCGAGCTCATCTCCACATTTCCATCTACTTTCGGCGCTTCCACCGCACTCAACGCCTCGAAGCGCTGAATACGCCCTTTCTGCTTCGTGCTGCGTGCCTGTGCGCCGCGTCGGATCCACGCCAGCTCCGTCCGCAGGATATTCTGGCGTTTCTGCTCCGAGCTCACCGCCATCGCCTCGCGCTCTGCCTTTAATTCCAGATAGCCCTCATAGTCGGACTGATAACTGTACAGCTTTCCCTTGTCCAGTTCGACGATGCGGTTCGTCACGTTATCAAGGAAATACCGGTCGTGCGTGATCATCAGAAGCGCGCCGCGGAATTTTTTCAGGTACTCTTCCAGCCAGTCCGCCATCGCACTGTCCAGATGGTTCGTTGGCTCGTCTAAAATCAACAGATCCGCCGTCGATAACAGCACCGCTGCGAGGGCAACGCGCTTTCTCTGTCCGCCCGAAAGTGTCTCCACCTTGGCACTATAATCGGTGATTCCAAGCTTATTCAGCATGGATTTCGCATCGCCCTCGAGATCCCAGGCGTGCTCATGCGCCATATTTTCCCGGATCACGCAGTCTAAGACGGTCCGTCCCGCTTCAAACTCCGGATTCTGAGGCAGATAACGGATATAGAGATTTCGTCCCTTTACCACCGTACCCTCATCCGGCTCTTCCAGACCGGCTACAATCTTTAGAAGAGTAGATTTTCCGGTTCCGTTGATGCCGATGAGACCAATCTTATCACCTTCACCGATGGAAAATGCCACGTCATCAAAAAGCAGCCGTTCCGTATATGATTTTTTCAGATGTTCTGCTGTCAGTAAATTCATGTCTCATCCCGATCCTTTATCTGTAATTCTACCGGGCAGTGATCCGAACCCAGTATCTCCGTATGAATCTGTGTGCCCGCCAGCCGGTCCTTCAAGCTCTTGGAAACACAAAAATAATCAATCCGCCACCCAGCATTCTTCTCGCGCGCCTTAAACCGGTACGACCACCAGGAATAAACGCCCTCTTTATCCGGGTAAAAATAGCGGTACGTGTCGATATATCCAGAGTCCAGAAGCTCCGTAAACTTGCTTCTCTCCTCATCCGTAAATCCGGCATTTTTCCGGTTCGTCTTTGGATTTTTCAGGTCAATCTCCGTGTGTGCCACATTCAGATCCCCACAGAAAATAACTGGCTTTTTCCCCTCCAGCTTCTTCAAAAACTGGCGGAAATCATCCTCCCACTGCATCCGGTACGGAAGTCTCGCCAACTCATTCTGGGAGTTCGGCGTATAGCAGGTCACCACATAATAATCCGGGTACTCCGCCGTAATGACGCGCCCTTCATGATCGTGCTTCTCAATGCCAAGACCATAGCTCACGCTAAGCGGCTCCTCCTTCGAAAACAACGCCGTTCCTGAATATCCCTTCTTCTCCGCATAGCTCCAATACTGATAATACCCCGGAAGCTCCAGATCAATCTGCCCTTCCTGCAGCTTGCTCTCCTGAATACAGAAAATATCCGCATCCAGCTCATGAAATACATCCAGAAATCCCTTTCCCACACACGCCCGCAAGCCGTTTACGTTCCAGGAAATCATTTTTTTCATTCTATCTCTCCTTTTTATCAAATAAGGTTTTTCCAATACATAAAAAGACAGCAGGCAGGTGGCAGACGCTCCGAAACTGGTCTGTGGATGCAGAGCAGGCTTTCGCCTATCAGTTGTACGCATCTTGAACACGCTTGTCCGAATGGGGCGGACGCAAGTCCGACACAGACGAACAAGTGTAGTGAAAGCAAGCGGGCAACGATAGTGCGAAGAGCCAGCGGCATTCACAGACCTGTTTCGGGGCGGCTGCTGCCTGCCCCACCTCTCTCATTTTTATAAATCTACGTGTAAATCCTGATGTTTAATCCCATGTTTCTCCACATATCCCGTCAGCATCAGGGTCAGCGCGCCATCGCCCGTTACGTTGCAGGCAGTACCAAAACTGTCCTGAAGCGCAAAGATCGTCAGCATTAGCGCCGTTCCGGTCGCATCGAAACCGAGGACACCGGTGATCAGTCCCAGAGACGCCATAACCGTACCGCCCGGAACACCCGGTGCACCTACGGCAAATACACCTAAAAGAACACAGAACAGAACCATCGTCATCATATCCGGGAGGGCGCCGTACAAAATCTTGGATACCGTCATGACAAAGAATACCTCGGTCAGAACCGAACCGCACAGATGGATATTCGCAAACAGCGGAATACCGAAATCAACCATATCGTCACGAAGCGGCTCTGCCTTTTTGGCACAGCTGAGCGCCACTGCCAGGGTCGCCGCAGAAGACATCGTACCGACTGCCGTCAGATATGCCGGACCATAATGCTTGATAACGCCTCTCGGGTCACGGCCAGAGTAAATACCAGCCAGTGTATACAGCAGCGCCATCCAGATATAGTGGCCTGCCATAACAATCAGGATAACCGAAATGAAGATCGGAGCCTGTTTTGTGATGGTTCCCTCATATGCCAGGGAACAGAACGTAAATGCGATGTAAACCGGAAGAATCGGAATGACAATCTTCTGTACAATCTCCAGAACGATCTTCTGGAACTCGTCTAAGAGTTTCGTTACCGTCACCGCCTTGGTCCAGGTCGCTGCCAGACCAATCATAACGGAAAATACCAGCGCACTCATAACGCCCATGATCGGCGGAATGTCCAATTTAAAGACAACCTCCGGCAGACTGCGCAGTCCATCGACTGCCGACTGAATCGACATATGCGGAATCAGCGTATATCCGGCTGCCATCGAAAACAGCGCCGCGCCAAGAGACGATGTATACGCCAGAATCAGCGCTACTCCGAGCAATCTGGAGGCATTCTTTCCAAGCTTCGTGATCGACGGGGCAATAAAGCCAATGACGATCAGCGGTACACAGAACGATATAATCTGCCCAAAAATATAATTCAGCGTCACAACGAGATTCATAAAACTTTCATTTGCTATAAGACCGGCAATAATACCGATCGCTACACCCAGCACCAGCCGAAACGGCAGGCTTTTCATCAACTTGCTCATACCCATTTTTCCTTCCTAATACCTATCTCTTCATTCTTACTCTTCCCAAAGTTTTTTCGGATACAGACCGCCGTCCTTCATCCCCTGGATCGCATCTGTCACCATCTTCTTATCTTCCTTGTAGGTCACGCCGTACCAGCGGTCCACGCTCTTTAACACGGTCACCTCGGCTTTCCCCTCTTTCAGAAGTTCATCCACCACAAACGGTAGGAAATACTCACATTTGAGTGGATTTACCGACAGGTTTTTCTCCAAAAATGGAACAAAACGCGCCTTTAACTCCTTTAAGATGCTGGAGGTAAAGCCCCAGAGGTTCATCGATACAAGCGTATCCTCCCCCAGCTGCTCCCAGGTTGCGCCGTCATCCTCGGTATATTCCGCCTGATCGCCGTGCTTCTCGATGCGCGTTCTCTCGTGGATATCTGCCAGATGTCCATCCGCATCCACCGTACAGACGCCGCGCGCCACATGCCCATTTTCCGTCAATGTGTTGTAGAGATGATAGGCAACCATCGCATACTGATATTTGTCATCATCACCGCAGGATGCCAGACGATCATAGATCGCCTTGAATGCCGATTTTCCATAGTAATCATCCGCGTTGATCACCGCAAACGGTCCGTCGATCACCTCGCTGCAGCAGAGAATCGCATGACCGGTTCCCCACGGTTTGACGCGTCCCTCTGGAACCTCAAATCCATCCGGAAGGCGGTCATTTTCCTGATACACATACTCCACCTGCACGTGCTTTTCCATGCGGTTTCCGATATGTTCCTTAAACTCTTTCTCAATCGATTTCTTGATAATAAATACGACCTTTTCGAATCCAGCCTCGACTGCGTCGAAGATCGAAAAATCGATGATCAGATCTCCTTCCCGATCGACCGGATCAATCTGCTTCAAGCCGCCGTACCGGCTGCCCATACCAGCCGCCATGATCACCAGAACTGGCTTCTGACTCATGAAAATTGTCCTCGCTTTCTGTTTCTTATCCACAATTCTGCCCGTTTTCATTCAAAGCAGAATTGCCTATTTCCTTTTATTTTAAACCAATTCGGGCAGACTGTAAACAGTAAAACAAAAACCCGGCTGCCGTTTTATTCCATAGAGCGGATATTCTTTTTTTGTTTACATTTTTATAAATGTATTTTTTACTGTTTCTACACCAGTTAATTGTATCTTTTAGTTCTGCGCATACTTGTATGATAGATTGTTTTCACAAATATTTGATGTATGCGGGAGGTGCTTTAAATGATTGCTGCTGGTGACCGGCTCCGTGATTTACGGGAGGACAAAGGAAAAACGCAGGCGGAAATTTCCAGTCTGCTGGGTACAACTCAGCAAATCTATTCCCGCTATGAAACAAACCGGACGGATCTGCCTCTTCGGCATCTGATAAAACTGGCGGATTATTACCAGGTCAGCGCCGATTATATTCTCGGTCGAACCTCCTACCCGAAGAATCCGCCCGAAATGGCGAAACCATTTCTTAAAAATGTCACCTATGGAGAGGTCAATGGGCGTATCTCATCATTCCAGACTTCCACGAAAAAGCAGTTGATCGAATACATCAATTACCTGGTTTATCTGGAATCACGCCATAAGAAGGATTGATCGCGCTAAAAACGGGACATTGACACCATAGATGTGCAAAAGACAGCTCCAGGCATCGCTCACATGCAGCGTCTGGGGCTGTCTTTTATCTTTCAGACTTTTGTGCTTTCATCTCGGCAATTGAATAACCGAGGATTCTCGCTTATTATCCTAAATCACTTTGATTCCAGCTCTTAGTCGTCCTCTTCCTCACTATCCGTAACAGTAAATACCTGACGTTTTCTCGCCATCTCATCGTTTGCCAGATACTCATCGTAAGTAGTAATCTTATCGATCAGCTTGCCGTTTACGATTTCCATGATACGGTTTGCGGTCGTCTCAACGATCTGGTGGTCACGGGAGGAGAATAACAGCACGCCCGGGAACTTGATCATACCGTTGTTCAGAGCGGTAATGGACTCCATATCCAGATGGTCGGTCGGCTCGTCCAGAATCAGGACATTGGAACCGGAGATCATCATCTTAGAAAGCATGCAGCGCACCTTCTCACCACCAGAAAGAACGCGGACCTTCTTCACGCCGTCCTCACCGGCAAACAGCATACGTCCTAAGAATCCGCGGACATAAGTCACATCCTTAACCGGAGAGTACTGGGTCAGCCAGTCTACGATCGTGTCGTCGTTATCGAACTCTTTCGAATTGTCCTTCGGAAAATATGCCTGACTGGTGGTCAGACCCCATTTATAGGATCCCTCATCCGGCTCCATCTCGCCGGAAAGAATCTTGAAGAGAACGGTCTTTGCCTGCTCGTTCGGCCCTACAAATGCTACCTTGTCCTCGCGTCCGAGAATGAAGGAAATATTATCAAGAACCTTCACACCATCGATAGTCTTAGACAGGTTCTCTACGCTTAATACCTCATTACCGATCTCACGTTCCGGACGGAAGTCGATATACGGGTACTTACGGCTGGACGGTTTGATCTCATCTAACTCAATCTTCTCCAGAGCACGTTTTCTGGAGGTTGCCTGCTTAGACTTGGAAGCATTGGCAGAAAATCGCTGGATGAACTCCTGCAGCTCCTTGATCTTCTCTTCCTTCTTCTTGTTGGCTTCCTTCATCTGCTTGATCATCAGCTGGCTGGACTCGTACCAGAAATCGTAGTTTCCGGCATAGAGCTGAATCTTGCCATAGTCGATATCTGCGATCTGGGTGCAGACTTTATTTAAGAAGTAACGGTCATGGGATACCACGATAACCGTATTCTCAAAGTTGATCAAGAACTCCTCGAGCCATGCGATCGCATCGAGATCCAAGTGGTTTGTCGGCTCGTCGAGAAGCAGGATGTCCGGGTTTCCGAACAGTGCCTGTGCCAGAAGAACTTTGACCTTCTGGGCACCGGTCAGATCTGCCATCTGTTTGTAGTGGAGATCCGTCTCGATTCCCAGACCATTTAAAAGGTTCGCCGCGTCGGACTCTGCCTCCCAGCCGTTCATCGTGGCGAACTCGCCCTCCAGCTCGGCAGCCTTGACGCCGTCCTCCTCGGAGAAGTCTTCCTTCATGTAGATGGCTTCCTTCTCTTTCATGATCTCGTAGAGTCTCGCATTTCCCATAATAACGGTATCAAGTACCGGATATGCGTCATATTTAAAGTGATCCTGCTGTAAGAATGAAAGTCTCTGTCCCGGTGTGATGATAACCTCACCATTGGTCGGTTCCAGCTGTCCGGACAGGATTCGTAAAAAGGTAGACTTTCCGGCACCGTTGGCACCGATGAGTCCGTAGCAGTTTCCCTCGATAAATTTAATGCTTACGTCCTCAAATAACGCCTTCTTTCCTACTCGCAGTGTTACATTGCTTGTACTAATCATGGCAATTTCCTTTCATACTGTTCAAATCGTTCATACTCCCCAGGTGCATCTTTGCCCCAGGCGGGTGCAATCCATGTATATTTTACAGGTTTTTCCCGAATTTGCAAGCATTTTACGGGTTTTTATTCCCATCCGACAAAAACTAAAATCTTCCGAACGTATCCACCAGCCAGGACAAATAATCTGCCCGCTCATCCGTAAACTGCCCCGGAAGCAGACGCCAGCGCCAGTTTTCCCCGAGAGTTCCCGGCGTATTCATGCGCGCCCAGTTATCGAGCTTCAACACATCCTGCATCTGGAAAATGGCAACGCTCGCGACTGAACCGTATGCCGCGCGGAACACGCGGTCTACCACCTCACTCTGGTGTGCTGCACCGAGGTAATCGGCAATGTACTGAAGCTCCCACCACTGACGTTTTTCCGGTTTGAAATACCCCGCCAGCGTCTCATTGTCGTGCGTTCCACCGTAGACTACGGAGTTCGGGTCATAGCAGTGCGGCAGATGCTCGTTGAAACGGTCGCCACTGAACGCAAACTCAATGATCTTCATGCCCGGATAGCCCGTCTCTGCCAGCAGATCCTTGACCTCCTGACAGAAGACACCCAGATCCTCCGCGATGATCTTCGTCTCGCCTGCCGCCTCGTCAAGTGCGTCGGTCAGCTTTTTGCCCGGACCTTTCTCCCACTCGCCGTCTTTCGCAGTCACAGCGCCATACGGGATTGCATAATACTGCACCACGCCGATGAAATGGTCGATCCGCACCGCATCGTAGAGCTTCGCGGACGCTTTCATCCGGCTTCGCCACCAGGCGAAATCGGTTTGTTCCATTTTCTCCCAGTCGTAAAGCGGGTTGCCCCAGAGCTGTCCATCCTCTGAAAATGCATCCGGCGGCACACCCGATACCTTGAGCGGCGTCAGATTTTCCTCGTCGAGCTGGAACAGCTCCGGGTGGCTCCAGACATCCGCGCTGTCGAGCGCCACGTAAATCGGAATATCGCCGACGATCTGAAGTTCTTTTTCTTTTGCATACTGTTTTAATTTTTTCCACTGTTCAAAAAACTTAAACTGTAAGAACTTCCAGTAATTTATTTCTTCTGCCAGCTCTTCGCGGCATGCCGAAAGCGCCTCCGGACGGCGGAACCGGATGTCCTCGTCCCAGTCCATCCAGCCTTTTCCTTCATATTTACCCTTGACTGCCATATAGAGCGCATAGTCGTCCAGCCATTCTTCATTTTCTTCCAGAAATGCCTGATATTCCTCACTTTCCTTATGGCTGCTCCGCTCATACGCCTTGCGCAGAAGCGGAAAACGGTAATAATACAGCGCGTCATATTTGACCTGATCCTGCTTGTCGCACCACCAGCAGGCGTCTATCTCATCCTGGGTCAGAAGTTTCTCGTCTTTCAGCGTATCCAGATCAATAAAATACGGATTTCCCGCAAATGCAGAGTAGGACTGGTACGGGCTGTCCCCGTAGCAGGTCGGTCCCATCGGAAGCACCTGCCAGTACGTCTGGCGTCCGCGTTTTAACTGATCAATAAACTCATACGCCGCCCGTCCGAACGTACCGATTCCATACGGCGACGGCAGGCTGAAAATCGGCATCAGTACGCCTGCGCCGCGTTTTAACATTGTCTTCATCGCTTCGTTTCCTCCTATTCTGCCCGATATACTGTCTCACCGCTGCAGATGGTATAGTGAACCTTTCCATAGAGCTTCACTCCCACAAACGGGGAGTTAGACGCCTTGGAATGGAATTTTTCTACGGTATATGGTGTCTGGTCGTCAAAAAGAACCAGATCCGCCGCGCCGCCCTCGCGGATGCGTCCCGCCTCCTTCATCCGGTACAGCTTCGCCGGATTCAGGCACATTTTCTCAAACAGAGTCAGATAATCAATGTGACCAGCTTTTACCAGCCTGGTAACCGCCAATGGCAGGGAGGTTTCCAGCCCGATGATGCCGCTCGGTGCCTCGGTCAGCGGTTTTTCCTTCTCCTCGGCGCTGTGCGGTGCATGATCCGTCGCAATCATATCAATCGTGCCGTCCTTGATTGCTTCAATCAACGCCTCGCGATCCGCAGCACTCCGCAGCGGCGGATTCATTTTCGCCAGTGTTCCGTACTCCAGAACCGCCGTCTCGTCCAGTGTAAAATGATGCGGTGTCACCTCCGCCCAGACATGCGCGCCCAGCTTTTTCGCCAGCCCGACCATCTGCACCGCATTACGGGAACTGATGTGCTGGATATCCACATCTGCGCCCGTGTGAAGCGCGATCATGCAGTCGCGCGCCACCATCGAATCCTCCGCCAGCGCCGGGGAACCACCGATTCCCAGCTGCTCGGACACCGGACCGCGGTTGATGCCGTTGTTGAAAATAAATGCCGGATCCTCCTCATGGAAGCTGAGCGGCACATTGAGACGTTTCGCCGTCTCCATCGCCTCTTTGACCAATTTTTCGCTCATCAGCGGGATTCCGTCATCCGTAAATCCGATCGCACCCGCCTCTTTGAGGGACTCCATATCGGTCAGTTCTTTTCCCTGAAATCCCTTCGAGACTGCCGCGCAGGTTTCCACGTGGATTCCCGTTTTCGCACCCTTTTCCAGAATATACCGGACAATCTCCGGCGTATCGGCAACCGGTTTCGTGTTTGCCATACAGACCACCGTCGTAAAGCCGCCCGCCTTCGCAGCCGCCGCGCCCGTCTCGATGTCCTCCTTGTAGGTCAGACCCGGATCGCGGAAATGCACGTGGACGTCCACCAGTCCCGGCGCGACGATCAGCCCTTCTGCATCCAGCACCTCGGCATCCGCCGGGATGAACGGTGCGTCAGATGCCTCATCTGATTCTGCTTTTGTATCTTTTTTCACGATTTTCTGGATTTTTCCATTTTCAATCCACAAATCTGCCCTTCCGTCGAATCTGCTCTCCGGATCGATGACTCTTCCGTTTTTAATTATTTTTACCATTCTAACCCCTTTTTAACTCATATGTTAAAACGTAACTGTTCAGTACCTTCACAATCACGTCAAAACATTTTTTCAGACAAACTCAGCCCTTAACTCCTCTTCGCCGGCACGATCTCCAGCCAGTATCCATCCGGATCGTTAATGAAATAAATACCCATCGCCGGATTTTCAAAACAGATGCATCCCATTTCCTTATGTTTGGCATGTGCCGCCTCCATGTCTTCCGTCTCAAATGCCAGATGGAACTCATTGTCGCCCAGGTTGTAGGAGTCCTTCTCCCAGTCGCGCAGCCAGGTCAGCTCCAGCTGGTAGCTGGTCGTGGCGTCGCCCAGATAAACAAGGATAAAGCTTCCGTCTGCCGCCTCCTTGCGGCGTACCTCCTTAAGTCCCAGTGCTTCCTCATAAAATTTCAGTGACTTGTCCAGATCGATGACATTGAAATTGTTGTGTGCAAATGTAAATTTCATCGAATAAACTCCTCTCCTTCCTTGTGAATCTCTACAATCCGATCCCGCCAGCCTTCACTGGATGGATGTTCGATTAATTTTGGTATAATCGTATAATCTTCCCAGAAATGCATCGGGAAAATCCATTTTGCGTCCGCCTGCTCCATAAAACCGGCAGCGCCCAGATAAAACCACTGCTCCTGCCTCGGATCGACCGGGATAAATGCCAGATCCGCCGTGCGCCCGGAAAGCTTTTTCATCTCCTGTTTATAAGAAGCCGCCATATTCCGGTTCCATGCCATATCTTCGCCTTCCCACCACCAGTTATTTAAGTCACCGGCGTGATAAATCTCCTTTCCTTCGCAGGAGAGCCAGAAGGCGACGCCTTCGTCGGTGGAATGGAACGTCTCGACGATAAGGCTTTCTTCAGAAATATTCAGGCAAAATCTTTCTCCTGCCTTTACCAGCCGTATCCTGTCTTTATATCGTTTACGATATTCCTCTGGTATCTTTTTCCCAATCTCTTTTGAGAGAATATAAAAAACATTTTCCCGTTTCTCTCCCAGCTGAAAGATTACCGGAGCATAATGATCGGCATGGAAATGGCTCGCAAAGATAAAGAGGGGCTTCCCTGCCGGGAACTCCGGGAGAGTTCCCTTAAAATAATCAAACAGAATCACGGCATTTTCAAGCTCAACTGAAAACGAGCTGTGATGAATATATGTGATTTTCAAACGAATTAATTCCCTTCTATAATGAAAAAGAATGTGCCTTGGCACATTCTCGCGCCGAGCGCGGTCGCTTGCGACATGTTTCTGCTTCGCGCGAGTGCGCATCATTGGCACGTTAGTGCCTTTTTGTGTAATAAGAAATTTCAAGGAATTTCCTATTACACGAAACAACAGCCAGCCAAAAGTATCCCGCATACGATACTCGCAGCGCTTTCAGCCGGCTGTGCTCTCTTCGCAACCTTTAGTTTTCTTTCTTGCTCTGTGCTTTTGCTAAGAATTTCTCATTTTTGATGATGAAACGCTCATGTGTGCCGCCGCCGATGGAACCTTTCGCGTCAAATGCCTCTACCTTAAATACGAGACGTCTGCCGTCTACTTCTACCAGCTCACTCTCACACCAAACCTGCATGCCGACCGGGGTCGCTGCATTATGGGCAATTTCCAGCTTTGTACCAACGGTTCCCTCACCGTCGTTTAAGTACGGAGCCACGCTCATCCACGCGGTTTTCTCCATCAGTGCAACCATCGCCGGAGTTGCAAACACCGGTAACAGACCGCTTCCCACTGCTGCTGCGGAATTTTCATCCGTAACCATAACTTCCTGTCTTCCCTTGATACCAGCTTCTAACATATTGTCTGCCTCTCTTTCTTTTTTGCGCCAAAATCTGCGCTGTATCAAATTTTTGTAACCGTCCCGTGCTTCCACAGCCGCCATCACTCTTTTAGCGGTATCCGTCTGTATTTCTCCGCCTTACAGCGGTTTGCCGCACTTTGGACAGTACGAAAAATCCTCATCCGTCTCAAATCCACAGGACGGACAGACCTTATGACGGTGTGATGCATCACTTCCCGTCCACGGATTTCCATTTCCATCCTGCCGAAGTGTCAGATCGCTTTCCGTGATCTCGACCTTCTCGCCCCGAAGCAGCCTCTTTCCCACCTCCGGATCCAGCTCATAGACCGCACCGCAGCACGACATTTCTACGAAAAAGCGCCGGTTCCATTTAAAAATCGGGATAAAAAAGAAACTAAAATACATATAGGTCATGTACACCTGATACCGCCCATAAGCGCCGCAGCACCCGCAGATCACTGTTTTCAGGTACTCCAGCGGCTTCACGCCGGAACTGATGCCACCGATAAAAAACATCCGTCTCCCCTCCTGCCATAGAACAAAGAATGTGCTCTGGCACATTCTCGCGCCGAGCGCGGTCGCTTGCGACATGATTCCTCTTCGCGCGAGTGCGCACATATATACATCATACCTAAGTAGCGCGTCTTTCGCAAGATTTTTTTACGCTCTGATGCAATTCTGATGCGTTTCTGTTCACGGGTAGGCACTTTTGGAACCGAAAGTGCCGTAAGAAAACGTGGTGGCAGCAGGAATTTGCCGTATTGAAATGCGAAGCCACGGCAAATTCCGTTACTGGGCACGTATGCGTGTACAGTAACCAATTCCTTTCTGATAAAAGGTAACCGTTTGCAGGCAAAGGTCTTCTATGCTATGATACGTCTCATAAGAATTACATGATTTGATACTTTATGATTCAAGGTTTTATAACTTGATATTCCATAGATATAAGCAAAGAATATTTGTAACTCTTCAGTAGGTCTGCGCATTTACTGCGCTGACCGTACGAAAACATAGGTCAGCAGGCAAAAATTCCATTGCCGTAGGCAATTTTTAATGAATTTTTGCGCGTGACTGTGAAGGTACTGAACAGTTACGAATATTTTAAAAAAAGAGGATGCCCTGCCATGAACACACATACAACAAACCTGCCTGCAATCGAAAAGCACAATTTTCCCAACTCCCACATCATCTCCTGCCTGAACCTGAACCTCGCACAGATCGCCGCCTCCGGTCAATGTTTCCGTATGCTTCCGGTTCCGGAAAAACCGGGGATCTGGTCACTCATCAGCGGGACGCACTATCTGGAAATTTCCGGGACGCCGGACGGTTTCTTCTTCGACTGCCCGGACGAAGCGCTTCCTTTCTGGAAACAATACTTCGATCTCGGCACCGATTACGGCTCTTTCATCGCCTCCATCCGCGCAGACGATGCCTACCTCGCGGCGGCGGCAGACGCCGGTTCCGGCATCCGGATTCTCCGTCAGGATCTCTGGGAAATGATGATCACCTTCCTGATCTCCCAGCAGAAAACCATCCCAAAGATCCGCGAAGCCGTGGAAGCTCTGGCAAAAAAATACGGTGCGAAGAGAACCGCCGCCCTGTCCGACGGTTCCATCCGCACCTACTATTCTTTTCCCTCGCCCGAAGAACTGGCATCTGCCAGCCTGGACGACCTATTAACCTTAAAACTCGGCTACCGCGCCAAATACATCCACCGCCTCATCCAGGATGTCCTCGCCGGAACCGTATCCTTAGAATTCCTCGCAGCCCTGCCGCCGGACGAAGCCGTGACCGCACTTACTAGCCTCTATGGCATCGGTCCCAAGGTCGCCAACTGCGTCTGCCTCTTCGGACTCCACCACATCGACGCCTTCCCCGTCGATACCTGGATCGAACAGATCCTGACCAAAGAATACCTTCCCAAACATCCCATCCGCTACCGCCGCCTTCCAAAAAGCCGCCTGTACACTACTATTATCCAGGATTTTTTTGGAAGCTATAAAGGATACGCAGGGGTAATGCAGCAGTATATCTTTTATTATGAGCGCAGCATCCGAAACGGAAAATCCTAAAGATTCAGCAGCGCCAACGCCACCAAAATAATCCCGCATCCCCCAATCTGCCTCCGGCTGATCGGATCCCCGAGCACCAGCACGCTCACAAAGCTGACCACCAGGATCGTACCGACACTAAAGCTCGGATACACGATAAACGCCGGCAGTCTCGACACACTCGCCAGCAGCAGCGAGGTTGAAAAATAGTTTGGAAATCCGACTGCCACACCACTCAAAAAGTCCATCTTTCCAATCTTGCGGCGGGTTCTCTGCTGCTCGAGAAATGCCAGAACCACAGTCAGAACCAGTGCGGTCAGGAACGTATAGAACAGAAACAGCGCATCAAACCGTCTCTCGCCGATCCGCTCCGTTACCTTGGACATCCCGTCTGCCATACCGCTGACGACGAATAAAACGAGCAGAAGTCCCGCAGAACCCATCCTCCGTCTGCGTCCGCAGCCGCGGTCCCCCTCGCTGTTGATGACCCAGATCGCCACAATAACCAGCACGATCCCCACCAGCTGGAACAGCGTTGGGATCTCACCTAAAAACAGGATACTCGCCGTGACCGGAATCACGATACCAAGCTTCGCAAATGCCGACGACAGAACTGCCCCATTTTCACGGATGCATTTCTGCATTAGAACCAGATTTCCTGTAAACAAAAATCCATTCACGATTCCCGTAAGAACCGCCGTCCGGCTGCCTGCCGCAAAGATATTTTTATCTGGAAGCAGAACAAACGCCACCACCAGGCAGGTCACATAATTTCCAACCAAAATCCCATATCGGTTATCGCTGAACGTCTCACTGATCCGCAGCGCCAGCGCCAGGGACGCGCTGAAAAGAATCGCAAAAATCAGATAAATCATATCCACTTATAAGAGATCGCCGGTCTCCCGGAATTTCCGGTAATGATGCGTTCTCTTTGCCTCCTCCAGTTTTTTAAGCATGGCCGGAATATCCCCGTTTAAGGTTCCCGCCAGAATCACGTAGTTCGACGCATGGTTCGTCCGGAATACTGTGCCCGGAGAATCCACATTTTTCAGAAAAATTTCCATTTCATCCACAATTTCATCCGGGGTTATCCGCTGGAACCGCCCTTCCACGACATCTGCATACATCGGCGTGCCCTCGTACAGGCGCAGCGTCAGGAAGGATGCGTACTCCGGGTTCATCGCCGTGATGAGCTTCGCACAGGATAGGGCGTGTTCTTCCACCTTGCTGCGTCCGCCAAGCCCCGAAATCAGCGTCACCGAGGTCGCGATGCCGCAGCGTTTCAATTTTTGTCCTGCCTCAATGGTCTGTTCCGCCGTCACGCCTTTATTGATATATTTTAAAATCTCATTGTCGCCGGATTCCGCACCCACATAGACGATTCCGAGTCCCGCCTTGCGCAGGCGGATCAGCTCTTCTT
The DNA here is from genome assembly GCF_003479275.1 of Clostridium sp. AF20-7. NCBI lineage: Bacteria > Bacillati > Bacillota > Clostridia > Eubacteriales > Clostridiaceae > Clostridium > Clostridium sp. AF20-7. The sequence continues at coordinate 254,604 of NZ_QUGF01000001.1, read as the reverse complement.
CCGATTTTCGCAAAATATCCTGTGCCGTTCCGTAGGAAGCCACCCGCTTCACGCCCGGATACAGGCGGTGGATCGCATCCAGAATCACCAGAAGATCCTCTGTTTTCATAACCAGCGCATCGCCGTCCGCCAAAAATACCTTATCGATATACGGCGCATACGGATTGTGCGAAACCTCCGTCAAATCTGCCAGAATCTCTGTCAGGCTCCGGATCCGGAACTTCTTTTCTTTATACATATTGCAAAAGCCGCAGGTGTTGTGTGCACATCCGATCGTCACCTGAATGATCAGGCTGCGCGCCTCACTCGGCGGTCTGTATACAATTCCCTCGTAGTCCATATGATTCCTCCTTTTTCTGTATCTCCTCTGCCGGACTGCCCGCATCTGCTCCGGCAGTTTCCTCATTTTCTGCATTCTCCGGGTTTTCTATCGTCTCCCCCGGCAGCGGGAAATCCACGCCCGCTTTCAGCTCCAGCACCGTGTTGTTCGTCCGGGCATCGTGCAGGATCGCCTGCAGCCTTGCCAGCCAGAAATCATTGCCGCTATAACGGATCCAGTACTGATATGCCTCGCTTTTTCTGATCTTTGCCACATCAATCTTCGTGCCCGAACAATAATCACGGTTCATATCGGCATAGAGCCTTGCCATCTCTTCTTTGATATCCTTTGATGCCGACTGCAGCGCCTTAAACGTCTGTTCCGAAATCACATCTACCAGAAACTGATCCGCATAAGCATCAAAATTGAGAAGATTCTCGTCTTCTTCCCCGTAGCGCTGCGCCCAGCCTGCTATGTCTACCTTTTTTGTATGGTAGGACAGGCTGCCATCCGCCTGCCAGTTTAGGATACTGTACTGGCACGGCGCCATCGGAAGCGGAGAAGTCACTATCTCCCGGATTCCATATCCGCCCGGTGTGTTCAGATTTGACGTATGCTTCTTGATTCTCTGCAAATGCAGATGCCCGCTCAAATACACCGGAACTCCATATGCTTCCAGAAGCGCGGTCACTTCTTTCGTATTTTCAATCGTGCATTCCTCCGGATAGAGTGTACTCTCATCCAGCAGATTGTGGTGTGAAACCGGAATGACCGTCACACCCTGTTTTTTCGCCTCCTCCAGCTGTGTTTTCATCCACGCAACCGTCTCTTCGCTTAGCTTTCCGCCCGTCTCATGGACCGGTTCACACATGCAGCTGTCCAGCATCATCAGCCAATATTTTTCATCCAGGCGGTAAACATAACTCAGCGAATCCGAAGCCCGGGACACCGCCTGATCATAGCCAAACTTATGGTAAATCTGGTAAAACTCTTCCGAACTTGTTCCCTCTGCCGGAGATACCTGATCATCAAAATACGTTGCCGCCCACGGGTGGTTAATATCATGGTTGCCCGGAATCACCAGCACCGGAATTCCCGCTGCCTGCACCCGCTCTAGCTTCTCTGCAAGCGCTTCATGGTTTGCTTTCTCACCATTCTGGGAGAGATCTCCGCTCAAAACCAGTGCCGATGGATGCACCGTCCGCACCTCCTCCAGAAATGCCTCCGTGATCTCATCCAGATACGGCACGATCGTCCCATCATTTCCCATCGTATAGGTATCAAACGCAGACTGGAAATCTGTCATCTGCGGGGACTGATAGTGAAGATCCGTCGCCAGCCAGATAGTCGGCGGCATATAAACTGTCTCTTCCTGTGCCTTCTGGGGCTCTTTTTTTCTTTTATACAGCTGTTTCCGGGAAGTCCGGCGCTTTAAAGCTGTTTCTCCATCCGAAGCGTTCTCATCTGCATCATCCTGTATCACTTCCCCGGCGGATGATTCATCCTCCTTCAGATTCCCGGCGGCTCCATTTTTTTCATTCTCCGCCACATCGCCGCCATCTGCCTCAGCTTCCGAAGCTTCCGTCCCGGATGCATGCTTTTTCCCTGCATCCGGCACCAGCCATACAACCAGAAAAAGTGCGAGGACCAGCAGCAGAAGCTGTGCCCCCCGCACCAGAATTGATATCTGTCTTAACTGTTTCATGCCTGCTCCGGTTTCGGCGCATTGCTCTTACCTGTCAGAGTTTCCACACGCAGGCAGAGGACGGTGGTTCTCGCCGCTACCTCCGGAGCAAACTCATACGGTCCGCCCTCCGGGTCATACTGCTGCATGATCCTTGTCAGTGCCTCTCCTTTCTCCCCAGGATCAGCCACACGGGATAACCGTCCAGTGCCGCAGACACTCTCATAAATCATCGTGCTTCTGCATGCCGGTTCCAGAATCTTTATCTCTTTTTCATTCTGCACACAGAATGCCACCCGGTTGTCGCGCTCCATATGCTCAATCTTCGTTCCCACCGGAGCGCCGTGGAAATACAGCACCGGCGTCTCCTGGTCTTCGTTCCACACAAAACCATAATTTAACGGGATCACATACGGGTATTCATCCCCGGAAAAGGCGAGACTACACACCCGGCAGTGTTCCAAAATGGCTTTCTGCCCGTCTTTCGACTCAATCGCACGTTCTCCTCTTCGCATTATTTATCCCCCTTCTTATCCGAACCTTTCTTCTCCTGATTCTCTTTCTCCCGTTGCTCCCGTACCTTCTGGAACGCCTCGTCGCCGACTGCCACGCGGATAAACTCCTCCATCGCCTTCGTGAGGTACTTATTTCTCTTCTTGTACAAATAAACGTAACGGACCGCCAGCTCTTCATTCATCTTGTAAAAGCACAGCGGCACTTCATATGGAAGATTGACGATCAGGCCATCCGGGATGAAGGTCGCGCCCACGCCCCGTCCTGCCATGTTGAACGCAGAGACAACCTGGTCCGGTTTCATGATAATATTCGGCGAATAATTCTGGCGGCTGCACATCTTCATGCTGCGCTTGTAAATACTGTTTTCCTCTTTGACGAAGATAAACGGAGTACTCTTTAAGAGCGGCAGCGGCAGTACCGGGAACTCCGCCTGACTGTGGCGTCCTGCCCGGATATCTTCCGCGGTAAGCTGATACTGGGTCAGCTCCTCATTGATCGGAAAACTCTTCGGAACAGCCAGAATAATTCTCTCCGTGCTATAATAATACTTTTCATAATTTTTGTCATCCAGTTCCGAGTTATCGATCAGAAGATCCAGTTCCTCAGCAACCAGCTTATCGGTCAGCTGTGTGGTCGTGCCCTCCTGCAGATCAATCTTGATCTGCGGATACCGATGAGAAAACTCGCTCAACACGCCCGGAAGTACAAACGAGGTAAAAAAGATCGTTCCGCCAACCGACAGCTTGCCCGCCAGAAGCCCATTTAAGTTATTCAGTTGATTGAGCGTGTTCTGTTCCAGCGCAAACAGCTTTTCGATCGCGTCGATATAAACTTCACCGCCCGGCGTCAGTCCGATCGGAGAGGTGCTCCGGTCAAAAATCGGAGTTCCTATCTTTTTCTCCACCTTCTTGATCGCCGTGCTTAACGCCGGCTGCGTAATATACAGTTTCTGCGCCGCCTTCGAAAAACTCTTTTCCTCGTAGACCGCGTATACATACTCTTTTCCGTCGAACATGTTTCCTCCTATGTACCCTGCTTTTTCTCATCGCTGCATCCTGCGGGATATTTCATCCCGAAACTTCCCGCCCGTGAACATTCTCATTCCGTTCCATTCTTTCCCCTTTATCTACAGGGTTTCCGGCACTTTTGTCCACTTGTGATTCTATAACAAAAAATTTATAATAATTATCTTCTTATTTATATTTGATTATATACGATGAATGATATATAATCAAGTTAAAGATAAGGAACAAGAGAAAATAATTCATCTTCTTATCTTTCTGGCATAGCCAACCACCCCGATTTTCCCCAAAATCGGTTCCCATATATTGATTATTCCTCATGAGCACGCACTGCAGAACCCTCGTTCCCCAACCAACCCGCAGTTGCGTGCTTATTTGTATGTAATTTTTACCCCGTCCAGCTCAGTTTCTATCAGCTCGTCCCCATCATATGACAATTTCAATGAAAAAAACGTATCCCTTTCAATCAGAAGCTTCAAAAAGATCCGATCGCCGTCCCAGAGCCGCAGAGCCGATACATCCTTTTTCGCCACCCAGGCAAGCTCGCCCTCGTCACATTCGCGAAGCGTTCCCTCAAATCCATCCGCCGTGTACAGGCACATATATTCCGTCGGCCAGCCTTTCGCGATAAACGTCACGATTCCGCGGAAGCGCCAGGAAGTCAGAGTCAGCCCTGTCTCCTCCTTCACTTCGCGCAGCAGGCAGTTCTCCGGGCTTTCATTCTCCTCAAAATGTCCGCCGACGCCAATCCATTTTCCTTCATTCACATCCTGTTTCTTCTTAATGCGGTGCAGCATCAGATATGAATCGTCTTTTTCAATGTAGCAGAGCGTTGTCAGCGGCGAACGCTGTTTTTTTGTCTCTCCCATGCCTCCTGGTACCTCCATTTTTATTTAATGTACGCTCGGAATCTTCAGATGCCCGTAGTCCTTCGCCTCGTCCTCCAGGATATTCTGCAGAAAATCGCTCAGTTCGCTGACATAGCCGATCTTGTTCCAATCTTCCAGCACTGGATTTTCCTTTGCGGCTTCCTCGATCTGATACATCCGTCCTTCATAATAATTCACGCACAGATCCGCGTAGTACGAAGCCATTTCCTGTTTCTTCTCGTCCGTAAAAAATGCATGGCGATCCTCGATATGGCGATTCAGATCCCGAATTGCATCGCGGATTGCCGCCCGACGCAGGATCGACTCCGAATAAGCCGTAAAATCTGCCAGATCTCGGTTGTGGTACGAGTGGCGTATCGCCCAGCCGTCCACATCGACAGGTTTCGCATTATACTGGTAGGTCCCGTCGTTCCAGATGCGGACAATCCCGTAATGGCACGGAGCCATCACCATGGAACCCGTCACAACCTCATAGATGCCCGTGTCCTCGTCTTCCTTATAATGCTGGATATGCAGATGTCCGCTCAAGTGCAGGCGCACGCCATGATCCGACAGCATCCGCACCAGTTCCTCGTTGTGCTCGATCGTACAGTTGTCATAAAAGGTCCGGCTCACTCCGCTCTCATCCAGCAGGTTATGATGGCTGACGGATATCACGCGGGCGCCTTCCCGCTCCGCCTCTTCCAGAATCGGCTCCATCCACTCATACGTTTCCCGGCGGATCATGCCGCCGACCTCATTTTTCGGTTCATACTGACAGGAATCCAGCATCAGCACCCAGTTTGCACTGTCTATCTTATAAAGATAACTCAGCGATGCCGGATCCCGGCTGTCCGCCGCTACATAGCCAAAATCAGCATAGATATCCCGGAACTCGTCCGCTGTGATGGACTCCACCTTTTCCGCTCCATCCGCCGTATAGCGGCGGGCATCCGGGTTATTGATATCGTGGTTTCCCGGTATAACCGCGACCTCAATTCCCGCCTCGCTGAGTCCTTCCAGAAGTTCTGCCAGTTCCTCATGGCTCGCTTTCTCTCCGTCCAGCGTCAGATCTCCGCTCAGAATCAGGAGGTCTGGATCTTCCTTCTTCATATCATCGAGAAAGGCGTCCATGACCTCCCAGCCGTACTCCAGCACGCGCCCGTCTCCGCCCCTCGCCATTCCGACAAAGGAATCACAGCGGTTTCCTGCCAGTTTCTCGGCAAAATAGTGCATATCCGTTGCCACCACGATCTTCTTTTCCACGAAATGGTCCTCGGTTTCCTCTTCCCCGCTTTCTTCGTCTTCGGCAGCCTCATGGCTCTCCTGTGTCTCCTCTGTCTCAGCTGTCTCAGTCTCCGACTCCTGTGTGGCACCCGGACTTTCCGTTTCCGCCTTGCTGGAAACCTCCGTCGCGTCTGCCTCCTTCGATAGAAACGAACAGCCGCCAAGCAGCGCTGCCAGAAGGACTGTTGCCATCACTATACATCCTTTGTTTCTTCTACTTTTTCTCACTGTACCTATCCGCTCCTGTTTTCTCTCTATCTTTCAATTTCTGTAACTGTTCAGTACCTTCACAGTCACGCGCAAAAATCCATTAAAAATTGCCTACGGCAATGGGATTTTTGCCTGCTGGCCCATGTTTTCGTACGGTCAGCACAGTAAATGTGCAGACCTACTGAACAGTTACCAATTTCTACTGCTGTTTCTTGCCTTTACCGCTATTGTTTGTACCAATTCTTCGTACATAATCTGCCCCGGCGCGATATATCTACGTCTCGTCATCCACCGGAAGCTCCGTCCGTCCCAGCGCTGCCATCGCCTCTTTTTCCTTTTTGGTCAGTTTCTTGAGCGCTGCCTCCCGGCGCATCGCCTCGCTGCGCGTCGCATATTCTTCATAGTATGCCAGCACTACCGGACGGCGGGTTTTCGTGTATTTTGCACCTTTCCCGGCATTGTGTGCCGCCACCCGCGCTGCCAGATGGTTCGTCCACCCGCAGTACAAGGTTCCGTCCGCGCAGCGCAAAAGATATGTATAATTCATGCCTCATCCTGCCTTTATGGTTCGCACTCCCGACAAAAATTTCTCAGTACACAGGAAAACGCATCCGGATGCCCTATGTAAACGGCGCCGCGCCTTGCAATGCACGGGCACCGCCCGGTTCGGGAAACTCCTTCCCCGGATCTATCATCAAGCACCGGCCGGATGCGTTTTCCTGGCTTACAAGGCGAAAATCCTTTGTCAAAGTCAAATCTGCATGGATTTTTGCTTGTAACTGTGAAGATATTGAACCGTTACAATAATAGTATATAAAGTTTTCCCCCAAATGCAACCATTCCGGCTGGATTTTTTGTTACTGTACACGCATACGTGTCCAGTAACGGAATTTGCCGTGGCTTCGAATTTCAATACGGCAAATTCCTGCTGCCACCACGTTTTCTTACGGCACTTTCGGTCCCAAAAGTGCCCACCCGTGAACAGAAACGATTTTTTCTCTCTAAAATTCCTACCTATGAACAGTTACCCGCCGTTACCTCTTTGATCAGAAGCAGCCGCGCCCCTGCACCGGCTTCCTCCCCGTCGATTTCATTCATTTCCCGCACCTGATCCACCGTCGTGTGGAATTTTTTTGCAATTTTCCACAGAGAATCCCCCGGCTGCACAATATAACCCACAATCCCTGGCTGCTGCTCCCAGCGCTTTAAATCGAACGGCTGTGTCTGCACGGATGTAACCACCGCTTCCTGCATCGGCTGGAATACAAGCAGTTCCACCGTGAGCTGCGCCTTGACCTCCGCCTCACCGCCACCCAGCATCACCGCGCCGAGCTGTTCCAGCCCCAGATTCAACTGCCAGACGCAGTCTTCCCGGATCCCCTCCGCCTCGACCGTGCCGGAAAATGGCAGAACCTCAGAAATTGCCCCGACCGGCGCCGCGTCATCATCCGTCAGATACAGGAGACTGACTTCCAGCACTCCCTCGATCGCCAGACCGTTTTCTGACGGGCGGCTCTCATCCAGCCGGACAATCCCACTGCTGTGGCAAATCTGCAGAATTCGATCCGGTTTCTGAAAAGAAACGCTTCCGCCCACCCGCATTTTGCAGCTGTTGCGCGTCAAAAGCCGGTCAAAGCACACCTCCCCCTGCTCGCTCACGACCTCGCAGCCGGTCGAATAGAGATCGCTTAAAAGTTCCACTGATTCTTCTTTATAAAGTCGGATGTCCAGCTCCAGCACCGCCTCCACTTCCACTTCGCGCATCTCCCCATCGCTGTCCGGCTTTTTGTCCGCCTCTGCATGAAGAATCCGGACCCCGACCGCCGGGATCATCTCCTCCACCGCCTCCGAGAGTTCCACTTCACCGGAAAACGGAATACTCTCCTCCAACCACTGAACCGGCGTGTGCTCGCCCTCGCCGCTGTAAATCAGGAACACCGACAATTCACCGTCCAGATGCAGTTTTCCATCCAACGGGCGCACCGAAACATCCCGAAGACGCATCTCCTGCCAGAGAATCGTCTCAATATTCGGCTTATTTGCCGATACGCTTACTTCCTCCCGGACCCGGTAGATATCTTTGCGCCGCACTGCAAGCGTCGCTGCCGGAACGCTTCTCTTCAGGACTTGCAGCCCCGCATCGTCCGTCTCGACGTCCGCGGCAGCCTGCGCATCGACGCGGCTTTCCGCCCGCACCGTAAGCGTCAGCACCGCTTTGGCGCTCAGCTTGCGCGAATGAATCATGGTAATATTCAAATCTTCGATATTCCATACGATCTGCGTATAGTCGCGCTCCGAAAGCTCCGGCACATTGACCGTTTCCTCAAATGGAATCTCCCCGCCCATCGCCTGCAGCCCGCCCGACTCCCGGCGGTACAGCACCCGGAACACAAGCTTTCCCCGGATCAGCACCTTTTCTCCCTGAATCCGTGAATTTTCTATCTGAACTTCCCCGTCTGACAGCAGTATCTGCACCGCATCATCCAGCGCATCCGGCACAATAAAATCATCATCCAGCGTCAGCTGCGACACCGCCGTCCCCCTCTGCCGATTCATATGTATCTCTTTTTTGATCAGCTCTATCATAAAAAACGCCCCTTTCCAAACCGCACGCATTTCTCTCAAAGAAATTTATGCAGCCGAAAGGGGCGTTATGAATAATTTTGTGTCAGGCTTTCTCCTGTCCTGCCCGCACTGCCTCCAGTTCCTTCCGCAGGTTTGCCGACTCTTCTCTAAGTTCCTGAAGCTCTTTCCGGAGCGCGTCGATCTGCTCTAAAATACGCTGATCGTCCTCGCCGATGATCATCTTCTGCTTCTTCGGCAGCGCCACGCCGTCCTTCTTGACCGGACGCGCCGGAATGCCGACAGCCGTGGTATTTTCCTCGAGCGGGCGGAGCAGAACCGCATTTGCCGCTACGGAACAGTTATCACCGACCTCGAAAGAACCGAGAATCTTTGCGCCGGAACCGACCGTCACATTATTTCCCAGCGTCGGATGACGTTTACCCTTCTGTGTTCCGACACCGCCCAGCGTCACACCCTGGTAAATCGTACAGTTGTCGCCGACCACCGCCGTCTCACCGATGACAACGCCGCAGCCGTGGTCAATCAGAATACCGTGTCCGAGCTGTGCACCCGGATGAATCTCAATCAATGTAAAGAAACGTGCCACCTGTGAAATCAGGCGCGCAATGAAAAACATATGGTGCTCATAAAACCAGTGCGCCACCCGGTGCCAGATCAGGGCATGTACGCCCTGATATAAAAGTAGTACCTCCAATGCATTTCTCGCAGCCGGATCTCGCTCCTGAACCGCTTTTACATCCATCCAAATATCTTTTAAAATCATGTCTCTTCCCCTTTTACTGAACTGAATGACCTTTCCGTTTCCGCAAAATCTCAGAACCTACCATCCTTCTCCGACAGCCATTCTTTCTGACTGGCTGCTGCAGTTTCTCATTGTCATCCTATGTTGTTTTTATGCTGCCGTTCATATATTTTGTAAACTACAACACCCTGCGATCCCGCCAAATACCTTGCCGCAGAGACGCACATATTCCTGATATTCCGGTGTCTCATTCAAGTCCTTTAAAAGGTCTATCATCGACGTGTAATACCACGCCTGTTTCTCTCTGTCCTTCATATTAAACCGCTGCCAGAGCTCCTCCCCGACCAACAGATAGTCACGCGCCATGCTGCGGATATTGCTCAGCTTGTCCGCCATCGTCAGGATCTTCTCCGCCGGACTCGCTGTTTTCAGATGTTCCAGCGTGTGCCCCTTGCGCTCAATCCAGGTTTTGGACTTATCCTCGCTCTCCGCCGCGACCAGATCCGCAACCCGGGTGCCAAACTCCTGTTTCAAATCCTCGTAGGTCACACCCGTGTCCTCGATCGTATCATGCAGAAGTGCCGCTGCCAGTATCTCCTCATCGTTCGTCAGCATCGACGCAATCAGCGCCGTCTCCAGCGGATGAACGATATACGGAATTCTGGTTCCCTTCCGGTGTGCGCCCTTATGCGCCTGTTCTGCGAATTTTGCCGCTCTGTCAATCATGGTTGTTCCTCTGTCTATATTGCTTATACTGTTTAAACGATTGCTACTGTTTCAAATGTACATCCATCTTGTTGTATGGAATTTCGATGCCCGCCTCGTCAAATGACAGCTTGATCCGTTCCAGAATGTCCCATCTCGTCTGCCAGTAATCGGACGTCTCTACCCAGCCCCGGATACCAAGCACCACGCTGCTGTCGCCCAGGCTGTCCACAAATACCTTGATGTCCTCGTCCTTCTTCACCATCGGATGTTCCCTGTAAACGCGCTCTAACACTGCCTTTGCCGTCCGGATATCTGCCTCATAGGCGATACCGACCTTGAGTTCCAGCATCCGCTTGTCCATCGCCGTCACGTTGGTCACGGTTGAGTTTGAAAGGGTGCCATTCGGGATGGTAATTGCTTTATTATCGGTTGTCAGGATAGTCGTGTAAACCAGCCCGACCATCGAAACCCTTCCCTCCCCGGACGGGGAAATGATATAATCCCCCACCCGGAACGGTTTCATAATTAAAATCAAGAGTCCGCCCGCAAAGTTTCCAAGACTCTGCTGGAGCGCCAAACTCAGCGCAAGACCTGCCGCGCCAAGAACCGCCACAATCGAGGCGCTGTCCATGCCAAGCTGCCCTGCAATCATAAAAAGCAGGAAGACATTCATCACAAACTGGGTCAGCGCCCGCAGGAAACGAGTCACACCCACATCCATACCGGCATGCTCCATCGAGCGGGACAGCATCTTCTCGATCATCGAAATGACCTTACGTCCAATCAGGAAAATGATGAGCGCCACCAGTACCTTCTGTCCCAATGCCATAAGCCCCGGGCCAATCCGGTGCATGATCGCAGCCATCGTATCCACGTTCAAATTTGCCGGATCCGATAGTGACTCTGCTACCGCCGCGATCTCCTCGCCTGTCAGCTCTGCCGCTGTTGCCATCTATTTCATTCCTTCCTGTACTTACTCTTTTCCCACCTTTTTATCCAGACCTTCTTCCAATCCCGCCTGTCGTCTCGCAATCGAGGACAGACTGATAATCTTGGAGGAAAGCCCCGCCTTCGCCTCTGCCAGCTTATCTGAAATACCCGCCAGGCGTTCTGCTGCCGCAGCAGCTGTCCCCCCGGCTTTTCCATTGAATGCCGCCGCTGCATCCGCCATCATGCTCTGGAGATCGGTTTCAGCCTTTTCTTTTACACTCTTAGTGCTGTGGGTCGTCTTTTTCGCCTTCGCCGGTTTTTCTTTCTTCTCCGGCTCCGTCGGCGTGCAGTTGAAGACGCTGATGCCAAGCGGCGCCAGCTGGATCGTGATGGAATTTTCCTTTCCATCACATTCCTCTGCCTTCGAGGACTTCATACGCGGATTGACCTTTCCGCTTCCGCCGAACTTCTCCGCATCGCTGTTGAAAATCTCTTTGTATTTTCCCTTAAACGGTACGCCGACCGTCAGCTTCTCATGCAGCTGCGGGGCAAAGTTGCAGACAAAGAGCAGTGTCTCATCCGCGCCGCGCCGGAGAAATGCAATGATATTGTCCGCTGCATCCATGCAGTTGATCCACTCGAAGCCTTCCGTCTGATAATCTTTCTGATAGAGTGCCGGATGGCTGGTATAAAAGTGATTTAACTCCTTCACATACTCCTTCATCTGGCTGTGGATCGGATACTGCAGCAGCTCCCACTCGATCGATGCATTCTCATTCCACTCATCCATCTGGGCGAAATCCTGTCCCATGAAGAGGAGTTTCTTGCCCGGATGTCCCATCATAAAACCGTATGCCGCCCGCAGGTTCGCAAACTTGTCCTCAAACGTCTGTCCCGGCATCTTATTGACCAGGGAACCTTTTCCGTGAACCACCTCGTCATGTGAGAAAACGAGGACGAAATTTTCACTGTAGGCGTAAATCATGCTGAAGGTCAGTTCATTGTAGTGGTGGCACCGGAAATATGGATCCTGCTCCATATAGCCCAGAAAATCGTTCATCCAGCCCATGTTCCATTTATAATCAAAGCCAAGACCGCCGTTCTTCACGTCACCGGTAACCTTCGGCCATGCCGTCGATTCCTCGGCAATCAGAATCGCGCCGTCCTTGCGTCCCCTGAAGACAGAGTTCAGATGCTTTAAGAACTCGACCGCCTCCAGATTCTCATGACCGCCGTACATATTGGCAATCCATTCACCCGGATTCTTGCCATAATCCAGATACAGCATCGACGCCACCGCATCAAACCGGATGCCGTCCGCGTGATAGCGGTCCGCCCAGAACATCGCATTCGCAATCAGGAAGTTTGAAACCCCCGGTCTGCCGTAGTTGTAGATCAGCGTACCCCAGTGCGGATGCGCCCCCTGTCTCGGATCCTTGTGCTCATAGAGGCAGCTTCCGTCAAACTGCGCCATGCCCCATGCATCACGTGGGAAATGTGCCGGAACCCAGTCAAGGATAACGCCAATCCCCTGTCCGTGCAGGTAATCCATAAAATACATGAAATCATCCGGTGTGCCGAAGCGGCTGGTCGGTGCGTAATATCCCGTCACCTGATAGCCCCACGAAGCATCCAGCGGATGTTCCATGACCGGCAGAAGTTCCACATGGGTATACCCCATTTCCTTCACATATTCCGCCAGCTTGACCGCGATCTCACGGTAATTGTAAAACTCTGATCCGACAATCTCGCGTCCTCTCTTATCCACCTCGGTCGGTTTTCGCATCCAGGAACCGAGATGCACCTCATAGATCGACATCGGCGCCGTCTTCGTGTCGAGCGCCGCCCGTTTCTTCATCCAGTCCTGATCGTTCCATTTATATTCGTCCAGATCCCAGACGATGGATGCCGTGTTCGGTCTAAGTTCCGCATAGTTCGCATACGGATCCGCCTTCAGCGCCGGGTCGCCGTTCTTGAACTTAATTTCATATTTATAAACAGCGCCCTTTTTTAGCTCCGGGATAAAAATCTCAAACACGCCCGAATCTCCCAACCGCCGCATCTGGCTGCGTCTGCCATCCCACAGGTTGAAATCACCGACGACACTCACGCGCATCGCTTCCGGCGCCCAGACTGCAAAATAGACGCCGCTCACACCTTTGACCGTCATCGGATGCGCGCCCATCTTATTATAAATGCTGTAGTGGACGCCCGCCTCGAATTTCTTCAAATCCGATTCCGTAAACTGCGGTGCAAAGGAATACGGATCGTGTATCTCGCTTAACGTACCATTATCATAAAACACAAGGAGGGTATAATCCGCCAGAGTCTTGCGCGGAATCAGCGCCGCAAAAAAGCCAGTCTCGTCCGCCATCTCCATCTGGTACTGCTTGCCGGTTGCCGAAAGTTTGACCGTAATATCGCGCGCCGTCGGAATAAACGCCTGTACCAGCATTCCCTCCGGCGTCATATGGGCTCCCAGCATCCGGTGCGGGTTTGCCGCTTCCGAATAGACAATTTCTTCAATTCCAGCCCAGTCCATCAGATCGTATAATGTTTTATCCATACATACGCCCCCTTGCGTTCCTTTGTGGTTTTTGGTTTTAGCTTCATTTTAGCATCCCGCGCCCAATAATACAATCATACACTTCAAAACATTTATGAATTTTCCCGAAATTTCGTGAAAAAACTTGATAAATCAAGGCATCTCATATACACTATTATGTCAGAAGGTTACCATTTACAGTAGCCTATTACTGCTCATGCGTTGCACAAACGTTACTGCCGTAGCAGACACCTTTGGAACTGAAAGTGCCATAAGATAACGTCACACAGACAGCAACAGCAGAGAGAGGAGATATATATGGAAGATCAAGATAGAGACCATATTTCGTCCCGAAGCAATTTCTCCGGGCGTTCCGATCAGGAACTGGATGAGATGCTCGATGAACTCCGCGCCGGAAAAATCGGCATCAACCAGCCAGGCCAGAACTCTTCGGAACACGATTTGGAAGATACGCCCGAAGAGAACAACAACGCTTCAGGTACCGGAAATGCCGCAAAATCCAAGAAGGGCAAGAGCCGCAAGGAAGGCTTCAATCTCAAGGACGAGGTCATAAGCTGGATTCAGGTTCTGGTTGCCGCCGCTATTATCGCATTCTGCGTCAACCATTTCATCATCGCCAACAGCGAAGTCCCGACCAGCTCGATGGAAACGACCATCATGGCTGGCGACCGCGTCATCGGCTCACGGTTAAGCTACAAATTCGGAGATCCGCAGCGGGGTGACATCGCCATTTTCATTTATCCGGATGATGAAGCGAAAGGCATCAAAACGTACTATGTCAAACGTATCATTGGTATGCCGGGCGACACGATCGACATCGTAGACGGCAAGGTATACTTAAATGGTTCCGATACACCGCTCGACGAACCGTATCTGCATGAACCGATGGAACCGGAGGAACCGCAGCACTACGAAGTGCCGGATGGCTGCTATTTCATGCTGGGCGACAACCGGAACTATTCCAACGACGCCCGCCGCTGGACGCACAAATACGTCAAGCGCGACAAACTGGTTGCCAAGGTACTGTTCCAGTATTTTCCGAAGATCCAGAAACTGAATTAACCCAATATTTACTTTAGGAAGGAACAAAGAACATCATGAAGAAAGTAGTAAAGTTTGGCGGAAGTTCCCTCGCCAGCGCAAAACAGTTCAAAAAAGTCGGAGATATTATCCGTGCTGATAAATCCAGACGCTACGTTGTACCGTCTGCTCCGGGCAAACGCAACAAAAATGACACCAAAGTAACCGATATGCTCTATGCCTGCTACGAGGCAGCTTCCACCGGCGCAAGCTACGGCAAGCTTCTCTCCGCCATCAAAGAGCGCTATGAGCAGATCATCGACGGTCTGGAGTTGAATTTAAACCTCGATTATGAGTTCAAGACCATCGAGGAAAACTTTATCGCAAAAAAAGGCAGCGATTACGCAGCTTCCCGCGGTGAGTATTTAAACGGTATCATCATGTCCCATTACCTGGGCTATGAGTTCATCGATGCAGCCGAGGTAATCTTCTTTGACGAGAATGGTACATTCCTGTCCGAGAAAACCAATGAAGAGCTGTCCGAACGCCTCGCGCACACTGAGCGCGCCGTCATCCCAGGCTTCTACGGGTCCAATCCGGACGGCACGATCCACACCTTCTCCCGCGGTGGTTCGGATATCACTGGCTCCATCGTAGCCCGCGCGATTCACGCAGACCTCTACGAGAACTGGACCGATGTATCCGGTTTCCTGGTAACCGACCCGCGCATCGTGGAAAATCCGGTTCCGATCGAGACCATCACCTACAAAGAACTGCGTGAACTGGCTTACATGGGTGCCAGCGTCCTTCATGAGGATGCCATCTTCCCGGTACGCCGCGAGGGCATCCCGATCAACATCCGCAACACCAACAAGCCGGAGGATCCGGGTACACTCATCGTCGAGAATACCTGCCGGAAGCCGAAATACACCATCACCGGTATCGCCGGAAAGACTGGTTTCTGCTCTGTTACCATCGAGAAAGCGATGATGAACTCCGAAATTGGGTTTGGGAGAAAAGTTCTGGGTGTCTTCGAGGACTGCGGTATTTCCTTCGAGCATATGCCGTCCGGAATCGACACGATGACCATCTTCGTACACCAGTCCGAATTCGAACAGCATGAGCAGTTCGTTATCTCCAACATCCACCGCGCGGTACAGCCGGATTCCATCGAGCTTGAGTCCGATTTAGCACTCATCGCCGTCGTAGGACGCGGCATGAAGTCCACCCGCGGCACTGCCGGACGCATCTTCTCCGCTCTGGCACACGCCCGCATCAACGTCAAGATGATCGACCAGGGTTCCAGTGAACTCAACATCATCATCGGCGTGAAGAACGCAGATTTCGAGGCGGCTGTGAAAGCGATTTATGATATTTTTATTACGGCGGAGCTGTAAGAGCAAATTTTAAAGTTATTAAGATAAAAAGTCATCTTTGAGACAAACAAAACATCTCAAAGATGACTTTTTATAATTTTATCTTTATGATATACTAATACAGCTACCACCCCTAGACAGGTGCAGAAAGGGGGGGTGCCATTTTGAATATATTTCTGTCTTTTCTTGTGTCCGTCGTGGCAAGTGTAATCGCCTATTACATATGCAAGTGGTTGGACGGACATCGTTAGGTAGTCAGCCAGAGGCTTAAGCCACCTCGCCCAAATGGAATAAAATCCCTCAGGTGTGCCCGCACCTGAGGGATTTGTTTTTGTGCCACTTTGAACACTTTTGTCTTTTCGCCTAATGGCATTATAGCATATGCCAAATATAATTTCAATATGCTCTTTACTTCCGGTCCGCCTTCTCCATATGCACGTTCTTGCCCTTGATCTTCGCACCGCGCATCGCCTGCAGTACAACGTCCGCATGCTCTCTCGGCACCTCGACGAATGTGTAATTATCGAACATATCGATACTTCCGACCATACGTCCCGGCATGCCGGATTCTCCGGCGATCGCACCGAGGATATCGCCCGGACGGATGCCCTGGTTCTTTCCGATGTTGATGAAGAGACGCGCTACGTCCTCATTTCTGCCACGGCTTCCTCTGCCGTTTCTTCCACCACGGCTGCGGCGGCTCTCATCCTCGAGATCCTCCAGCTCACGCAGCGGGCGGTTCTCCTCTAAGAGCTCCTCGCCCTCTTCGCCCATCATCATTTTGAGCAGCGCTGCTGCCAGATCGAGCGTCGTGTAGTCCTCTTCCAGCACACGTTTTTCTACAATATCGATCACCTTGCTCAGATCGCTGTCCTGCAGCACCTCGCCCACCTGGTCGAGAATCTTATCTGCCTTGATGGAGGTCACATCGTCCAGAGATGGAATCGCCTGCGGAATGATGCGGGTCTTGCAGTAGCGCTGGATCTCGCGCAGCTTGTAAACCTCTTTGCCAACTACGAGGTTAAACGCCTTGCCCTCGCGTCCGGCACGGCCGGTACGTCCGATGCGATGTACATAATACTCGTCATCCTGCGGTACATCATAGTTGAATACCGCCTCAACATCATCGACGTCGATACCGCGGGCTGCCACATCCGTTGCCACCAGAATGTCCGTCCGTCCGGTACGGAATGCACGCATGACACGGTCACGCTGCTCCTGTTTCAAATCGCCGTGAAGCCCTTCTGCAAAATAGCCGCGTCCCTGTAAGCCCTGTACCAGCTCATCGACCTGCTTTTTCGTGTTGCAAAATACCACTGAGAGCTTCGGATCATAGAGATCCAGCAGACGGCACATAACCTCCAGCTTATTCTTCGGTTTTACTTCATAATAATACTGGGTTACCTTCGGAACGGTCAGCTCTTTCTTGACCACGCGCACAATCTGCGGATCTTTCTGGAAGTTCGCCGCGATCCGCTGAATCGCCTGCGGCATCGTCGCTGAGAACATCAGCGTCTGTCTCTCCTCCGGCAGTGCGCTTAAGATGGTTTCCATATCCTCTAAAAAGCCCATGTTCAGCATCTCGTCCGCCTCGTCGAGGACAACCGTGTGGATCTGATCCATCTTGACGGTTTTGCGGCGCATGTGATCCATCACACGCCCCGGCGTACCGATGATAACCTGCACACCATCCTTGAGGGAACGGATCTGACGTCCGATCTCCTGTCCGCCGTAGATCGGCAGAACCTTGACACCGTGCATGTATTTTGCCAGGCGGCGGATCTCCTCAGATACCTGGATGGCAAGTTCACGGGTCGGGCAGAGAATGATCGCCTGCGGCTTCTTATTCTTCGGATCGATCTTCTGTAACAGCGGAATACCAAACGCAGCCGTCTTACCGGTACCGGTCTGTGCCTGTCCGATGATATCCAGTCCCTGCAGTTCCAGCGGAATCGCCTGTCCCTGAATCGGAGAAGCCGCCTCGAACCCCATATCGGTGATCGCACGCATGATCTTTGCATCTAACTCTAAATCTTCAAATCTGATTGTTTCCATTCTATTCCTTTCATTGTCTGATTAACGGTCTGCACATTCCGGAGATACATTTCATATATCATATTAGTTATCTTTTTTTGCATTCTTCCGGAATATTTACAAAAAAAGAAAGAGGCAGTTTGCCCCTTTGCAATACGCATAACTATCACTATACCAGATCATAGTGTGGATGTCAAACAGATGGAGAAAAATTTGACATCCACCCCATTTGGGACTACACTAACAGTTGATTTCATACAGTTGCTGCATGCTCTATGAACCTGCCGGACTGTCACTGCATTTCTTATTTATATACACCCGAAGTTTTGTTGTACCGGATTTTCTCAAAACTTCCAGACATACATCACAGCAGAAAGGAGGACAGCGCCGTTCTTTTTCCAAAAGGTTTTTGATACAGGCGCCTGTTATCATCATGAAAATCATTGATTCACATTTGCACTTTTGTCCCGGTTACCCGCATTTCGATGAGATTGCCATCGAAGCCGGTCATATCAATAATGAAGATCATCTGCGGGAATGCTTTCAGAAATATAATATCGTCGGCGGCATCGTCATGGGAAACCGCGGCGTTCACCCGGATAATCACACATACCCGGATTTTCTGCGCTATTGCGTCGGCGTCGAAGCACGAAAACTGACGCCGGAAAAGATTCAGAAGACATGCGATCTTGTCGAAGAAAACTTAAAACGGAATACCTGCGTCGGCATCAAACTCTATCCGGGATATGATTCCATCTACGTTACCGACGAGCGCTTCGAACCGATCTACGACCTCGCCAAGGCGTATAAAAAGCCGGTTGCCATCCACACCGGACAGACCGCCGGTTCCAAAGCATTCATCAAATACAGCCATCCGCTGACCCTCGATGAAGCCGCCGTCCGCCATCCGGATGTCCAGTTCGTCATGTGCCACTTCGGCAACCCGTGGCTGATGGATGCCGCCGCCGTTGTCGAGAAAAATGAAAATGTCGCCGCCGACCTCTCTGGGCTTTTAGAGGGCAAATTTGACATTCCGGAGTTTCTGGAAGAGCAGAGCGGGTATATCAGTACCCTGAAAACCTGGCTTGCCTACATCCGCGACTATGATAAGCTCATGTTCGGCACCGACTGGCCGCTCGCCAACTATGAAGATTACATCGAAATTACGAAACGGCTGATTCCGGAAAAATACTGGGAAACTGTGTTCTATCAGGCGGCGGAGCGGATTTATCATTGCAATTTTTAATAGATTTTTAGAAATCATAGCTCTTTTAAACCATAAAAAAGATACTGAAAACGGCTTATTTCAGGCTGTTCCCAGTATCTTTTTTATCTCAAAACATCATTCTTTCCCGGCACCTGTCACATCTAAAAACACATCCGCCACTCTTTCCATCCCCAGATACGCATACGGCAGCAGCAGCATAAAATACACCACCGAATACTGCCCCTTCGCCTCCCAGACCAGGTGGAACAGGAATCCCCCAATAAACACGATTCCCGGAAGCAGCATCCCCCATCTGTCCGGTTTTCCACGTTCCTGCCTCTCCCAGACCGTTTCCATTCCCTGTTTTTTCACAGCTTTCACAGTTTTTTCTGCCTTTTCTGCTTCTATCCTCTTTTCCCATGTTCGTTTCGTCAGAACATGCTTACTTTGGCTTCCTTTGGTACTCATCCCGGCAATCACCCATACACATGCCATCGCATACACAAACGTCTGCAACAGATTCGCCGCAAAAACATAGAGCCGGTTCAGACCCCCTTCTTCCTTGAAAAGCTCCCATGGCGGGCTTCCCTCCGCCCAGGAGGTATTTCCCACCTCCTGGATCCAGAGACTCTGAAAGGTCGGTTCCGCCCAGATTGACTCGATCTTCCGAACAAAGAAATCAGCGGCTTTCGCCGGTTCCTCTGCCATATCTGAAATCGTTTTCCGCAAATCTGCCTGCGCCCATGCGGCCGCCAGATCCGCATCCCCATCTGCCTTCTGAAAGAGTTTTACCTGATAGCCATTGTACCAGCCCGGTCCACGTTTGCTCTCCTCCAGTCCCATCTGCACCCAGGCAATCATCGGCGCACCGTCCGATACCGTGCATCCGGTCACGGAAGAAATTCCTGTCTGAATCCCCCGGTTTCCAATCACATACACTGTAATCAGAAGCACCGCTGCCACCAGCAGGCGTGCTTTCCTTCGAAAGACTCCCGAGGATGCCAGATACAAAAACAGCGCCACCAGCACAATCTCATAATTCGACTTGAGGATCACCGCCGCCGCTACTGCTGCCACGCCAATCCAGAAGTCTCTTCCCCGCCCCTCTTCTACATACCGCACCAGACGTTCCATCGCCAGACACGAAAGTCCAAACCCTGGCATCGTGCCGTACACGAAGAGGATATAGAAAGAAAATGGCAGACAGCACGCCATCCACAAAAGCAAGCTGCACCTTTCGTTTCCCCGGACCGTCATCCGCTGCAGGCTCACGATTCCCAGAATAAAAAATCCGATATTTAAAATCTGGAAAACTACATACGCCGCATCTCCAAAGAAAAATGCCAGCACTGCCATATAGAGAATCAGCCCGTTCTGAGACGGATAAGTGTACGCATACCCAAGCGGTCCTTCCGCTGTCCCATATGAATACGCCACCGGCTCCCAGGCGCTGAAATCGCCCTGCAGAAGTCCCTGCGCGGACGCCATACACTGATGAGAGTCAGAACCGCCCCAGGACGGGACAAGGAGAATCCAAAAAAGATAGGCAGCAGCCGCTAAAAGAAGCCATTGGTTTTTCCGGCAGATACGTTTCCGTTCTTCGCCGCCATTTTGCACTTTTTCTTTTCCCACAAGGCGCTTTCGTTCCTTTCTCCGCCTGTAAAACACCGTCAGTCCAATCACACCCGCACCAAAAAACAGGTGCAGAAACAGACTGTCCCTTCCATACTGTACAATCTCAGAACCGCCATAGACCCGGCAGGTCACAAACGCGCTGAGCATCGTCAGGAAAAGAAGGATTCCTCCTAACAGGATCCGCACCAGCCCGATACAAAATTTTTCCAGCATTTTCTTCCTCTCTTCTGTCATTTCTGTCAAATTCAGGTTTCATCATTACTGTTCAAGCATCGTGCCCAGCAACTTTTTATCCCTTTTTCATTCCCATCTGTCCTAAAACTTCACTCATTTTATCAAGTCATTTGCTAAATGTCCACTCTTTCCGGCACTCTTTTTGTTACTGTGAACAGCTACGGACTTGAACTGTTACCTCTTCACTGCTACCTCTTCCCCAAAATATAGCTTGACATTCCTCTTCGGTTCTGATATATCTTAAACATAGCAGTCATACAACTGACGGATAAGTGGATCAACCACATGAAGTATGACTGGAAATTGCCGACCGTCTGGGCGTCACAGCACAGACCGTGGGTATTTTTTTTACTTTTTTTCACTCTCACTGTCTCTGCTGGGATCGAAATTTTTCAACCAGGAGGGAAACACATGTCTGCTATGTATCAAACATTCCAAAACACACCTATCTTTCAAACGGCCTGGAGAGGTTTTCTGGGCTCCAAATGGACCGACGAAGTGAACGTCCGCGATTTCATCCAGAACAACTATACGCAATATGATGGCGATGAAAGCTTTCTCGCTGCCCCAACCAGTGCCACTCATCTGCTCTGGGAACGCCTTCAAAAGCTTCAGAAGGAAGAGCACGAAAAGGGCGGTGTGCTCGAATGCGAAACTGAAATCGTATCCAGCCTGACTGCCTATGGTCCGGGATATATCGATCCGGAGCTTAAAGATCTGGAACGCATCATCGGACTTCAGACCGACAAACCACTCAAGCGGGCATTTATGCCATTCGGCGGAATCAAGATGGCGGAGGAAGCCGCCAAAACCTACGGCTACCATGTCAATCCAAAATTTCATAAAATCTTTACCGAATACCACAAAACCCACAACCAGGCCGTCTTCGATGCATATACCCCGGAAATGAAAGCCGCCCGCCACTGCCATATTGTCACCGGGCTTCCGGATACCTACGGACGCGGCCGAATCGTAGGCGACTACCGCCGGATCGCCCTGTACGGAATCGATTTCCTAATTCAGGAAAAGAAAAAGGATCTGGAACGCTGCGGAAATGGTGCCATGTTTGATGACATCATCCGCCAGCGGGAAGAGCTCGCCGAGCAGATCCGCGCTCTAAAGGGCATTCAGGAGATGGCTGCCATCTATGGTTTTGATATCTCCCGTCCGGCTTCCAATGCCAAAGAAGCCGTCCAGTGGCTCTACTTCGGTTACCTCGCTGCCGTTAAGACCCAGAACGGTGCCGCCATGAGTGTCGGACGCGTTTCCACCTTCCTTGATATCTACATCAACCGGGATTTAACAGAAAAAACACTGACCGAAGCCGAGGCACAGGAATTAATCGACCATATGACAATGAAATTCCGCATGGTAAAATTTGCCCGGATTCCATCCTACAACCAACTTTTCTCCGGCGATCCGGTCTGGGCAACGCTGGAGGTTGCCGGTCTGGGACAAGACGGGCGTCCGATGGTAACGAAAAACGATTTCCGCTTTTTACATACGCTGGAAAATATGGGACCGTCCCCGGAACCAAACCTGACCGTACTTTACTCTTCCCGCCTGCCAGAGGCATTTAAGAAATATGCTGCCAAAATCTCCATCAACACATCCTCGATCCAGTATGAAAACGACGATGTCATGCGTCCCATCTGGGGGGACGACTACAGTATCTGCTGCTGCGTCTCCGCCACCCAGACAGGCAAGGAAATGCAGTTGTTCGGTGCCCGTGCCAATCTTGCCAAATGCCTTCTCTATGCCATCAACGGAGGCAGAGACGAGAAATACACTACCAAAGACGGACGCCCGATGCAGGTTGGTCCGGCGTATGCGCCGATCACATCCGAATACCTCGATTATCAGGAAGTCATGCATAAATACGATCAGATGCTGGACTGGCTGGCGGGCATTTATGTGAATATCCTCAATTTGATTCACTATATGCACGATAAATATTACTATGAATCCGCTGAGATGGCGTTGATCGACACGGATGTCCGGCGTACCTTTGCCACCGGAATCGCCGGTTTCTCCCACGTGGTCGATTCTCTCTCCGCGATCCGGTATGCAAAAGTGAAGGTCATCCGTGATGAATACGGCATCGCCCGCAAGTTTGAGACAGAGGGCGATTTCCCACGCTACGGAAATGATGACGACCGCGCCGATGAGATTGCCGTATGGCTGTTAAAAACCTTTTTACATAAAGTAAAAAAATACCACACCTACCGGAATTCCGAGGCAACCACCTCCATCCTCACGATTACCTCCAATGTTGTATATGGCAAGGCAACCGGCGCACTTCCGGACGGCCGGCCGGCATTCACCCCGTTTGCCCCAGGCGCAACTCCTTCCTACAGCGCAGAGCAGAACGGTCTGCTCGCTTCTTTAAACTCGGTCGCAAAGCTTCCATATGAATATGCGCTCGACGGCATCTCCAACACAGAAACGATTGCACCGGGGGCGCTCGGTCACTCCGAGACAGAACGGAAAAACAACCTGGTTCACGTCCTGGACGGATATTTTGATCAGGGCGCGCATCATTTAAATGTAAATGTCTTTGGAATCGAAAAACTGAAAGACGCGATGGAACACCCGGAAAAACCGGAATATGCCAACTTCACCATCCGTGTTTCCGGATATGCCGTTAAATTTATCAATCTGACCAGAGAACAGCAGCTCGACGTGATCGCCCGTACCTGCCATGAGGTGCTGTAACGATGCATACCGGTTATATTCATTCCATCGATACCTTCGGCTCCGTAGACGGTCCCGGTGTCCGCTTCGTGGTATTCATGCAGGGCTGTCTCATGCGCTGCCGCTACTGCCACAATCCGGATACATGGGTACTGCCAAAGGGACTTTCCCTCCCGGACGCCTCCACCCGCACTTCCGGCGCATCCGCTCTTTCCGAAGGTGTTTCTTGTCCATCTAAACACACCGGTTCGCAGGAAATCATCCCGGAAGCACTTCTTCGCCAGGCACTCCGCTACCGGAGTTACTGGCGCGAGGGCGGCGGCATCACCGTCAGCGGCGGAGAACCGCTCCTTCAAGCTGACTTTTTATGTGAATTTTTTCAGCTTGCCAAAGAACAGCACATTCACACCACACTGGACACCGCGGGACAGCCATTTACCACCGCCGAACCTTTCTTTTCCCGCCTGACCACGCTTTTAGAGCACACCGATCTTGTTATTCTGGATCTGAAACACATCGATCCGGAAAAACATCGTCTTCTGACTGGGCATTCCAACGAATCCATTCTTTCCTTTGCCCGGTTTTTAGACCAGATTCATAAGCCCATGTGGGTCCGGCATGTTTTAGTCCCCGGCATTACCGATGCTCCGGCCAACCTGCATGGAATCCGTGCATTTCTGGACACACTTTCAAATGTGGAAAAGATAGAAATTCTCCCCTACCACACGCTCGGCATCTATAAATGGGAAACGCTTGGCATTCCCTATTCCCTGTCCGGCATCCGTATCCCGGACGAAAACGATCTGAAGCGGGCAAACCAAATCCTGTTGGAATAAAAAAGAATGTGCC
>NZ_QUGF01000001.1:2500-230106 GCF_003479275.1 Clostridium sp. AF20-7 | reverse complement strand
AAATCCTGTTGGAATAAAAAAGAATGTGCCTTGGCACATTCGGGCGTCTCGCGCGGTCGCTTGCGACATGTTTCTGCTTCGCGCGAGTGCGCATCCTCGCGGAGCATTTTATATGTTACTGTTCACGCATACGTGCCCAGTAACGGAATTTGCCGTGGCTTCGCATTTAAATACGGCAAATTCCTGCTGCCACCACGTTTTCTTACGGCACTTTCGGTTCCAAAAGTGCCTACCCGTGAACAATAACTTTTATATTTCATAGGACGCAATTTCTTATGAAATATAAAACGGCCCTTGGAAAGCGCTCCTGTTTGCGTTTCCCAAGGGTCGTTTTTATGTGGCTTATCCAGTCATCAGACTTTAAACCGGTATCCAACGCCCCATATCGTCTCAATATACTGCGGTTTCGCCGTGTTGAACTCGATCTTCTCACGGATCTTCTTAATATGCACGGTAACCGTCGCGATATCTCCCAACGACTCCATATCCCAGATCTCGCGGAAGAGTTCTTCCTTGGTAAATACATGGTTCGGGTTCTGTGCTAAAAAGGTCAGCAGGTCAAATTCCTTCGTCGTGAAGTTCTTCTCCTCGCCGTTGATGTAAACGCGGCGGGCAGTCTTATCAATCTTGAGTCCCCGGATCTCGATGATCTCGTTTTCCGGCATACCGCTGCCGATCAGGCGCTCATAACGCGCCAGATGCGCCTTGACACGCGCCACCATCTCGCTCGGACTGAATGGTTTCGTGATATAATCGTCCGCGCCCAGTCCCAGACCGCGGATCTTGTCAATATCGTCCTTTTTCGCAGATACCATGATGATCGGTGTGTTTTTTACTTCCCGGATCTTCTTGCAGATCTCGAAGCCATCGACCCCTGGCAGCATCAGATCAAGAATCAGAAGGTCAAAATCTTCCTCCATGCCGCGTTTCAGTCCCGTTTCTCCATTATTTTCTATCTCAACCTCAAAACCAGAAAGCTCCAGATAGTCTTTTTCCAGCTCTGCAATACTCTCCTCGTCTTCTACGATTAATATTCTGCTCATCTGTGAATTCCTCCTGCTGTTTTTATTTAAACGACCAAACTTCAAATCACTATGCCCCGACATACTTGCCACTATGCTCCGACATACTTGCGCAAAACGAAATGGATCTCCGTTCCGATGCCTTCCTTGCTGGTCGCCCAGATGCGTCCGCCGTGATCTTCGATAATCTTCTTTACGATCGAAAGCCCGATGCCGCTGCCACCCTTGGACGAATTTCTCGACGAGTCCGTCCGGTAGAAACGGTCGAAAATATACGGCAGATCTTTCGCCGCGATTCCCTTTCCGTTGTCCTCGATGATGACCTGGATAAAATCGCCGTCATCCTTGATGCGGATATTTAAAATACCCTTTTTCTTGTCCAGATATTTGAGCGAATTTCCGATAATGTTGTTGATCACTCGCTTCATCTGCTCCGCGTCCGCGATCACGACCACATCCTCGTCCACATAGTTGAAATATCCCAGCTCGATGCCGCGCGTCTCCATATCCAGACCAACTTCCTCAACACAATCACCAAAATACTCCGCCACATTGATCTTTGAAAAGTTGTACGGAATCTTGTTCGTATCGATCTTCGAATAAAACGTCAGCTCGTCAATCAGTCGATCCATATCGTTTGCTTTATTATAAATCGTCCGAATATATTTATTCAATTTCTCAGGTGAAGAAGCCACGCCATCCTGAATGCCTTCCACATACCCCTTGATCGCCGTGATCGGAGTCTTCAGATCATGGGAAATATTGCTGATCAGCTCTTTGCTCTCCTTGTCGTACTGGAGTTTTTCTTCCTGCGATTCCTTGAGACGCAGACGCATCTCCTCGAAATCCTGGCAGAGCATTCCGATCTCATCTTCATCATCCACATCGAGCGTAAAGTCCAGATTTCCATCCCGGATCTGCTTGGTCGCCTCCTGCAGCTTGTGCAGCGGACGCAGCAGAGAACGGTAGATCCACATGATCAGCAGACCGCCCATAAAACTGATGATCAGCACGCCGAGAAGCAGCATCTCTCCGAGCAGCGCCTTGATCTCCGGCACATAATCCCCGACGTTCGTCACGATGAACACACTGCCCTGTGAATCATCTGAAAACCGGAAATCGATCTGTTTGACCAGATGCTGTTCCTCGCCATCCATGTAAATACTGCCTGCCATACTTCCCTGATCACCGTACGGCGCCAGCCGTTCGCAGAGCTCGCGTCCATCCTCGCTTCCGCAGAATGTGATGTCCTTGCCCTTGCGGATGACCAGATACGAATATTTATCGCGCAGTTCTTCATTGACCTTGCTCAAATAAGCCGGTTCTTCAAATAAATCTGTATTTTCCCCGACCGCCTCGCGGATCTCCTCCTGGATTCCCTGCGTCAGCCGGTTAAACACCTGTGTCTGATTGCCGGAGAGCAGATCGATCTGCTCCGACAGCCCGTATGTTTTCTGAAACAGATGCTCCTGATAGTTTACGAGTCCGAACGCCGCCACAAATATGAGCACAATCGGAACGACCGTAATCGTCACAAAAGCAATCGCCAGACGTGTGCGTATCTTCATCCTATTTCCTCCAGTCATTGCCCGGTCTGATACCAGATTGCCCCTACAAAAATCCTCCCGCAAAACTGCGTCGGACTTCTGCGCTTTTGCTCCTGATATCTTCCACAAATAGTGTATCATATTTTGCAGATTACGTCTCTAAAAGTATTATAAATAAAAAAGCATGTGCCTTTTTGTGTAATAAAAGAGACTGCCGCAAAAGCGGCAGCCCCCTCGTTCTGATCTTATGATTTTTTACGGGCAGATACCCCTGCAGCGTTTCCTACTCTTACAGATACGCCTTTAATTCATCCACCTTATCCAGCTTCTCCCACGGAAGATCCAGATCGTCGCGGCCGAAATGTCCGTATGCAGCCGTCTGTTTGTAGATCGGGCGGCGCAGGTCAAGCATCTTGATGATGCCAGCCGGACGCAGGTCAAAGTGCTTGCGGATCATCTCAACCAGCTGATCCTCACGCAACTTGCTGGTTCCGAATGTATCTACCATGATGGAGGTCGGCTGTGCAACACCGATCGCATAGGAAAGCTGAATCTCACATCTGTCTGCCAGTCCGGCTGCTACGATGTTTTTCGCAACATAGCGGGCTGCGTATGCAGCAGAACGATCCACTTTTGTGCAGTCTTTTCCGGAGAATGCGCCGCCACCGTGACGCGCCATGCCGCCGTAGGTGTCCACAATGATCTTACGTCCGGTCAGACCGCTGTCTCCATGCGGACCGCCGATAACGAAACGTCCGGTCGGATTGATAAAGAATTTTGTATTCTCATCAACCATCTCTGCCGGCAGAATCTCGTCAAATACATATTTTTTAATATCCTTATGGATCTGCTCCTGGGTTACTTCCTCGTCATGCTGGGTGGAAAGAACCACTGCATCCAGACGGGATGGTTTGCCGTTCTCATCGTACTCTACGGTTACCTGTGTCTTGCCGTCCGGGCGCAGGTAGCGCAGGGTTCCGTCTTTGCGGACCTTGGTCAGCTGGCGTGCCAGTTTGTGTGCCAGATAAATCGGATATGGCATATATTCATCCGTTTCGTTGGTCGCATAACCAAACATCATACCCTGATCGCCGGCACCGATTGCCTCCAGCTCCTCGTCGGTCATCTTGTTCTCTTTT
Source organism: Clostridium sp. AF20-7 (assembly GCF_003479275.1). Lineage (NCBI taxonomy): Bacteria > Bacillati > Bacillota > Clostridia > Eubacteriales > Clostridiaceae > Clostridium > Clostridium sp. AF20-7. The sequence goes on along the minus strand of NZ_QUGF01000001.1, from coordinate 226,398 downwards.
GCTTCCAGCGCTTTATCAACTCCCATCGCGATATCCGGGGACTGCTCGTCCAGTGCCACGATCACGCCGCAGGTATCACAGTCAAAACCGTATTTCGCACGGTCATAACCGATCTCACGGACGGTATTGCGGACTACCTTCTGGATATCCACATAGCCTTTCGTTGTGATCTCGCCCATAACCATAACCAGACCGGTTGTCGTCGCCGTCTCACAAGCCACACGGCTCATCGGATCCTGCTCTAAGAGCGCGTCCAGAATCGCATCGGAAATCTGATCACACATTTTATCCGGATGTCCTTCGGTTACTGATTCAGATGTAAAAAGTAATCTCTCCATATTTCCTCCTTTGATAAGTTTGTCGTAAGACATAAAAAAAGTCCGCAGCAACACGGACTTGATTATCTCGATCAAATCCTCTTATTGCTCGATAAACCGATCTCCCGGTTCCTCGCTCAGGCTGGCACCTTCCGTTCCCTGCTGAGACCAATTTTCAGTCCCATGTAACGGGGTTGCCGTGACTTCATAGATCCTTTGTATCTCCATCACTCTGAATAAGGGATATATACGAACTTTTTAATTGTTAAAAGTTTCAACAGTACGATAACATACTCCGCGGTGTCTGTCAAGCAATATGTGACACCGCATTCTTTTTTATCAGCCCACTTTGAGTCTGAACTTCTGCGCCTCTTTCTCGGAATCGACTTTCTCGATCACCGCGCCAAGTCCCTGCAGCTTCTTCTCAAAATGCTCATAGCCTCTCTGGATATAACCGATCTCATCAACGGTCGTATATCCTTCCGCTGCCAGCCCCGCAATGACCAGGGCAGCGCCTGCGCGCAGATCTGGTGCCTCCACCTGTGCTCCGGTCAGCTTCTTCACGCCGGTAATGATCGCGGTATTGCCCTCTACCTTGATACGTCCACCCATACGGGCAAGTTCGTCCACATATTTAAAACGGTTTTCAAAAATACTCTCAGTCACTACACTGGTTCCCTCTGCCAGTGCCAGTGTCACAGTGATCTGCGGCTGCATATCAGTCGGAAATCCCGGATACGGAAGTGTCTTGATATCGGTATGCACATGGCTCGGGCGTCCCACAACACGAACCGCCTCATCAAACTCCGTCACCTCACAGCCCATCTCGATAAGCTTCGCAGAAATTGCTTCCAGATGCTTCGGAATGACATTCTGTACCATCACGTCGCCGCGGGTGATCGCTGCCGCACACATAAATGTACCTGCCTCGATCTGGTCCGGGATGATCGAATATTCGGTTCCATGCAGCTTGTGGACGCCGCGGATGCGGATCACGTCGGTTCCGGCACCCTTGACATTGGCTCCCATGCTGTTTAAGAAGTTCGCCACATCGACGACATGCGGTTCTTTCGCCGGATTCTCGATGATCGTCTCGCCCTCTGCCAGCGTCGCTGCCATCATGATATTGATCGTCGCGCCGACCGACACCATATCCAGATAAATATGGGTACCAACTAAATCAATCGCATGTGCGAGCACCGCGCCATTTTCCACCTGCACCTTCGCACCGAGGGCACGGAAGCCCTTTAAATGCTGGTCGATCGGACGGCTGCCGATGTTGCATCCGCCCGGAAGCGGAACCTGTGCGCTTTTGTACTTGCCAAGCAGGGCGCCAATAAAATAGTAGGAAGCTCGGATCCGACGAATGTACTCGTCATCCACATGTATCGCATGAATCCCCTTCGCATTGATGCGGACAGTGTGCCGGTCAATCCGGTCTACCGTCGCGCCAATCTCCGAAACAGCCTCCAGAAACACGTTGATATCACGCACATCCGGCAGATTTTCTATTAAAACATCCTCGTCGGTCAGAATCGATGCCGCCAAGATTCCCAGCGCCGCATTCTTCGCTCCGCTGATAGTCACTTCACCTACCAGCGGATTTCCGCCTTTCATAATAAATTGTTCCATTCTGCACCTCAAAATCTATTATCTTACGATACTTACACGCGCCAGACGGCGCCTCAAATCTTTAATATCTTTAATATTTTCTTAAATTTATATCATGTTATCTACATGATTATATCATAACATCTCAATTTGTAAAGCACCGGCTTTCCGTTTGTTACTGTTCACGCATACGTGCCCAGTAACGGAATTTGCCGTGGCTTCACATTTTAATACGGCAAATTCCTGCTGCCACCACGTTTTCTTACGGCACTTTCGGTTCCAAAAGTGCCTCCCCGTGAACAGTAACTTCCGTTTTCTCCTTAATTAGCAAGGAAACAGATGAAATCATTGCCTCCATTTCCCTCGAAAAATGCCGCTGCATCGTTGAGTCCCATCTTATCCGTGTAGGCAAATTCCGTGCCCGGATACCAGAGACAGGAGATGTTGTACGCGTCATATCCACAGATCAGACCATAGCTTCCGTCTCCCAGATATGCCACCACCGGCATGCCCGCGTAGACAAAGTAGAGAATCTGGTTCAGAGTCAGCCCGCGTGCGTCGATTAACTCAGTGCCATCCGAGGAGGTCGTCTTCCCGTCCGCCATATCCGACAGATAGCGGCTGACGGTTCCCGCCATATTCTGGACGTCACGGATCGTCTTCGCATCGCTCCGATTTGCTCTCACCCAGACAACCCGGTCATTTTCATCAGTTACAAGTCCCATGCCATCGTAAGCTGCCTGCACCGCGCTGGAAAATTCCGCATACGACCCTTTCAGGCGTCCCTCGCTGTAGGCACTGTAAATCCGCTGTGCAGCCGCGCCATTGCTCTGAAGCACAATCACATCATTTTCTTCTGCTGCCACCTGCTTCGGAACATGCACCTTCGTGCTCCGTGCCGTCTTGCCCGCATCCAGCTTGACGCAATAGAGACGTCCCTTTGCGCTGTCATTTAACGTGCCAATTCCGTCCAGCGGATCTTTCGACACTTCCTCATTGCAGACCAGCGTATCCTCGTCCATCGGCTGATAGCCGCTTCCTATCTGGCGCATCCGCGACAGATGAACCCGGCTGTCCTGAATCCGCACATCCACCAGGCTGACGCCCGGCTTCTCATAGCGGGTCTCCATCTCCATATTGCTGCCGACGATCTCGACCGCATACAGCGGAAGCCCCGTCACGCGTCCGTCCATCGTAAGCTGCTCGTTCGGATGGGCAAGCCCGTAGACTAAGTCGGTTCCGACAAAGCCGATCAGTCGGATCACGGTCTGCCCCTGGAAGGAAATCTCATCCTTCTTGCCTGTCTCCAGATTCATGACATGCAGCTTAGTCGAACGGTAAATATCCGCCCCATCCTGCCACGCAATCCGGGAAGCATCCGTGCTGACTGCAAAATTTTCCTCCGTCAGGCCATCTGCCACCACCATGTACTCTTTCCCCGTCAGATCGATACTGTAAACCGCATGGTTCATCAGCACATACAGTGTCTGGCCGCCGCTTAAGTAGCACAGCTGGTTGATATCCTGGCGCAGGTTGCCGTAATCGGTCGATGCCGGCAGATACAGCCGCTCTGTCAGGGCATTTCCCGCACTCTCATAGCGGTACAGCGCGATTCCCGTCGTTCCCTCATGGTTACCGCGGCTCATATAGCCGTACACGGCAAAATCAATCTCGCCTGCCTCGCCCACATCCAGAATCTTGATTCCGTAGGTATCGTAATTGACCCTCGTATCATTCTCGCTCTTGCGGAACGCAAATACCTTTGTGCTCTCTTTTTTGCCTGTATCATAAATCCAGAGCGCCCGGTTTGCCACAAAAGCACGGTATTTCCCCGCTTCGTCCTGCATCGACTGCAGATCCTCCGCATCCGAAACCCCCAGCTGAATCCGGTCGCCAGAATAGGCGCTGCTCTCCCCCGTAAAAATCTGGTCCGCGCGGCGGTCATAATTCATCATGTAGATGCGCTGTGCGCCCAGCTTCATCGTGAAGCTCTCAATCACATCGTAATAAGCAGCCGCCTTGCCATCCTTCATCTCACTTACAACATATTTTAAATCGATCGTCCCAATGATGCCCTGCAGCTCCCGCAGATGAATTTCCGGCTCACTGACCCGCTCCATTGAAAGCCCCTTCCAGGTCAGCTGGCTGAAATCGCTTTTTAACGTCACATGCCCCAATGAACTGTTGTCCGCATTCGGATCCGTCTCCAGATAGGTCGTCAGCTCCCTCGCAGAATCATAGTCAAACGTCTTTTCAGAAAAGGACACCGCCAGATCGACCATCTCTTGAACACGGCTCTCCTGCTGCCACATCACGCGTGTGTAAAAATAAACCGCCGGGTGCTTTTCCGTCGCGATCGCAATCGTTAAGCGGTATTCGCTTCCCTCCGTCAGAAGGTTCTGGATCGGAAGCTCCGCAGCAACCTCTTCCCCTGACTGTTCCCAGTGGTCAAGCGTCGTCCGTTCTACCAGACGTTCGCCGTCCAGACTGCGGATCTCATACTGCATCCCCGTAATCTGGGAGTCCAGCTTGTCGATCGTCACCGACAGTTTCCGGTCTGCCGGAAGTACCGTCAGGTCCCCGCGTCCAGCCGCTTTCTGGCTGTCCTCCACGAAACCGTCCAGCTCGTTCATCCGCCTCCCCAGAATATTCACATAAGCGACTGGAAGGTTCGCGTCCTCAATCGAAGTATAGACCGCCCCATCCTCCCGCAACTGCATCCAGGACCAGGTAAAATAACCGGCTGCTGCCAGCACAAATAAGATCAGTAAAATCAGTATCTTTTTCAGGTTTTTCTTCATATATCAAATCAATTCCTTTTATCTCTCCACCATACCAGTTCCGTATCTTCACAGGTACAGGAAAATCTACCCGCCGAACTGTTTCCGTTTTGTCATGCACGCCAAAAACTGCCGCAGGCACCCATCTGTCCCGGCGGCAGCCTTTGTTTCAGTATAACACAAGCAGGCTTCAAATTCCAGAATTTCTATGATTTGTAAGAACTCCAATTGTGTTACTGTTCACGCATACGTGCCCAGTAACCCGATTGTTCTTTTTCCAAATCGGTAAAATTCGTTGTCACACCTGGATGTTACCGCATTTTAATTCAGAAAATTCACACCTGAAAATTGCCATTTCAGCACTTCCGACACCGTCTTCGCTCCTGCAGCTCATTCATTAATAAAACCTGAAGAAAATCCTGAAGCGGCGCTCCCCACGGATTCCCCGGTCTCCCCGGACGCGGTCCCGGCGGCGGGGGCGGCGGTCCCCACGGATTTCCCGGTCCTCCCGGACGCGGTCCCGGCGGCGGGGGCGGCGGTCCCCACGGATTTCCCGGTCCTCCCGGGCGCGGTCCCGGCGGCGGGGGCGGCGGTCCCCACGGATTTCCCGGTCCTCCCGGGCGCGGTCCCGGCGGCGGGGGCGGCGGTCCCCACGGATTTCCCGGTCCTCCCGGGCGCGGTCCCGGCGGCGGGGGCGGCGGTCCCCACGGATTTCCCGGTCCTCCCGGGCGCGGTCCCGGCGGCGGGGGCGGCGGTCCCCACGGATTTCCCGGTCCTCCCGGGCGCGGTCCCGGCGGCGGGGGCGGCGGTCCCCACGGATTTCCCGGTCCTCCCGGGCGCGGTCCCGGCGGCGGGGGCGGCGGTCCCCACGGATTTCCCGGTCCTCCCGGGCGCGGTCCCGGCGGCGGGGGCGGCGGTCCCCACGGATTTCCCGGTCCTCCCGGGCGCGGTCCCGGCGGCGGGGGCGGCGGTCCCCACGGATTTCCCGGTCCTCCCGGGCGCGGTCCCGGCGGCGGGGGCGGCGGTCCCCACGGATTTCCTGGTCCTCCCGGGCGCGGTCCCGGCGGCGGAGGCGGCGGTCCCCACGGATTTCCCGGTCCTCCCGGGCGCGGTCCCGGCGGCGGGGGCGGCGGTCCCCACGGATTTCCCGGTCCTCCCGGGCGCGGTCCCGGCGGCGGACTCCATGGACGGCGCTCCTGCGCGGTCAGATTCGGCTCATCCGCCTCCCACACCATATATCCAGCGTTTCCGCCCTTCTGTTCGCCCCGAAGTGGTCCATACCATACATCATTTCCAGGAAGATGCGGCTGTATGCTGGTTCCCGCCAGATTCTCTTCTCTTTCTCCACCAGGAGAATCTATTTTCAGGGAATTTTCCACCATCGCCGTTCCTTCTTCTGTGGATACGGTGCCCACGTCCGCCGCCTTTATATAGGTCGTCAGTGTATCCGTCCTTTCCGTTCCAGCCGGATAAACCTTCTGCCATTTTTCCAGTGCCCGTTTTGTCAGTTTTTCCAGAAAGATCCGATCCGGATATTCATCATAGATGGGACTCCCCTCATACTCCAGCTCATCACAGACCGCTTCCACGCAAAGCTGCATCTGCTTACATGCAGCCGGATAAAGACTCTTAAAATATGCAAAATCCTGCATCGGACTGCCATTCCCCCTTAATTCAAGGCTTACATGGTATCCTATGCAGGATTTATGCGTATCATGTTATTCTCACGTACCGTTTTTCACGTTATCCTCTGCACAGCCGAATCAACTGTTCCTCAAATTATCAAAACAGTTTTTCCGGGTACACGCCCTCACGGATCAGCGCCCGGATCGACTCCGTCACACTCTCCTTATCTTCACGGTAGGTCACGCCAAACCAGCGGTCATGCGTCTCCAGAAGTTTCACCCGTGCGCGCCCATCGTGGATCATCTGATCGATGATCGTCGGAAGCAGGTACTCCGACTTCACGTCGCCCTCTTTCAGCCCCGCAAGAAACTCTGGAAATCCTTTTTCCAGCTCCTCCACAAAGCCCGGTGTGAGTCCCCACATATTCATCGATACATGCTGGTTCTCCTGAACCGAAACCGGATTCCCCTCTTTGTCCGTCGCCGTCATGCCGTCCGCTGTCTTCTGGATATTGTAGGTTTCGGTTACGCGTTTTAAAATCTCTCCCTCGCCCACCTCACAGACGCCGCGTGTCACGCCGCCGTTCTCGCTGAGCGTATTTGCCAGAATAAAGCCGCCCATGCAGATATCATACACCGGTGCGTTCACGTCCATCTGTTCCACCATGTATGTATGAATCTTTCGGAACACTTCTTTTCCATAATAATCATCCGCATTGATCACCAGGAATGGCTCTTCGACCAGTCCGCGGATGCTCAAAATCGCCTGTCCGGTTCCCCACGGTTTTTTCCGGTCTGCCGGGACACTGAATCCCTCCGGTACATCCGAAAGCTCCTGGAATGCGTATGTCACCGGCGCAATCTTCTCAATCCGGTTCCCGATCACTTCTTTGAAGTCCTCCTCCAAATCATGACGGATCACAAAGATAATCCGGTCAAATCCAGCTTCCAGCGCGTCATGGATAGAGTAATCCATAATGATCTCCCCATTCGGACCCACCGGCTCCAGCTGTTTGATCCCTCCGCCAAAACGGCTTCCGATTCCGGCTGCCATAATGACAAGTGCTGTTTTTTTCATCTTCCCTCTCCTCGTCCGTATATTTGCTGCCATCTGAACATTATGTAAACAACAACATTTTTACTGCAATCGTATGTCCAGTATAGCACAGAACCCCTGTGGTTGCAATCATCCACAGGGGTTTCCATTTCCCCAACAAGGTATCATGGTTACCGTTCACGGGTAGGCACTTTGGGAACCGAAAGTGCCGTAAGAAAACGTGGTGGCAGCAGGAATTTGCCGTATTTAAATGCGAAGCCACGGCAAATTCCGTTACTGGGCACGTATGCGTGAACAGTAACTATCTGGGAGCACTTAATGGAACAGCGCCGTCACATTCGCCACTTCCTCCGCTGCCGCCGCACGCGTCAGGGACGATAAATCATAGAAGCAGTAACCGCTCACCTGTCCGGTTGCCCGTCCAGCCTGCACCTCGCGCTTCATGATATCATGATACCGCTGCCACTCCGGCACCTCGTTGCCGTCCACTGCATCTGTTCCGGTCTTATAGAGCGCCAGACCGACATACAGCTTCACATTGCCCTTCTTTTTCAGCGTCACCCACTCATTCAGGCAGTTTGCAAACGCATAGCCCGCTGCCTGGCCGTTCTGCTTCGCCTCAAATCCCCAGTAAATCTGCGGCATCAGGTAATCCACATAGCCGCTCTGGGTCATCCACGCATCCACATCTGTAAACTGGCGGGTATCTTTTCGGAGGTTCTGTAAATATCCCTCCGGGCTGATACCGAACAATGCCTGCGGACGGATCGACTTGACCGCACTATAAACGCCCCTTACCAGCTCATTGACATTATTCCGTCTCCACGCCGCCACACTCAGCGATGTGCCGCCCGCCTGGTACTCTGGATAATCAAACCATGTTTCCGCCTTGCTGTCATCGAGATTCGGATAGAAATAATCATCAAAATGGATGCCGTCCACCTCATAATTCGTCACGATCTCTTTCACACCGTCAATAATCAGCTGGCGCACCTGCGGAATCGCCGGATTGTAATAATACTCACCATTCTGGCACAATACCCACCGGTCATTCGAACTGTCCCCGTCCTTCGCCCACGCGATCGCCGGATTTGACGCACACAGATCCGAATAACGGTTCAGATACCCCGTGATCCGGTACGGATTGATCCACGCATGAAGCTGCAAGCCCCGCTGATGCGCCGCCTGCACCGCATATGCCAGCGGATCATACCCCGGATTCTTTCCCTGTTTTCCAGAGGCAAATTTCGACCACGGGAAATACTGTGACGGATACATCGCATCTCCATCCGGGCGAACCTGTAGGAAAACCGCATTTAACCCCTTCTGTACACAGAGGTCCAGTGTCTGATCCATCGCTTTCTTATATCCAGCCTCATCCTTCGCCCATCCATTCCAGTCCAGATACGAAACCCAGACACCTCTCATCTCTCCACTTCCAGGACTGCCGCCCGATACCGGACCCGCATACGCCTTCGAAACCGGCAGGAACAACATCCCCACCGCCAAAAGAAATGCTGCCACCCAGCCGATCGCCCTCTGTACCTGCTTTGCCATGCAAAATTCCTCCCCTCATTTCCTCCTATTCTACCAAATATTTCCAATAAATACTTTACTTTTTTCTGTCTCTTTTATTTTTCCAATACACAGGGACGAGCCCGCGAGGTCCGAACCGCCTTTCATATATCTTTGTACGCATCTTGAACACAGGTGTCCGAACAGGGCGGACGCAGTCCGTCATGGGCGAACATCTGTAGTGAAAGCAAGCGAACAAAGGTATATCGAAAGGGCGGTTCGAACCTCGTGGGCTCGTCCCGTCATTTTCACAACTATGTGCAAAAAGCCTCCCCTGACAGCCCTAAAGCCGCCAGAAGAGGCATTTTCATCATCACGAACAAAGCTCCCGCTTCTCCTTATAATGATGCTTCTCCTCCAGCATCATATCCTTTACCTTCATCAGGCGGATCTGCGTGCTTCTCTCATTTTCATCCAGCTTCATCGTGATATATTTGATATTTTTGCGCGCCTCCGGAATAATTACGTGTTCCAGCGCATTGACTCTCCGACGCGTTTTCTCGATCTCGGCTGCCATGAGCTGGCAGGCTTTCTCTGTCTCGGACAGCCGCAGCATATCCGGCAGAATGTCCGCCAGCGACTTGACTGCCCCGTCCAGATCGCTCGAAGTAAACGCAAATCCATACGAGTAAATATCGTTCTCATCCGCCGTCCGGGTCTTATAATGGAACACCGGAATATCGACGCTCATTACGTTTTTCTTGTCTGCTTCCAGATAAACCGCCTGTTTCGGCGCGGCAAGCGCGGTATTTAACGCCTGCTCGGACATCCCGGCTTTAGCGATGACGAAATTCACATTCGCACTCCGGATGCCCGCCTCCACTTTCTGGCGCAGCGCCATATTTTCCCGGACCAGATCCAGGAACTGGCGCATCAGCTCATCCCGCTTATCCTTCAGCAGTTTATGTCCCCGCGTGGCTGTCGCCAGCTTCTTTTTCAGCCTCGTAAGCTCCATTCGGGTCGGGTTGACCTGTGTCGATGCCATGCGTACCACCTCTCTCCTGCAATCACTTTGTCACAACAGATCCGCCAGCTCCCGCAGCCGCGTTATGACACGCCGCTTTCGTTTTCAAGCGCATCCGCCATGCACAGGCATTTTTACTCTTTCCCATAATACAGATCCAGATACTTCTCATCGATACGTTTCAGCTCGCTTCTCGGCAGGATGGAAAGCAGTTTCCAGCCAATCCGCAGCGTCTCCTCGATATCGCGGTCCGTATTGTAGCCCTGGGAAACATATTCTTTTTCAAAGGCGTCCGCAAATTTTGCATAGATTAAGTCAACATCGGACAATGCCGCCTCGCCCAGGATCACCATGAGTTCCTTTGCTTCCTTGCCGCGCGCATACGCCGCAAAGAGCTGGTTTAAGGTGTTCGAATGGTCGGCACGCGTCTTGCCCTCGCCAATTCCCTTATCTTTCAGACGGGACAGCGACGGAAGTACGTCAATCGGCGGTGTGATGCCCTTGCGGTACAGATCACGGCTTAAGATAATCTGTCCCTCGGTAATATATCCGGTTAAGTCCGGAATCGGGTGCGTCTTGTCATCCTCCGGCATGGTTAAGATCGGAATCATCGTGATCGAACCATTCTTGCCTCTCTGGCGTCCGGCTCTCTCATACAGGGATGCAAGATCCGTGTACATATAGCCCGGATAACCACGGCGTCCCGGAACTTCCTTGCGGGCAGCCGAAATCTCTCGCAGCGCATCCGCGTAGTTCGTGATATCCGTCAGGATAACGAGAACGTGCATATTTTTCTCAAATGCCAGATACTCGGCAGCCGTCAGCGCCATACGTGGGGTCGCGATACGCTCAACCGCCGGATCGTTTGCCAGGTTGATAAACAGGACGGTACGGTCGATCGCGCCCGTCTCCTTAAAGCTCTCAGTAAAGAAATGCGCTTCCTCAAAGGTGATACCCATCGCCGCGAAGACAACGGCAAACGGTTCGTCCGTGCCGCGCACCTTCGCCTGTCTCGCAATCTGGGCTGCCAGATTCGCATGCGGCAGACCGGACGCCGAGAAAATCGGCAGTTTCTGACCGCGGACCAGTGTATTCAGACCATCGATCGCGGAAACACCCGTCTGGATAAACTCCTGCGGATAGCTTCTCGCCGCCGGGTTCATCGGCAGACCATTGATATCGCGGCGTTCCTCCGGCAGGATCTCCGGACCGCCGTCGATTGGATTGCCCAGACCGTCAAAGACGCGTCCCAGCATATCCTCCGATACGCCAAGTTCCATCGTTCTGCCTAAAAAACGCACCTTACTATTTGAAAGGTTGATACCCGTGGAACTCTCAAAAAGCTGTACCAGCGCATTGCCGCCGTCGATCTCCAGCACCTTGCAGCGTCTCTTTTCGCCGCTCGCCAGCTCGATCTCACCCAACTCGTCATAGGTAACATTTTCCACGCCCTGCACCAGCATCAGAGGACCTGCAACCTCCTGTATGGTTCTATATTCTTTCGGCATTTAGAATGCCCCCTTTCCAGCCGCATCGGCAACCTCTTTCGCAAGCTCATCGAGGACCGCCTGATACTCTTTCTCCACGTCTTCTGCCTTCGTATATTTAAAACGTCCGATCTGCTCGCGCACCGGCATCTTGATGAGATTCTGGATGGAAGCGCCGCCTTCCAGCGCTTTCTTCGACTGCTCATAGAACGCCAGCACCAGCTTCATCATGCGGAACTGTTTCTGCAGTGGTGTATACGTGTCAATCTCATGGAAGGAGTTCTGATGCAGGAAATCCTCACGGATCGAGCGCGCCGCTTCCATTTTCAGGCGGTCGATCGGGGACAGTGCATCCATGCCGACCATCTTTACGATCTCCTCCAGCTCTGCCTCTTCCTGCAGAAGGCTCATAAGACCCTGGCGGCAGCTCATCCACTCATCCGATACATTCTCATCAAACCATTTTCCCAGATTGTCCACATACAGGGAATAGCTGGTCAGCCAGTTGATCGCCGGGAAATGGCGCTTGTATGCCAGCGCTGAATCGAGTCCCCAGAACACCTTGACGATACGCAGCGTCGCCTGGGAAACCGGCTCGGAAATATCGCCGCCTGGCGGGGATACGGCTCCGATTGCGGACAGCGCGCCCTCGCGTCCGTCCCTGCCAAGGCAGATGACATGACCGGCACGCTCATAGAACTGTGCCAGACGGCTTCCTAAGTAGGCCGGATAACCTTCCTCGCCCGGCATCTCTTCCAGACGTCCCGACATCTCTCGCAGCGCCTCCGCCCATCGGGAGGTGGAATCCGCCATCAATGCCACCGAATAACCCATGTCGCGGAAATACTCTGCGATCGTGATACCCGTGTAAATCGATGCCTCGCGGGCTGCTACCGGCATATCCGAAGTATTGGCAATCAGCACGGTCCGCTGCATCAGGGAGTGCCCGGTCTTTGGATCCTTTAACTCCGGGAACTCATTTAAAACATCCGTCATCTCGTTGCCGCGCTCACCGCAGCCGATGTAAACAACAATGTCCGCTTCCGCCCATTTCGCCAGCTGGTGCTGGATGACGGTCTTGCCGCTTCCGAACGGTCCCGGTACGGCTGCCACGCCGCCCTTGGCGATCGGGAAGAATGCGTCAACGACACGCTGTCCGGTGATCAGCGGTTTTACCGGCGGCAGCTTCGTCTGGTACGGACGTCCGCGCCGAACCGGCCATTTCTGCATCATTGTAAGCTCTTTTTCGCCGTTTTCCGTCTCAATGACCGCTACAGTTTCCTCCACCGTAAATTCACCGCTCTTGATCTCTTTAACGGTACCTTTTACACCATACGGTACCATAATCTTATGCTCAATGATCAGCGTCTCCTGCACGGTACCGATGATGTCGCCTGCTTCCACACTGTCGCCCGCTTTCACGGTCGGCACAAACTGCCATTTCTTATCACGCTTTAAAGACGGAACCTCAACGCCGCGCTTTAAGTTGTTGCTGCCCGTCTCCTTCATGATATCGTCCAGCGGCCGCTGGATTCCATCGTAGATACTCGTCAGGAGTCCCGGTCCCAGTTCAACCGAAAGCGGCACATCCATCGACTCTACCGGCTCGCCAGGTCCTAAACCGGAAGTCTCCTCATATACCTGAATCGACGCTTCATCTCCGTGAATCTCTATGATCTCGCCAATCAGACGTTCGTCGCTGACGCGGACGACATCAAACATATTGGCATCCCGCATCCCGCTGGCGATAACCAGCGGTCCTGCTACCTTCTTTATCGTTCCTTTGCTCATTGGAAGGTTTCACCCACCTTTCTATCATGCATCTCCAAACAGAATATCCGATCCAACTGCCTGTTCCACCGAATGCTTGACCGACTCCACGCCCTTTCCCGTATTCCCGGAAATACCCGGAATCAGGATCACGGACGGAAGCGGCTGTTCCCGGTAGCGGTCGATGACTGCCTCAATCCCGGCAGCCGCCGCCTCGGTGATATAGATCACCGCATAGGAACCAGAAGCCAGTTCCAGAAATACTTTCTCCGTCTCATTTACATCGGACACCGGAAATGTCTCCAGTCCCAGCGCCGCAAATCCGTAGATGCTGTCGTAATCTCCGACTACTGCAACCTTATACATACATCTCCCTTATCCTTTCCCGAATCTGTTCCTCCTCAAGACCGTTCAGACGGGCGGTCAGGATGATACGGACCGTTTTGATCTCATTTTCCTTCGCCAGTATATAGGCAACCAGCGGTCCCGCCGTAAACGGGTTGTATTTCTGCGGCTTGATCGTCTCGATCAGCTGATTGTCACACCACCGCTCAAACGCCGACGGCGATTCCTTTAATGCCTGCGCGCCGCCCCCATAGCGGGTTCCTTCCAGATACTCGCAGATCGCGCCGACACCGCCAAGAGCCGCCTGTGACAGGCGCTCGATATTCAAGCTATCGCACGGTGCCATCGCGCGCCGCATAAAATCCAGATGTTTTCCCGTCTTCTGGGAGCGCACCGCTATCTTGATATCCGCCACCGCGACCGTTGTCTCGGCATAATCGCGGATGATCGCGTCGGACGCATTCTTTCCGCACTCATAGATAGCTGCGAGCGCCGACCGGTCAACAATGATATCGCAGAGCTGCCCGTCGCCCGTGTGCAGAAATGTCTCGCTGGCTTCCTTCGCCGCCTCCCGCATATGTGCCGGAAGCGCCTGCCAGTCCTTCTCCGCCACGATCTTCGACATCCGCGCGCCGTCCACCTCGCAGTCGTCAAAATAGACATTGCCGTGGCTGCCCGGCGCCGCTGCATCCTTGATCGCCGCCTTTAAATTGTGGTAGAGATCCCCGTAGGAAAGCACTGCCAGGATCGCGTCGTCGCCCTTCAAAAGGTCGCGGACCGTCTCCCAGGATTTCGCCTTCTCCCGGGTCAGGATCGCCTCCGCGCTGAGCGGTGTATCTGCATCCCCCCAGCCGTGTTCGGTCAGGAAACGCAGCGCCCCCTCGTAGCTTTTTACGGACAGCAGCTGTTCAATCTGTGCGGAGGAAAAAAGCCCATTTTCCAGTGCCCGGATCCGGGCGACCGCGTAGGCATATTTTGTATCAGACATATAAGCCCTCCTTACCTTCTCCCGCCGTTATCCAAACAGCATCGCATGTACCTTGTCCGCCAGCTCATCCCGCTGCGACGCAAACAACGCCCCGGCAGAACAATTTTCCTCGACACCGCCATACACCAGAACAAAGCCCCCGTCGATCTCCCTCGGTTCTTTTTTCAGTACCAGGCTTCCGCCCTTTTCCTGCGCTGCCTTCTCTATCTTTGCCGGAAAATCATCCGGCATCCGCTCTAAATCACGTTTTGAAACATAGATTTCTCCTGCCCGATCCGTCACGAACCGGGAAAGAAGCTGCTCCATCCATGCAAAATACGCCTCATCCGGCTTTGCCAGCAGCTCCTTGTGTGCCGCCGCAAGCATTTCCTCGATGATCGCCTGCTTTTCCGCAAGGATCGCCTGGCGCTTCTTTAGCGCCGCCGAAGAACGAAGCCGTTCCTCATAGCTTTTTTCACGCTGCGCCGCCGATTTCGCCTGCTCTTCCTCCAGCTTTTTTACCTTTTCACCGGCTGCCGCAAGAGTCGTCTCCGCTTCACCGGCTGCTTTTTCCCGAATCGCAAGCGATTCCTGCTTTGCATCGTCAAGGATCTGAGCAATAATCTTATCTAATCCATTCATACGCTTCACTCCTTAACTGATTTTGATTCTTTCCGCCGTGCCAGATTACAGTGCATTGATTGCCAGAATCGAAACCAGAAGTGCCAGAATCGCATAGGTCTCAACCATCGCCGGGAACAGCATCGCTTTACCAAACTGTTCCGGTTTCTTCGCTACGATACCGATGGAAGCAACCGACGTTCTTCCCTGATGTCTCGCCGATACCAGACCAACCACGCCGATCGGAAGGCATGCTGCCAGATATAAGAGTCCCTGGGAGATCGACATGCTCATGTCAGCGCCGCCGCCAAGAAGACCAATCTTAGAAAGAGCGATGAAACCAACCAGCAGACCGTAGATACCCTGGGTACCCGGAAGCAGCTGGAGCAGAAGCACCTTCGCGAATTTATCCGGATCCTCGGTTACGACTCCGGCTGCTGCCTGACCTGCCACGCCTACGCCGTAGGCTGAACCCATACCTGCAAGAATAACCGCCACTGCAACTCCCAACAATGCAAATACAATTCCGCTCATATTTAATCCTCCTTGATTTCCACGTATTTTGTTATCTGCTTAAACGGACGGAACGCCTTTCCGCCACCCTCATAGAACTTTCCGAAAAACTCGACGTACTGCAGACGGCAGGTATGCACATACGCGCCGAGCAGGTTGATCGCCAGGTTAAACAGGTGTCCGAAGCAGAATACCAGTATAAATACAATCACGCCAAATACATTATTTCCAACCATACTTCCCATCTGGTTGATAACCGATGCGATAACGCCGGTTGCCAGTCCGAGCGCCAGAAGGCGCGAGTAGGAAAGCACATCCGACACCCATCCGGTAATATTGTACAAATCATATGCGCCAAGCGCCAGCCGCAGGAGCGGATTCTTCTTGTCGCGCGCCGACATCACCAGAATTCCCAGCGCGCCCACGATCGCCATTCCCTTTGCCAGCGAATTAAGCACCGGCGGGAATACGATATTCATCTGCGCGATGGAACCAAACAGTTCCGTCGGAAGCAGCATCAGGATCAGCCCCAGAAGCAGGAGGTACCAGAGTACCACGTCGCAGATAAAATCCACAACCTTGCCATCCTTTAAGAGCATATATCCTTTCAGTCCCAGCCCCAGGAATAAGTGAATCACGCCAAATAACATCGAATAAACCAAAAGCTTCATCGGGTCATTTAGCGGGACAAACCAGAGCGCCGGTATCGTCACCGTATGTCCAAAATATGTCCGGCTCACGATGTCCACCGCATCTCCGAAATAACCGCCGAACATGACGCCCCAGAACAGGGTCGAAAGTCCGCAGTACATAAAGAGCCGCAGTGATTTCCGCAGGTTTTCTTCCATCCTTGGGAATTTCTTAAGTGCCAGGAAGCACATCAAAAATACAATAAATCCGTATGCCGCATCTGAAAGCATCAGACCAAACAAAAATACATAGCACGCTGCCATGATGCCGGTCGGGTCCATCTCCCCCTTCGCCGGTAAGCCAAAGGACGCGGTCACGCCCTCCGCCGACGCCGCGAAGGTTCCGTTGGAGAGAAGCACCGGTGCTTCCTCATCCTCCGGCACATCCGAACTTTCCACTGCAAGTTCAAACCGGCTATTCAGCTTCTCCTCCAGTCCTTTCGCATCGCGCTTCGGGATAAATCCCGTGATCATACACGTTTTTTCCGACTGTAAGATCTCGCCGAGCGCCTCATACTTCTGTGCCCGCAGGCGGTAATAGTCGGATAACAGTTTCAAATCTTCCCTCGCCGGAGCGCACTGTTTCAGTTCTTCTTCCGTCGCCGCCGCGCGTCCCTCATGCTCTGCCGCTTGCGCTTTGAGTTTCTTAGCGTAAGCTGCCGGAACTTCCTCCACCGGACGCGCCGGACGGGCAAATCCAATCGACCGGAGTGCTGTCTCCAGCTTCTCCTCGTCCTCTTTCAGGCAAATTACCGCAATGCAGGTCTGGTCGGCATCGCTTCCGACAACCTCCAGCTCCCATTTTTCAAGCTGCGGCTCCTGTTTTGCCACCGAAGCGTAAATTTCTTCCTGCGTATAAGCGCCTCCGCCGACCGCGCCAGCTAAGATAGCACACCGTTTCGTCTCCTGATACGCAAGTGGAATCTCCAGCTTCTGCCACGGTTTCAGGCTTTCCGCCTCCGCCAGCAGTCTAAGCGCCGCAGTCTTTTCCTCCGTGATCTGCTTTTGCAGGTTCAAAATGCGTTCCGCCTGACCTAAAAGCGCCTCTGCGTTCGCCTCCGTCTCCCGGTACGCGCCTGCCTTTGCAAGCGGCTTTCCGGCAAGCCCAGCAAGCATCGATGTTTCCTCCGGAACCACCGCGGCAAGCACTTCCAATGCGCGATCCGCCGTCGCCGCATTCCGCTCAAACTTCTGCCGATCCTCCAGCGTGTCCGTCCGCTTAAATACCTCGTCCGGCTCCGCCTCCGCAGAGAGCTCCAGCACTCCGGCAGCCTGCAGAAACTCCATCAGGGACTTACGGTCCTTCTTCAGGGCACAGATACATAGCTTTTGCATCTGCAATACTGCCATATCTACATCCCTCCATTCACTAGACCAGTTCCGCTATGAGCCGGTCAACCACCTCCGGTTTCCGTCTGTCCGCCGTCTCTCTGAGCGTCTGACACTCCGCCTCAGCTTCTGCCAGTGCCTGTTTTACGTACTCCTTCCCTCTGAGAGTCAGTTCTTCTTCCTGCTTCACAGCTGCTTCTTTCCCCCTTTTCTGTGCATCTGCGAGCATTCGATCCGCTTCTGCCTCCGCCTCCGCCTTAACGCGGCGTGCATCCTCCGAAGCCTGCGCGACCAGTTCCGATGCCTTCGCCTCTGCGTCCTCGACCGCCTGGATCGTCTCCTTGATCATTGAACCACCACCTTTTCCCCTAATTTTTTTCAACAATAATGCAATATCCTTATTATGTTTCACATCCTCCCATTCCATACAATTCGCTGATTCGAAGCATCAAAAGCACATGGAAAATAAATAAGTTTTCTCGCATTTGTATACTATTATAACTTTTTCAATCAGTTTTGTCTATTAAATGTTTTAATTTTGAAAAGATTATACATACATCTTAATTTATGAAAAAAAATTTCGGTTCTCATGAAAAACAGTGTTTGTTTCCACAAAAAAAGCTGCCAGACAATTGTTGCTCTTCCACAAACCACTGTCTGGCAGTCCCCTATTATATATTTATTTTTATGCGAGCCACCCGATCGAATTAAGGAAATAGACCCACAAAAAGATCGTCACAACCGAGGCGACCGTGCTCAACACGACAAACTGTCCCGCCAGCTCGCCGTCGCCGCCCATGTTCTGCGCCATCGCATAGGACGCCGTCGCAACCGGAGTCGCGTACATTTCAAAGTAAACAAAACGTTCCACACCGGAAAAGCCGAGCAGCGTCGCAACCGCCAGAATCACTGCCGGCAGGATCACCATCTTGAAGGTCATCGACGGAACCACATATTTCAGATTGCCGCCGATCGCATTGAAATGCAGCGTTCCGCCCAGTACGAACAGTGCCAGCGGCGTTGTCAGATTGGCAAACTGCTTGATCGGTCCTTCCACGGAAACCGGAAGTTTAATTCCTAATATATGGAAGATAAAGCCCAGGAGCGCGCCGCGGATCATCGGATTTTTCAGGATATTCTTAATCAAAACAGAAACCGGGACCTTGCCGCCCCGGAACAATTCCAGAATCACGACCGCCGTTATGTTGTAGACCGGAATCACGATCGCCACCATCATCGTCGCCAGCAGTGTTCCCTCCTCACCGAACACGCTGGTTGCCAGCGGAATGCCGAACAGGACGAAATTGCTGCGGTAAATCGCCTGGATGATAACGCCGCGCCGCTCATTTTCCTTTACCAGACGCGGAACCACAGCAAGCAGAACCGCCTGCAAAAGCAGCACGCTGATAATGGCGACTGCCACCAGGCGCAGATTTAATGTCATTCCCTCCGGAATGGAATACAGGTTGTTAAACATCAGAATCGGAAAGAATGCCTGAAAGATCACCTTATTCAGGCGCTTCATAAAATCCTCATCCGCCAGCCCCGACATCCTGACTCCATATCCAAATGCGATATAGAGCAGAAACGGAAGGACTGTATTAAGTGCAAATAAAAAATTTTCCATATAATTCCTGCCACTTTCTTCTTAATTGCTTTGTTCTGGACGCGGTTTCTATCCAGTCAGGCCGCACCCCTTTAATCACCAGATTTATTATATACCCCATCCAAGAAATCGACAAGAAAAATTCAAGCGTGCCAGCCTCATAAACGGTTCCGAAAAAGTTTCGAATTATGTAATACTCGTTTAGATTTATTTTAGATATTGGTCAAAATATGGACACAATTATCCAGTATTATAATGGCATAACATCAATGAGGCAGATGACACTACAAGATGCGCGCAATCGTTATCTGGCTCGACTAACAACAATTTCCTTTATATAGATATTTCTTCGCAGTCTTTTATCCCCCTTCGGCTGTGAAGAACACCCACCTTGGGTACAAAAAAGAGACGGTTTGACGCCGTCTCTTTTTATGTACTCTGCAAACTACCAGGAAAGCACCTCATGACCATCCTCGGTTACCAGCACCTGAATCTCCCACTGGGCGGATGCTTTTCCATCCTTCGTGTATACACTCCAGTCGTCATCGCCATCCACGAATACCTCCTCGGTTCCCTCGTTGATCATCGGCTCGATCGTGAACATCATGCCCGGTGCAAACATCATACCGGTGCCTCTCTGACCAATATAGCCAACCCACGGATCCTCATGGAACTCGATACCAACGCCGTGACCGCCGATCTCTCGAACCACAGAATAACCATTTTCTTCCGCATGCTTCTGGACCGCTTCCGCCATATCGCCCATGAAGCCCCACGGTTTTACCTGCTCCAGACCTAATTCCACGCACTCTTTGACAACGTCCACCAGTTTTTTATGTTCCGGGCTGACATTTCCGATGCAGAACATACGGGAAGAATCCGCATAATAGCCGTGATAAATGGTCGAAACATCCACGTTGATGATATCTCCATCCTTTAATACGACATCCGCTGACGGAATGCCGTGGCAGACCTGATCATTGATGGATGTGCACACGCTCTTCGGGAATCCTTCATAGCCAAGCGGCGCCGGGATTCCGCCCATGCGGGTCGTCTCATTATATACCCACTGATCGATCTCCTCGGTTGTGACGCCAGCCTTGATATGCTCAGCCACATAATCCAGAACTGCCACATTGATTTTGCAGCTCTCGCGGATCCCCTCGATCTGCTCCGGGGTCTTGATCATGTCGTGATCCGGAATCTGGTGTCCGGCATCCGCCGCCTCCATCAGCTTCTCGTCAAACGCCTCATGGCAATGTTTGTACTTCTTTCCACTTCCACACCAGCACAGATCATTTCTTCCTAATTTTTTCATCTTACTTTCATTCCTTTCGTCCTGCACTCCGGCAGCCCGTTTGTCACTTTCTAACAGGCGGGTCAGCCTGCTTCCCTCATTCGGGAGACTGTTTGGAGTTTAACACACCGACGCTGAAAATGCAATGAAATCGCCCTTATCCAGCCAGATTCTCAATAATTGTGTTACTGTTTTTATCCCAAATTTTCACGATTTTTTCAACTTTTTAACAGTCTTCCTCTCTATTTTTCAGAAGAAACATTGTATAATAGAAGCATCCATATGAATTTTTTGAAAGGAGACTTTCTTTATTTAAATGAAACATTCAAGTAAACCTTCTGTTTCTGGAACTTCCAATGAAACTTTCCTGAAAACAGAATCAGCCAGCAGCCTTCAAGGTTCAGCCGAACCCAACTCTCCGGATACCAGCACTTCCAATGGCAGCGAAACATATCCACACAAAATTGACGCCTTAAAAAATTGGTTCCGGACCCGCCCGATCGTTGAAAAATTCTGTGCACTTCCGACATACATACAGAGCTGGGGACTTACCCTGTTTTTCATGGGTACCGCCACGATCATCGCGTTCTGCTTTTTTCATGCGCTCAAAAATCCGACTGCCAACATCGCGCTAACATACATTCTGGCGGTCTTTTTGGTAGCGCGTTTTACGGACGGATACAGCTTCGGTCTGTTCTCCTCCTTTGTCGGCGTTGTCTGCGTCAATTTTCTGTTCACGTATCCGTATTTCGCGCTGGATTTCACGATGGCCGGCTATCCGATTACCTTCGTGGCAATGTTTTCAATTTCCAGCATTACAAGCGCCATCACAAGCAACATGAAAACACAGGCGCGCGTGCTGGCAGAACGTGAAAAGATGCTGATGGAAGCGGAAAAAGAAAAGATGCGGGCGAACCTGCTGCGGGCAATCTCCCATGATCTCCGCACCCCGCTTACCAGCATCATCGGTTCCAGTACCGTATATCTGGAAAATGGAAGCAGCCTCCCGGAGGTTGAGAAAAATGCGCTGGTGCGCCATATTCTTGAGGACTCTAACTGGCTCTTAAACATGGTTGAAAACCTGCTCTCCGTCACGCGTATCAACAATGAGACGGCAAAGGTAACTAAGACCTCAGAACCGGTCGAGGAAGTTCTCTCCGAGGCGATGATCCGCTTAAAAAAGAGACTTCCAGATGCCAATATCCATGTGCGCGTGCCGGAGGAATTCCTGATGGTCCCGATGGACGCCGTCCTCATCGAACAGGTTCTCATCAACCTGCTGGAAAATGCCGTTGTCCATGCTGAAAGCACCGAGCCGATCGAGTGCTATGTGGAATCACTTTCCGACTATGCGATTTTCCACGTGCGCGATTACGGCGTCGGCATCCCGCCGGAGAAGCTGGCAACCATCTTTGACGGCTCTTCTTCGACGACCAGCACTTCGCCGGATGGACGAAAGGGCATGGGAATCGGGCTTTCCATCTGTAAAACGATCATTCTCGCCCACGGCGGCGAAATCAAGGCAATCAACCACACGCGCGGTGCCGAATTTTACTTTACCCTTCCAAAGGAGGACAAATAACATGACACATAAACTTTCTATTTTATTAGTAGAAGATGAAAAAAACATCTGCGACTTCATCTCCACCTCCCTGTCCGCACAGGATTACCGCATTTCCACCGCACACACGGGAAAAGAAGCACTTCCGATCATCACGTCCCAGTGCCCGGATCTGATTCTCCTCGACCTGGGGCTTCCAGACATGGACGGCATAGAGATCATCCGCCAGGTCCGCACCTGGTCCAGCGTCCCGATCATCGTCCTCTCCGCCCGCACGCAGGAACAGGAAAAGGTACGTGCGCTCGACCTTGGCGCGGATGATTATCTGACCAAGCCGATCGGCACCTCCGAGCTTCTCGCGCGCATCCGGACTGCCCTGCGCCACAGCAACCGCTTAAACACAGCTTCTCCGCTTTATAAGCGCCCATTCCATGCAAAGGGACTGACGATCGATTTTGAAAAACATCTGGTATCGGTTGATGGAAGGGATGTCCATCTGACGCAGATCGAGTTTAAGATTATCTCCCTGCTGGCACAGAATTCCGGCAGAGTCATGACGTATGATACGATTATTTCGAATATCTGGGGTCCCTATGCGGACGATGATAACAGTATTCTGCGCGTAAATATGGCACATATTCGAAGGAAACTGGAGCAGAATCCGGCGGAACCGCAGTATGTGTTTACGGAGATCGGGATTGGATATCGGATGATTGAGGATGAGATGCAGTAATAGATAGATTGATTGATTGTCGTGATGCGGAAAGAGGCGTCCGGGAATCTGCGCCGCCTGCGTCTCCAATTATCATTGTTCGCTTGCTTTCGCTACATCTGTTCGTCTGGATCGGACAAAAATGTCCGCCCCAGCCGGACAGCTGGCGTGGGATGCGTACAATCGATAATTGGAACGCTGGCTTTTGATTGTCTATTTTTGTTTTTGTCTGTTTTTTTATTCTACTTCGCTTTCAATGACTCCATCGTATAAACCAATTAAGTCTTCATAGCCATCCGTGGATGGAAGGGTCACTACGACCGGCTCGCCCGGGTTCTGGACTTCGGTCTCCATCAGAGTAATGCAGGTCATTGGCTGGTCGAGGACTTCCATGTTGTATACGATATAGTTTGTCATATAGATAATGTAATCGTTGTCATCCAGCACGTAAGCGCCTTTCATTTCCTGGATGTTCATGTCCAGATTGACATCGGTGCCGAGTGTGTTCATCACGGTTCCGAGGGCTTCTTTGACGTTCTTGTTTAGCTTCTTTGGATTTGCCTCATATGCCAGCACACGTTTTCCATTGACCTCGTTTAAGGAAATGCCCTTCATATAGCTGGATTCCATATTGCTGGTGTTGACTCCGGTCTGGACGGAGGATATGATCTGCTCTAATGGCATCGGGTATTTCAGTTTGACACCGTTGGCATCTACGTAATAGTAGCCGTCCGTATAAAAAACCTGTGAATAGCTGTCCTGTCCCAGAATCGAGGAAGCGACCTGTGCCAGGTACTTGAGATCGGTGGTATCCTGCATATCCATCTCTGCATGCATCGCCATATCAACTTTCATCTGACCGTCCGGAATGACATCCTTTGCAAGTATGACCGAATGGACGCCGCTCTGAATCTCCGCGGACTGAATCGTATTGTTCTTCTCCATCACCCGGTCAAATACCTCCGCCGGATTTTCGGCTGCAAATGCGGTTGTTGACATTGTCATAATGGCTGCTACACTCACAAGTGCGGTTGCTAATTTTTTCATTCCTATTCCCTCCTGTAAACCATTTTTCGAACCATGTCGGCAATCCACTTTATTCCAGAACTTTATTCTCTGAAACATGGAACTCACACCGGCTTTATCTCCAGTATATATAATTTGACAACGCTTGTAAAGCGTATCTACGGGCACTTTTCCTTCCGATTGTTATACACAAACATGAAAATTGCCATCAGGCAGATAATTCCATATCCTAGGAAACTCCAGCCGTCCGGCACCTGCCCGAAGATGAAGAAACCGAGCATCGTCGAGAAGATCAGCTGCGAATAATCGTAGATGGAAATACGGCTCGCCGGGGCATAGCGGTATGCCGCCGTGATCGCAAACTGTCCGCCCGCCGCCGCGCAGCCCGCCAAAAGCAGGATCCCCATCTGCTGCCAGGTCATCGGATGATAGTCAAAAATCAGCCACGGCAGCACAACCACACAGGAAAATACCGAGAAAAACAGCACGATCACCGGTCCCTTTTCTCCTGCCTCTCCCAGTTTCCGCACCATCGTGTACGCCGCGCCCGCGCAGATGCCGCCGAAAAAGCCCAGCAGCGACGGCACAAGTGCCAGATTGGAGAATGTCGGCTTTACCACGAATATACTGCCGAGAAACGCACCGAAGATCAGCGAAAGCTGAATTGGCATAACTTTTTCCTTTAAGATCAGCCAGCTGAACAGCACTGTAAAAAACGGCGACATTTTATTTAGAATCGATGCGTCCGCCAGCACCAGATGATCCACCGCATAAAAGTTACACAGCACTCCCATCGTGCCGAAAATTGACCGCATCAGAAAATACGGCAGATTTCCCCTGCGGATACGAAACGGCTCTCCCGCCCGCAAAAGCAAAACAACCGCTGCCAGCGCCGCCACAAGATTGCGAAAAAAACTCTTCTGCATCGACGGCAGATCGCCCGCCAAATGTACAAACATACTCATCAGCGCAAAACAGAACGCAGACAGCACCAGGCAGGCAATTCCGCGGTATTCCTGCTTCCGGGTGTCCGGATGATTTTCTACCATGTTTTCATTCCCCTTTCCGTCTTCCTATCTTCCAGTATACGCACATCCCACATTTTTGTCTATTCTTGACACAAATTTGTTTCCATACTAAAATAGAGAAACCATTAACAACACTATCATTTGTAAGGAGCCTGTTATTTTGCTGAAATTATTCCATTCCCTCGATTTAAAACTAAAATCCTGCCTGATTGCACTGTTTGGAAGTGCATTTCTGGCATTTGGCCTGTACCATGTCCATTCCTTTTCCGGTGTCACCGAGGGCGGTGTCTTAGGAATGACGCTTCTGCTTGATCACTGGTTCCATATCTCCCCATCCGTGTCCGGCTTCATCATGAACCTCGCCTGCTACGCGATGGGATGGAAACTTCTGGGGCGGCAGTTCATCGCCTACTCCATTCTTTCCAGCGCCAGCTTCTCCCTGTCTTACCGGATCTGTGAGCAGTTTCCGCCCCTGTGGCCGCAGCTTGCCGATATGCCGCTTGCCGCATCCCTGCTCGGCGCGGTCTTCGTCGGCGTCGGTGCCGGGCTCTGCGTGCGGATCGGCGGTGCCCCGGGCGGGGACGATGCGCTTGCGATGAGCCTTTCCCACGTGACGCACATCAAAATCCAGTGGATCTACCTCCTGTCCGATTTTGCTGTACTGGTGCTTTCACTGAGCTACATTCCGTTAAACCGCATGGTATATTCCATCCTCACGGTACTCCTGTCCGGACAGATCATCGGGTTTGTGCAGACCGCGGGAACACATCCAGTGGAAAATATGGAAACTTGATCGTTTTCATACGGTTCTCCCGGTTTCAAACGTGCCTACCCGTGAACAGTAATGAATTTTCTATATTTTTTGATTTTTTTTAAAAAAACGCTTGCCAAATCAACCGACCTATGATATTATATAACTCGTTGAAGCAATGCTTCAGAAATGCGCGAGTGGCTCAGTTGGTGGAGCGCGACCTTGCCAAGGTCGAGGCCGCGGGTTCGAGTCCCGTCTCGCGCTCTTTTTATTTTATAGCGGAAACCTTTTCATTTTCATGAGGGTTTCCGCTATTTTCGTTACTGGTCACAGTTACACTTTTTCTTTTCAAGGGAGTATTTTACCATGATACAAAAAGTAAGTTCTTTTCTCAAAAAGGATACCGTTTTAACCATCGCCCTGGCTCTGGCTGTCCTTTCCATGTTTATCATACCACCGTCCGCCGGATACCTGAAATATCTGGATCTGCACACACTGATCCTGCTCTTTGGCCTGATGACAGCAACCACAGGCCTCCAAAACATCGGTTTCTTTCGACAGCTCGGGGAATTACTGCTGCTTCGAATCCATTCACTCAGGCAGCTGGAACAGCTTCTGATTCTTCTGTGTTTCTTTTCCAGCATGCTGATCACCAACGATGTGGCCTTAATTACCTTCGTTCCATTCGCTCTGGAACTACTGCGGATGGTAAACCGCAAAGACCGGATCGTTCCGGTTGTCGTCTGCCAAACACTGGCAGCCAACCTCGGCAGCATGACAACTCCGGTGGGGAATCCCCAGAACCTGTATCTGTATTCCCACTTTGAGCTTTCACTTGATACATTTATCCGGAGCATCGGTCCATTTTCGCTGCTTTCATTGGTTTTGCTGCTGCTCGTCACAATGTTTACACCAAGGGAGACTATCTCACTAGATACAGCCGGTAGAGATACAACCTCCGATGAGACCTTTCCTAAACGCTGCCTTTTCTGCTGTCTGGGAATGTTTTTCCTGTGCCTTTGCACCGTAGCCGGTCTTCTGCCTCTTCCAATCCTGTTTATCTGCATTCTGGCGATTGGCTGTCTGGCAGACCCGAAGATCTTCTGTCAGGTGGATTACTCTCTCATCCTGACTTTTATCGGATTCTTCATCTTCATCGGGAATCTGAAACACATTCCTGCGGTAAGCTCCCTGCTTTCCAGTATGATCACGGGACACGAAGTGATAGTCTCCGTTCTGGCCAGCCAGGTAATCAGCAACGTTCCGGCCGCCATCCTGTTGTCCGGATTTACCGAAAAAGGAGTTTCCCTTCTGATCGGAACTAACCTCGGCGGTCTCGGCACCCTGATCGCATCCATGGCGAGTCTTATTTCTTACAAATATATCGTCCGCTCCTGCCCAGAGAAAAAAGGAATCTACTTCCGCTGGTTCACGATTGCAAATGCGGGATTTCTAGCAGTCCTGATGGCGGTATATTTTCTGGTTTTTTATAGCATCTGATAAAAAAGAATGTGCCTTGGCACATCCGGGCGTCTCGCGCGGTCGCTTGCGACATGTTCCTGCTTCGCGCGAGTGCACATCCTCGCGGAGCGTTTTTTGTTTCATAGGACGTAATTTCCTATGAAACAAGAAAGCCCCCAGAGCGGCAACTCTGGGGGCTTTCTTAATTTTAGGCAACAAAAAAAGCGGGTGATGGGAATCGAACCCACGTATCCAGCTTGGAAGGCTGGTGTTCTACCATTGAACTACACCCGCATGATAAATTATGAAATTGTAATGCCCAGAACCGGAATCGAACCAGTGACACGAGGATTTTCAGTCCTCTGCTCTACCAACTGAGCTATCTGGGCATCCTGAGGAATCCTGTGATTCTCATGTTCGCTCTTGTTCAGCGACATGAGTTATTATACTAGAGAGTCTTTTAAATGTCAACTATTTTTTTCTACTTTTCTAAATTTTTTCAAAAACTTTTTCAACTTGCTGTTCCTGCCGCACAGCCAGCGTCCACATCTTCATCTCCAAATTTTCCGTAAACAATGGAAAAACCGACTCTTTTTCATTTTCCTGCATCTTTTTGATTTTGATGGTTGACAAATCCTTTTGGGTGTGTTTATAATGCATGTAACGAAGAACACAGATAAACCGATGAGGAAGAGGAGTATCTGACCTATGTATCGCCACAGAGAGTTCCGGATGGTGGAAACGGAACGCCTTACCGTCAGTGAATGGACTTCCGAGGGCAGCCTTGAACGATTGTTTCAGTAGGGGCTGACGGGACCCCACCCGTTATCCATCGGGGCACGTATGATGGTACGTGTAAGCGAGTGGACATTTTCACAAATGTCAATTTGGGTGGTATCGCAGAAGTTTACGCTTTTGTCCCATGTATGGGGACAGAGGCGTTTTTTAGTTTCTGGAAACATTCTCAGTAAAATCTTTCATCACGGCGCGCGGCGCCAAACCAAAGAGAATCTTCTTTCCAGACACATTCTTTACTCTGCTCCGGCAAGGCAGACTGATACATCTGCCATCCAAAACAAATATCAAAATAAGAATAAAGAATGGAGAAAATGACTATGAAAAAGAATCTGAAAAAATTATTTGCACTTGGATGCACCGCAGCCCTGACACTGACAACCGCAGGATGCTCTTCCAGCACATCCAGCAACGCTTCCGAAGCAGACACCACCGCCGAAACCTCTCAGGAAGCTTCCGCGGACAAAGAAATTTATAATGTAGCGATTGTCAAACAGCTCGACCACGCTTCCCTCGATGAGATTGCAAATGCAGTCGAGGCAGAGTTAGATAAAATCGCCGAGGATAACAATGTAACCATTCACTACGAACTGTACTCCGGCCAGAATGACCAGACAACCTTAAAGCAGATTGGTGATCAGGCGGTTGCTGACAGTGTTGACGCCATCATCCCGATTGCAACCCTGGCTGCACAGGTAGCGACCGTATCCGCACAGCAGACCCAGACACCGGTTGTCTACGCCGCTGTTTCCGATCCGGAAGCCGCTGAGCTGACCGGCATCGACTATGTAACCGGTACCAGCGATGCGCTGAACACTGAGAAAATCATGGATATGATTTTTGCCGCAAACCCAGATGTTAAAAATGTGGGGCTTTTATATTCCTTATCCGAGGCAAACTCAACTAAACCGATCGCGGATGCAAAGGCATACTTAGATGAAAAAGGTATCTCCTACACCGAGCAGACTGCAAATACCAACGACGAAGTAATTACCGCTGCCTCCTCCCTGGTTGCTGACAAAGTAGACGCTGTCTTCACTCCTACCGACAATGTCATCATGGCAGCTGAGCTGGCTATCTTCAAGGATCTGGCCGATGCAGGCATCCCGCACTATGCCGGCGCTGATTCCTTCGTCCGCAATGGTGCATTTGCCACCTGCGGCGTCAACTACACGGCTCTTGGTACACAGACCGCTGACCTTGCTTATCAGGCAATCACCGAAGGCATGGACAGCATGGAAGACTACTACACCGCAGAAGGCGGCATCGTAACCGTAAATACCGAGACTGCCAAAGCCCTGAATATCGACACAGCTGTATTCAAAGATTTTGGCGATGTTGTAGAGGTTACGACCACCGAGGACTAATACCCCTCATCCGGCGGCACTTTGATTTTCATTTGACTGACTTTCATGTACTCTCAGAACCGTAAGACAGACCAGACGCCAGCCGCATCCCCCGCTTACCACGCGGCTGGCGCATCTGCCTTATGAACGCTCTGGGAGTACAAATCATTCTACGGAGGTAATTTCCCATGCTTCATATTTTACAAACCGCTCTGGAACTGGGATTTCTGTATGCGCTGGTGCCGATGGCGCTGTTCTTGAGTTTCCGCATACTGGACATCGCGGATATGACGACGGACGGCTGTTTCGTCCTCGGCACAGCGGTATCCGTCACAATGGCTGCGGCAGGGCATCCATTCCTCGCGGTTCCGGCTGCCATGCTTGCAGGCATCTGCGCCGGATTTGTCACCGCATTTCAGCAGACCCGTCTCGGCGTGCCGTCCATTCTCGCCGGTATCATCACCAATATGGGACTCTACACCATCAATCTGATGGTAATGGGCTGGAGTGCCAACGTGAGTCTTTTAAAGACAGAGACCATCTTTTCCCTGCTTCAGAAAACCGGTATCGGGGGTGACTGGTATGAAGCACTTCTGGCAATCTGCGTAACTGTGCTTGCGGGCGCACTGCTCGTCTATTTTCTCGGTACCCGTCTGGGACTCTCCATCCGGGCAACCGGCAACAACATTGACATGGTGCGCGCCTCCTCGATCAACCCGACATTTACCATTACGGTCGGCTTATGCATCGCCAATGCGCTGACCGCACTCTCCGGCGCAATGGTCGGTCAGTACCAGAATACCGCCGACATCAACGGCGGCACGGGTATCGTCGTGATCGGTCTTGCCTGCCTGATCATCGGTGAAACCGTCCTCGGACGCCGCGGCGTGGCAAGAGGTGTCATCGCCACCGTCATCGGTTCGATTATTTACCGTTTTATCTACGCTATCGTCCTGTATACAAAAATCATGCCTGTACAGGGGCTGAAACTGGTCACCGCTGTGATCGTAGCGCTGGCAATCGCATTTCCGACGATCCGGAAATGGGCGGCATTCCAGACACGTAAAAATGCAGCGGCACGCCGGAAGGGAGGACACGGAGCATGTTAAATATTCAGTCGATATCAAAAACCTTTAATCCGGGAACTGTCAACGCCAAACAGGCGCTCTCCGGGCTGTCCCTGCATCTGGATCACGGCGATTTCGTGACAATCATCGGTTCCAACGGCGCCGGAAAATCGACCCTGTTCAATGCGATTGCCGGCAGCTTCTACGTCGATGACGGCTTTATCGAGCTGGACGGCGAGGACATCACCTATATGCCGGAGCACAAGCGCAGCCTGATGGTCGGCCGCCTCTTCCAGGACCCGTTAAAGGGAACGGCGCCGGGCATGACGATCGAAGAAAATCTTGCCCTCGCCTATCTGCGGACCGCAAAGGGGAAATCGCCATTTTCCCGCATTTCCAAGAAAGATAAGGATGCGTTCCGCGAACGCCTCTCCCTCTTAAATATGGGGCTTGAAGACCGGATGACCCAGCCGGTCGGACTTCTCTCCGGCGGTCAGCGCCAGGCGCTCACCCTGCTCATGGCAACCCTCATCACGCCGAAGCTTCTGCTGCTCGATGAGCACACTGCCGCCCTCGATCCGGGAACAGCTGAAAAAGTACTGGAGCTGACGAAAAATATCGTTGCTGAGGAGAAAATCACCTGCCTGATGATCACCCACAATATGAACCAGGCTCTGGAGCTCGGAAACCGCACGCTCATGATGGCAAACGGAAATATCGTGCTCGACGTCGGCGGCGCAGAGCGCGCTTCCATGACTGTCGAGGATCTGATCGCCCGCTTCAAGACCGGCGCAGGCCACGCGCTGGATAATGACCGGATTTTATTGTCGGAATAATTTTAAAAAAGCAAAAAATTCAAAAAGTCCCATCCTTTCAGATTTGAATCTGCATAAGGATGGGACTTTTTTATATTTCTCTTATCCAATTTCTATTTCCCAAGCACATCCGAAAGCGCTGCAAACTGCGCCAGCGTCAGCGTCTCGCCGCGCACGGACGGGGAAAGTCCCAGCGACTCGATTGCGGCTGCGATCTCTTCCTTGCTAAAGGAGAGATCCTGCGCGTTGGAAAGCCCGTTCTGCAGGGTTTTCCGGCGCTGGTTGAAGGACGCGCGGATGAGGCGGAACATTAAATCTTTATCCTTTACCTCCACCGGCGGCTTCGCATGGCGGGTCAGGCGGATGACCGCTGAGCCGACATTCGGACGCGGAATGAAGCAGTTCGGCGGCACATTTGCCACGATGTACGGCTCGGCATAATACTGAACCGCCAGCGACAGGGCGCCGTAATCCTTCGAGCCCGGACCTACCTGCATCCGGTCTGCGACCTCTTTCTGCACCATAACCGTAATGTTGTCGATCGGCGCGCCGCTCTCAAACAGCCCCATGATGATCGGGGTCGTGATATAGTACGGCAGGTTCGCCACGACCTTAACCGGACGTCCGCCGCCTTTTTCTTCCGCCATTTTTTTTATGTCAATCTTTAAAATATCTTCATTGATAACAGTTACATTTTCGCAGTCCTGAAGCGTATCTTTTAAGATCGGAATCAGATTTGTGTCGATCTCCACGGCGATGACCTGTCCTGCCGCCTGTGAAAGGCGCTGTGTCATCGTACCGATGCCAGGACCGACTTCCAGGACGGTGTCCTCCTTGGTCATGCCCGCCGCTGAGATAATCTTGTCCAGCACGTGCGTATCAATCAGAAAATTCTGACCGAATTTTTTCTGGAAAGCAAAATTGTATTTCTGTATTACTTCGATTGTATTCTTCGGGTTTCCAAGATCCATTCCGAAAATCCTTTCCCGGGTGTCCGGGACACCCCTTTTTACGGTAACCGGTACAGCCTCCGCGCATTCTCTTCAGTCGCACGGACGATCTCTTCCGGTGTACATTTCTTGATTTCTGCCAGCTTTTCCGCCACATATGGCAGGTTCAGTGAGGAGTTGCGTTTGCCGCGGTTGGGAACCGGAGCGAGGTAGGGGCAGTCGGTTTCGAGTACCAGACGGTCGAGCGGCGCCATCTCGGCTACTTCCAGAAGCTTTTTCGCGTTCTTGAAGGTCAGTACGCCGCCGATGCCTAAGTAAAAGCCCATCTTTAAATACTCTGCCGCCATCTCTTTTCCATAGGAGAAGCAATGAATCACACCGCCTATCTCCCCGGAGTGCTCTTCCTTCATGATATCGAGCGTATCCTTCGCCGCGTCGCGGCTGTGGATGATGACTGGAAGTTTTAATTCCCGCGCCAGATTTAACTGGCGGTGGAACCATTTCTTCTGGGTCTCATGATCCGGCTCTTCCCAGTAATAGTCGAGACCGATCTCACCGATCGCCACGATCTTCCCGGACTGTGCCAGCACACGGAGTTCGGCAAATTTTTCCTCGTCAAGCTCCGCCGTGCTGCTCGGATGGACACCTGCTGCCCCATAGATAAACGGATATTTTTCCGTCAGGGCAATCGTCGTCTTCGTGCTTTCCATATCCGCGCCGACATTGACGACCGTGCCGATCCCGCCTGCTGCCAGACCGGAAAGCAGTTCTTCCCGGTCCCCGTCAAACGCCTCATCATCGTAATGAGCGTGTGTATCAAATATCATATAAGTTATATCCTTTTTTTCTTAGCAGATCTCCGCACCCGCCGGCATCTCTTTCTCCGTTGTCATCAGGGACAGCTTTCCGTCTGCATCCTCGGCACACAAAATCATGCCCTCGGAGAGCAGACCTGCCAATTTCGCCGGTTTTAAGTTGGTCACAACCATGACTCTCTTGCCGACCATCTCCTCCGGGGAGTAGGAATGCTTGATGCCGCTGATGATCTGGCGCACTTTGCTTCCGACCTGAACCTGGGAGCAGAGAAGCTTCTTGGACTTCGGAACTGCCTCGCAGGAGAGGATCACGCCAACCTGGAACTGCAGTTTTGCAAAATCATCGTAGGTAATCTCTGCTTTCGGCTCGATATCGATGCCCTCGGCTTTCTCGTCCTCTTCCTTCTCCGGCTCTGCCTTTGCAGCAACTGCCTTCTTCTGCTCTTCCTGGATAACTTTGACTTTCTTCATCACATCGTCGAGTTTCAGGCGGGCAAAGAGAACCTCCGGCTCCTCAGTCACCTTATTTCCGGACGGATAACGGCCAAATTCATCCATCTGTGGCAGTTCACGTTTTACGGTATTTAATTCTTTTAAGATCTTCTCCGAGGTCTCCGGCATGAAGGATTCAAGCAGGGACGCACCGATCGTGATAGACTCAACCAGGTTGTAGAGAACAGTCGCAAGACGATCCTGCTTGTCCTCTTCCTTTGCCAGAATCCACGGGGTTGTCTCGTCAATGTATTTGTTGCTACGGCGGAAAATATTGAAGATCTCGGTGATCGCATCGGCAACGCGCAGCTTATCCATCTTCTCATCGACCTTGCGGACTGCTTCCAGCACTACCTTCTTCAGATCCTCGTCCACCGGCTCCGTCACGCCCTTGTCGGCTACCACGCCGCCAAAGTACTGGTTCGTCATCGATACCGTTCTCTTTACGAGGTTGCCAAGGATATTTGCCAGATCCGAGTTCAGTCTCTCTACCATCAGCTCCCAGGTAATAACGCCGTCGTTCTCAAACGGCATCTCATGCAGAACGAAGTAGCGGACTGCATCCACGCCAAAGAAATCAACCAGTGTATCGGCGTAAATCACATTTCCCTTGGATTTACTCATCTTGCCGTCGCCCTGTAACAGCCACGGATGACCAAATACCTGCTTTGGAAGCGGCAGGTCGAGTGCCATCAAAAAGATCGGCCAGTAAATGGTATGGAAACGGATAATATCCTTACCAATCAGATGCAGGTCTGCCGGCCAGTATTTCTTGAACAGCTCGCCGCTCTCGCCGTCGCAGTCATATCCAAGACCGGTGATATAGTTGGTCAGTGCATCCAGCCATACATATACAACGTGCTTCGGGTCGAAATCAACCGGAATCCCCCATTTAAAGGAAGTACGGGAAACACACAGATCCTGCAGGCCCGGAAGCAGGAAGTTGTTCATCATCTCATTTTTACGGGAAACCGGCTGGATGAACTCCGGGTGCTCATTGATATAATCGATAAGTCTCTGCGCATATTTGCTCATACGGAAGAAATATGCCTCTTCCTTCGCCGGCTGTACCGGGCGTCCGCAGTCCGGGCATTTGCCGTCTACGACCTGAGACTGGGTCCAGAAAGACTCGCACGGGGTACAGTAAAGTCCCTCGTAGCAGCTCTTGTAAATATCGCCCTGATCATAGAGCTTCTTGAAAATCTTCTTTACCTGCGCCTCATGATCCTCGTCGGTGGTGCGGATAAATTTGTCGTAGGATGTATTCATCAGATCCCAGATCGTCTTGATCTCACCCGCCACGTTATCGACAAACTGCTTCGGCGTGATGCCAGCCTCATCTGCCTTTAACTCGATCTTCTGACCATGCTCATCGGTGCCCGTCTGGAAACGCACATCGTAGCCCTGCGCTCTCTTGTAGCGCGCAATGCTGTCCGCCAGCACGATCTCATAGGTATTTCCGATATGCGGTTTGCCCGATGTATAGGCAATCGCAGTTGTTATATAGTAAGGTTTCTTACAGTTCTGACACATTTATCATGCCCTCCTTATTAAAATTGCGCTTTAAATTGTGTTCTTCACAAAAAAAGCCTCTAACCGCCCATGGTTTTCCATCTGCGATTAAAGGCAAGCCACCTTCTTTTCTCTGCCTTTTCTTCATATATAAATATATAGATTAAGTCTATCTGTTTTGCATCCCTTTGTCAAGTATGGTATACTTGCAGACATATATATTTGTTTTGGAGGTATTATATTATGCAGAAACGCTTTTCCTTCCCGCCCCTGCCGCGCACAGCGCTCGCGATCGCTGCAGCTGCTGCCCTGGCGCTCTCCGGATGCGCTGGTTCTTCCGGCTCAGGAACCCCCGCCGAATCCTACGCCGCTTCCGGGCAGACTGGTTCTCCTTCCAATGCATCGTCCGATGCTGCCAGCGAACAGGCGCGTTTTGATGCGTTTCTGGCACACCAGTTTCAAGAAAGCGTGCAGGACGATCCGCTCTCCCTTCATTTTCTTGTCCGGAATCCGGAAAATTACGGTATCACCGAACCGGAGATGAAATTTCCAGAATATTCCCTGGAACAGCTTCAAAAAGATTCCGAGGAAAACGCGGCCGTTCTTGAGGAACTTTCTTCCTTCGATACCTCTCTCTTGACCTCCGACCAGCTCTTCACCTACCGGATGATGAAGGACACACTGGAGACGGAAGCCGGCTCGAAGGGACTGGAACTCTACAATCAGCCGTTAAGCGCCCTGATCGGCACGCAGGCGGAACTTCCGACCTTATTAGCCGAATACACATTTTACAACCGTGCCGACATCGACCATTACCTGGCACTGCTTTCGCAGATCGACACATATTACAAGCAGCTCGCAGCGTATGAACAGGCGCAGGCAGACGCCGGTCTCGCACCGTCCGACGACACCATCGACCGGATTTTAAAATCCTGTAAAAGCTACCTCATCCGCCCGGAAAACAGCCTGCTGACGGAAACATTTGCCTCCCGCTTAAATGCGGTTGAGGGCTTAAGCGATGCAGAAAAGGCGTCCTACAAAGCAAAACATCTGACCATTTTAAAGGAACACTTTATCCCGGCATATACAAACCTCTCTAAAGCACTGGAATCGCTCAAGGGCTCCCATCCGGAGGCAGGAGGACTTAGCACCTACGAACACGGTAGGGAGTATTATGCCTATCTTGCGGCGGCGCTGACCGGCACAGATTCTTCGGTCGATGCGCTCAAAACGCGGATTGAGAAGCAGATGCAGGCAGATTTATCCGAAATCCGCGTCCGCTTAAAGGAACATCCGGAACTCGTCCGGCAGATGACCGACTCTGCCATCACACTCTCCGATCCGGATGAGATCCTTCAGAATTTACAGGTGCAGATTCAGGATGATTTCCCGGCGCTTACAGATACCTCCTACACGCTCAAATACGTCCCGGAAGCGCTGGAATCTTCCCTATCCCCGGCGTTTTTCCTCGTACCGCCGATCGATTCCGACGGTTCCAACACCATTTACATCAACGAAAAAGCAAGCACTGAGCAGAACCTCTACACCATGCTGGCGCACGAGGGCTATCCGGGGCATCTCTACCAATCGGCTTATTTCAATGGCCGGGAGCCGGTTCCGGTACGGCGGCTTCTTGCCTGCGGCGGCTACAACGAAGGCTGGGGACTCTACAGCGAACTGTACGCCTACTCCTTCGACAACGGACTGCCGGAAGCGGTCAAACCGCTGATGCGCTGCAGCGAAGCCAGCAGCTACGGGCTGTACGCGCTTCTCGACATCTGCATCCACTATGATGGCTGGGATCTCGCCACAACCACCAGTTATCTGGAAAATTCCTACGGATTTACGGATCCGGAATCCGCGCGCGAGATATACCTGGCAATCATTGATAATCCGGGCAATTACCTGAAATACTATACCGGCTATCTGGAAATCCTGACCATGCGCCAGGAAGCCGAGGAGGTACTTGGAAACAAATTCAACGCCAAGAGCTTCCACCAGTTCATCCTGAACATGGACGGCGCTTCCTTCCGGGTCATCAAACCGTATTTTCAAACATGGCTGATGACGGAGAAATTACACGTATAAGAGAAAAAGAGCGGTATCTCCCTGTATGCATCCGCAGACTTCAGGGATCCCGCTCTTTTCGCATTTTCATGCTTTAGTTTACTTTCTTGTAATTCTTCTCAAAGCTCATCGGACCGTCGCCGATCTTCTCGCCTGCTACGCTCAACTCCAGCGTCTTTGCCTCGTAGTTCTGGATAAATGTATTGGCAATGGCCATGACAACCAGCTTGTCAGAGGACTCCTTTAAGGAGGAGAGATCCAGCGTCAGGGCGCCGTCCTTCTGCTCAAATTTATCCACGGTGATTCCCTCTTCAATGACGCCCACCTCTGCCATCTTATCAAGCAGTTCCTGTGCATCCAGCTCATCGCCGTCAATGCCATCCATATTCTGTTTTAAGCCGCTCTTATCAGATTTTACAGAATATACGCAAACCGTTACCGTCGGATCTGCATCCGTTACCACCATGCTTTCTTTCTCAGCCACGCCGTCTACAGTCTCCTGCTGCGCCGCACCTGCCGGGGCAGTTCCATGTTCGCTGGTTTCTCCTGTATTCCTTGCCGTCGGCGCACATGCGCCCAGAACAGCTGCCATCATAAGACCAGCTGCCATTACCATAAATTTCTTCATAATGTACCTCCTTGTATTCTCCTCGCAGCAGTTGCTTCACGGTTTTCGCAACCGTTTTTGTCTTTCACACCTGTTTCCATCCAGTGCAGACTACATCCATTCTTTTTACCGCTGCCCATCCTTACTCCTAAACCACTGATTCAGCTTCATCAGCGCCTTTACCAACGTCTGCATCTCATCTTCCGACAGATCGCTTGTCAGGCTCTCGATCATCTCCCGATGGAACCGGGCGTGATGCCCATACGCTTTTCTGCCCCGCTCTGAAAGAGAAATATATACGACCCGCCGATCCTCGAGTCCCCGGCTTCGTTCCACATAGCCCTTTTTGACCAGGCTGTTCATGGCAATCGTGAGCGTTCCCACCGTAACGGACAGTTCTCTGGCAATCGATGACATATTTTTCGGTTCACCAATCCCGATCGCTTCGATCACATGCATATCGTTATTCGTGATGTCTTTAAACTCCGGCGTAATGATTACCTTCTGTTCTATGTCCATCACATCGCGGAACAGCGTCACCAGAAGCTCATTCAGCGTCTCATAATTTCCCACAGTTTTCCCTCTCATCCTTGGTTTCAGCGCGCAAAACGGCAATTTACCCTACCGATTATACAATATTCTGTGCGGCAAGACAACTAGCAAATTTCTTACATCTTCTCTTATAACATGGCACTTGTTACTGTTCACGCACACGTGCCCAGTAACGGAATTTGCCGATGCTTCGCATTCCAAACCGGCAAAATCTGCAGCCAGAACTGTATCGTATGGAATTTTCAGTTCAGAAAATTCCTACCCGTGAACAGTTACCATAGCACTACATAAGATACTCGCCACAAGCCCCGCGAACGTTGCAATCAGCGCCCCCGCAAGCGTCCATCGCGTCTTTGAGATCCGCACGGTCAGATAGTAGACACTCATCGTATAAAAAACCGTCTCCGTGCAGCTCTCAAGAACCGACACCATCATGCCGAGCCGCGAATCGGGTCCATACGTTTTAAAAATATCTAAGAGCAGCCCCGTCGCCGCCGAACTGGACACCAGACGCACCAGAAGCAGTGGAACCACCTGTGCCGGTATATGCAGAAATGCCGCCGGTCCCGCCAGCACCCCGGAGAGGAAATCGAGAAAACCGGAGGTCCGAAGCACGCCGACCGCCGCCATCAGTCCCACCAGCGTCGGCAGGATTCCAGCCACCGTTTTAAGCCCCGCAAGCGCCCCTTCGATAAAATCATCAAAAACCGGGCGTTTCTGAAGCACCGCAAACCCAACGATATAAAACAAAACAACCGGAACCAGGTATTCAGAGAGGTAATTGATGCAGCGCATTTGACGGCTCCCGTGTCTATACTTGTTTTATATGTATGGTTTGAATCCGCGTTCTATGATAACGGATCTGTTTCCAGAGCCCCTTATTTTAACAAGGGCATTATAGGGGATAAATTTGTTTTTTGTGTGAAATTTTCCCCCTACATGACGCCAAATTGCGTTTTCTATTTCCAGCCATCCTTTTTTATTGATTTATATTGCTTTCTCCTGCACATCACGCGGCACACCGCCACTCCTGCCAGAGTACTGACACAGGTCGCCAGGAACGCCGGACCGGCCACTGCCAGCGGGTGCGCCGATCCGTACTGGCTCCGGTAGGCAATCATATTGATAGGAATGAGCTGCAGCGATGAAATATTTACGACCAGAAACGTACACATTTCATCGCTCGCCGTTCCCTGTGTGACCACCGCCGGATCCCCCGCCGCTCTCCGTTCCTCCTCCAGTTCTTCCAGCTCCTTCATCGCCGTAAGCCCCGCCGGGGTCGCCGCCCAGCCAAGCCCCAGCATATTGGCAATCATATTGGCGGCCATCGAAGAAAGCGCCGGATGACCCGCTGGAATGCGTGGAAAGAGGAAATGAAGCAC
Organism: Clostridium sp. AF20-7; assembly: GCF_003479275.1. Lineage (NCBI taxonomy): Bacteria > Bacillati > Bacillota > Clostridia > Eubacteriales > Clostridiaceae > Clostridium > Clostridium sp. AF20-7. The sequence continues at coordinate 186,906 of NZ_QUGF01000001.1, read as the reverse complement.
CGGCCGCATCCCCGCCGACAACTGCTCAATCAGCCCCGCCCGCCGTCCGATCTCCAAAATTCCCGTCCAGAACGCCATCACCCCCAGCATCGTGATTCCCAGCGAGACTGCATCCCCCGCCGCTGCAAGCATTCCCTCCGTCACCGCCCCCAGCGTCCCATGCACCGCCGCCCAGCCAAGCCCCGTAAGCATCATAAACGCCCAGAGTGCATTTAACATGCATCTACCTCCCTGCTGTCATATGGTACGCTCAGAACATTTTATACTCAGACAAGTATAAAAAGACGCCAAACATACATCATAAATAGATACAATTATATCGTTTCTTTTCGTCCATTCCGCTTGCATTTCAGAATTTGGATCTTTAAAATAAGAACTATCATCTGCTTCACATGACAGATATTCTTTGAAAAAGGCCATTTTATATGGATTCTCCTGCCAAAAACCGTGAAGACATTGAAATATGATTTAATATTATGAAAACGAGGTATTCAGAATGAAACAATCCGCAGATTTAAAGCGTCTCCTCACCTCCATCGATCACAAAAGCTATCCGGCTTACAAGGACGTGCGCGGCGCTTATGATTTTAATACGTATATTTTATCCATCGACCATGTACAGGGTGACCCGTTTGCGTCCCCTTCCAAGGTCAGTGTCCAGGTCCGCCACGCGAAAGCCGGATTTCCGGCAGAACTCTTTGATACGCCGTGGAAAAAAACAGCGCTTGAAGATTACCTGCTCCGCTGTTTTTCCCGTGAAATCGGTCGTCTTTCTTTCAAGGCAAAAGGTTCTGGAAAAAGTGGTCTGATCGCCACCAGCCGCCCCGGTCAGGAGGTCCTCTCCCGGACCGCCTGCGAGATCGGAAGAAATGAGATTACAGCCCGTTTCGAGGTTGGTTTCCCGGCATTCGGGCGCACCATCAACTCCGGTGAACTGATCCGGATTTTCTTTGATTTTCTTCCAGGCTGTGTCGAAAACGTCTTTTTCTACCGCCGCCAGAACAACGCCGAAATCAAAAAACGCATCACGCTGGCAGACGACCAGCAATTTATCCGCAATGAGCTGAAACGCTTAGATCTCGTCTCCTTCGTCGCAGACGGCTCAATCCTGCCGCGTGAAACCGGCGTCTCCGACCGTCCGATGAAGGGCAGTGTTGCGTTCCATTCCCCGGATTCCTTAAGAATCACTCTGAATCTTCCGGGACACGGTCCGATCTCCGGCATGGCAATCCACCGCGGCATCACCCTGATCGTGGGCGGCGGCTACCACGGCAAATCCACACTGCTAAAAGCGCTGGAATCCGGCGTCTACAACCACATTCCGGGGGATGGACGTGAATATGTCATCACCGATGAAACCGCAGTCAAGCTGCGCGCCGAGGATGGACGCAGCATCAACCACGTTGATATTTCCCTCTTTATCCGGGATCTGCCGAACAAAAAAGACACCACCTGCTTTTCCACCGCCGATGCCAGCGGCAGTACCTCCCAGGCGGCAGCCGTGATCGAAAGCATTGAAGCGGGAACCCGCGCTTTCCTGATCGACGAGGACACCTCCGCTACCAACTTCATGCTGCGGGACGACCTGATGCAGCGCATCGTCAGCCGCGATAAAGAGCCGATCACCCCGTTCATCGAACGCGCCCGCGATCTCTACAAGCAGGCAGGCATCTCCACCGTCCTCGTAGCTGGAAGCTCCGGCGCCTACTTCTTCATCGCAGACACTATTATCCAGATGGATGCATACCGCCCGTTTGATATCACGGAGATGGTAAAAAATACCTGCGAACAGGAGGCTTCCAAACCCGCCATCCAGGCGCCTGGGTTCAAGCTCCCGACGGCTGGACGGAAGCTGGCGGCTGACGGAACAGGACGGGCTGTGGGCGCGATGGCGCTGAATTTTGGCGACAGCCGCGCAGAAGCAGGCGGTGAATCTCAGGAAGAGGGCGAAAACAGCGGTCGTTTGGGACGGTTTGGCAATCGCGGCGGCAGCGCCTCCGATGCAGGACGCTTTGAACGCGGTCGCGGAGGACGCCGCGAAGCTGACCGAAATTCGGACCGGAACACGCGTATCAAAGTCCGTGTCCACGACAAACACTCTTTCCAGGTTGCCAAAGAGCCGGTCGATCTGCGCTTCGTCGAACAGCTTGCCGACAGCGAGCAGACCGCCGCACTCGCCCAGATGGTGCGCTACTGCCTGGAAAAAGGGCTTCTGGAGCGCTGCACCGTACAGGAAACGGTTGCCACACTCTTAAAAGCCTATGAAGCAGACGGGCTCTCTGTGTTCAGCGATGCTTCATATGCCGCCATGGGACTGGCAATGCCGCGCGTGCAGGAGATTTATGCTTGTTTAAATCGTTTTAGGGGATGATTTTTAAGATAAATATAAAAAGAGGGCTGCATTTTACAAGCCCTCTTTTTATATTTTTGCATTTTACACTGAACTATTTGCAAATTTCATCTTGGCTCATCCCTGAACCCTGCCAAAATCTATCCTACCCTTCGCACAGCGCCCGCATCACGCCCTCAACCGTCTCTATCTTCTCTGCTCTCCACGCGTTTCCGCCGCAGAAAATCAGAGCATGATCTTCATCACCGCGGGCGGCATTGACGAGTGCCTGCGTGATGCAGTATGGGATCTTCGCCGGATCACAGTGTTCCAGACACTGGTAACAGTGTGTCACTGCCTGTCTTCCTTTTTCCAGTTCTTTTAAGAACGCATTCTTGATCGCACGTCCCGGCATGCCGACCGGACTTTTGACAATCACGATGTCCTCTTCCTTCGCATCCAGATATGCCTGCTTATATGCCATCGGTGCATCGCATTCCTCGGTTGTCACAAAACGGGTTGCCACCTGCACGCCGTCCGCGCCAAGCTCCATCTGGTGCATCACATCCGCATGGTCGTAGATGCCGCCAGCCGTCACAACCGGAATCGATTTGCCATATTTCTGCGCGTATTTTTTAACCAGCGCGATAATTCCCCGCACTTCCTCGTCATATTCCGCCTGATGGAATGTCTCGGCTGCGTGCGGCGTGTCTACCTCCAGCTCAGTCAGCTTCTCACGGTCAAATCCCAGATGTCCGCCCGCCAGCGGTCCCTCAACGACCACCAGATCCGGTGCGGTCTGGTACTTGCGGTCCCACATCCGGCAGATGACCGTCGCCGCCTTAACGGAGGAAACGATCGGCGCAATCTTCGTCGCCGTCCCTTTCACATACTCCGGCAGGGAAACAGGAAGTCCTGCGCCCGATATGATCAGGTCAGCGCCCGCCTTGACCGCCGTTTTAACGTACTCCGCATAGTTTTTCGTCGCCACCATGATATTAAAGCCCACGATACCGCCCTTCGCGATCGCGCGCGCCTTCTGTAACTCTGAACCGATCGCGCGCAGGTTCGCCTCCTGCGGATGTTCGGCAAAATCCGGCTCCCGGAAACCGATCTGGGCAGTGGAAATAATGCCGATGCCGCCAGCCCCCGCCACGGCTCCTGCCAGCGAGGACAGGCTGATGCCAACCCCCATACCGCCCTGGATGATCGGAAGCTTCGCCGTCAGATCACCAATTTTCAGCGGTTTTAACTGTGATAAAATTGTACTCATACGATCTCCTATATTCACAAAGGGGACCGCCGCGCGGCAACCCCCTTTCAATATCTATTTTTTAGATTTTTCTAAAACGTTCATACCGCTGCTCCGCGATCTCATCCGGTGTCTTTTCCGCGCAGGACTGGAAGAACTCACGCATATGGCGGTCGATGATGCGTCCGATCTCCTCGATGTTGTCATCGGTTGCCGGCTCATCCTCGCAGATAATGCGCTCGATCATGCCAAGCTCATACAGATCCTCTGCCGTCATCTTCATGACCTTCGCCGCCTCGCTGGCTCTCTTGGCATCTTTCCACAGAATCGAAGCAAAGCCCTCCGGAGAAAGGATCGAGTAGGTCGCATTCTCCATCATCCATACCTCGTTGGAAACCGCCAGCGCCAGTGCGCCGCCGCTGCCGCCCTGACCAGTGATAATCGCCAGAATCGGCACCTTCATATCCGACATTTCAAAGAGGTTGCGGGCAATCGCCTCGCCCTGGCCTCTCTCCTCTGCCTCCATACCCGGGAATGCACCTGGCGTATCGACAAAACAGATGATCGGACGGTTAAATTTCGCCGCCTGTTTCATCAGACGGAGCGCCTTTCTGTATCCTTCCGGAGACGGCATGCCGAAGTTGTGCTTCATGCTGTCTTTCGGGGATTTACCTCTCTCCTGTCCAATGACCGTGACCGGCATTCCATAGAAGGATGCCACACCGCCGATGACCGCCATATCATCGCCATAATACCGGTCGCCGTGGAACTCGGTAAAATCGTCAAACAGGATCCGGATATAATCGCTGGCGTTCAGACGTCCGGCGCTACGGGACTGGCGTACTGCCTCCCAGGCGTCTCTCTCTCGACCTGCGATCTTATTTAAGGTCTTCTGGCGCATGATACCGGAGAACGGTGCTTTCCGGCTCTTTAACTTGCCTTCCGCCACAGAAGCTGCTTTTTCTGCCTTGGATGCAGATGCCGCTTCTGTGTGGTTCTCCGCCTCGTCGTTCCATTTCTCCCAGCCATGCTCCTGGCTGTGAAGCTTCAAAATCTGTCCCAGAACACGCTTCTGATCTTTTCTTTCCACGATCTGATCCACAAAACCGTGTGTCAGCTGGAACTCGGCTCTCTGGAAGCCCTCCGGGAGCTTCTGGCCGATCGTCTGCTCGATGACACGCGGACCCGCAAATCCAATCAGCGCTCCCGGCTCTGCCAGGATGATATCGCCCAGGGACGCAAAGCTTGCCGTTACGCCGCCGGTGGTCGGATCCGTCATAAAGCTTATGTAGAGAAGTCCCGCCTCGGAATGACGTTTTAAGGCTGCGGAAGTTTTCGCCATCTGCATCAGGGAGATCATGCCCTCCTGCATTCTCGCGCCTCCGGAAGCCGCGTAGATGATAACCGGAAGCCGTTCCTCGGTCGCACGCTCTACCGCACGGGCAATCTTCTCTCCCATGTTGTGACCCATGCTGCTCATCAGAAAACGGGAGTCGCAGACCGCGATCACAGTCTCATAACCGTGAATCTTTCCTTTACCAGTGACAACCGCCTCATTTAACTCTGTTTTCTCTCTGGCTGCCTCAACCTTGCCCTCATAGCCCGGAAATGCAAGCGGATTGACCACAGACATCTCCTTATCCCACTCTTCAAAGGTACCTTCATCGATCAGCATCTCAATCCGGCGGTACGCATGCATCCGGAAATATCCGCCGCAGCGCGGGCACACATACAGGTTGTCCTTGACATCCTGCACCAGAATCGGTTTCTCACATTTATTACACTTACGCCATAAAGAACGCAGACTTTCCGGCGTCATCGCCGTCGGACGGCTCGGAATCTTCTCCGGTTTTTCCTGTGCTGCCTCTGCCGCCCTTTTATCTGCTTTCGCACTCTCCGCACGGCTTACGCCGGCAGAACCGTGGTCGTTTGTATTGATCGAAGTATACGATTTCTTAAACAGATTTTTAAACATCTCTTATTCAACCTCACTTATTAGCCAATCATAAACGTCAGCTCTGCGGAAACAGCCAGCTTGCCATCGACGGTTGCCGTCGCACTTCCGATGCCGACCGGTCCTTTTCTCTTGATGATATGGCACTCCAGCTTTAACTTGTCGCCCGGAACTACCTTTTTCTTGAATTTTGCGTTGTTGATTGCCCCGAAATATGCCGTCCTGCCCTTATTTCCTTCTTCACTTAAAATCGCAACCGCGCCGACCTGCGCCAGCGCCTCCACGATCAGGACGCCCGGCATGACCGGCTCCTGCGGAAAATGACCTGCAAACCACGGCTCGTTGTATGTTACATTTTTATATCCAACCGCGCCCTCGCCCGGTGTCACTTCCTCGATACAGTCGATCAAAAGAAACGGATGACGGTGCGGGATGATCTCCTGGATCTCTTTAATTCCCATCATAATTTCAGTTACCTCTTTCGCTTTCCCAGACATCATTTTTGTATGCTGCAAGTCTCTTCCGCCAGCTCCAGTGCGCTGCTTCCAATCATTCAATCATCCACACAAAAACGTCCTCAAATTATATTTAGTCCTCAAATTTCTTGATTACCAGGCTGGCATTGACACCACCAAATCCCAGGGAGTTGGTCAGGGCATAGTGGATATCCATCGGAACACCCTCGCCCATCGTGTAATCCAGATCGCAGCCCTCGCCTGCCTCTTTTAAACCTGCGGTTGCGTGTACAAATCCATCCTCAATGGATTTCACGCAGGCGATAAACTCAACACCGCCCGCTGCACCTAAAAGATGTCCAATCATCGACTTAGTGGAGTTAATTTTTACCTTGTAAGCGTGGTCGCCCAGCGCTTTTTTCACTGCCATCGTCTCGAAGAGATCGTTATGGTGTGTACTGGTTCCATGTGCATTGATGTAATCAATCTTCTCCGGTGCGATACCTGCATCCTTGAGCGCCATCTCCATCGCATACGCTGCGCCGCTTCCATCCTCTGCCGGGGAAGTGATGTGGAATGCATCGTTGCTTCCGCCGTAGCCGACTACCTCTGCCAGAATCTTCGCGCCGCGCTTCTGCGCGTGCTCTAAGGACTCCAGAACTACGATACCAGCGCCCTCGCCCATGACGAAACCATCGCGGTCCTTATCAAACGGACGGGATGCCGTCTCCGGGTCATCATTGGTAGAAAGAGCCGTCAGAGCCGCGAAACCTGCCATACCGAGCGGTGTGATCGCAGACTCGGTACCACCGGCTACCATCACGTCTGCCTCGCCGTACTGGATCGAGCGGAACGCCTCACCGATAGAGTTCGTACCGGTCGCACAGGCAGTTACCACGTTGATAGATTTGCCCTTTAAACCATAATGCATTGCCACATTGCCGACTGCCATGTTGCTGATCATCATCGGAACGAGCAGCGGGTTCACGCGGTTCGGTCCTTTTTCCAGCATTTTTTTGTGCTCACGTTCCATCGCCTGTAAGCTTCCGATACCGGAACCGATGCTGGTTCCCACGCGGAACGGATCCTCTTTTTCCATATCCAGACCCGCCTGTGCGATCGCCTCACCGGCTGCCGCTACCGCATACTGGGAAAACGGCTCCATACGTCTCGCTGCCTTCGGATCCATGTATTTCTTCGGATCAAAATCCTTCACCTCGCCTGCCAGCTTTGCCTTATAATCGGTTGTATCAAAATATGTAATCGGCGCGATACCGACTTTTTTATCCTTTAATCCCTGCCAGAAGCTTGCTACGTCATTTCCAATCGGAGTGATCGCTCCCAGACCGGTTACTACTACACGTGTCTTATTTCCCATCTAAAAACCTGCCTTTCTATCGTCACAGTTCACACGTTGTGCAAACTGCGACACGATTTTGCCGATGCTTCGCATTCCAAATCGGCAAAATCTGCTGCCACTACGTTATCGTACGCCACTTTCGGTTCCAAAAGTGCCTATCTGTAAAGCACCCTTTCCCTACATCGCCATTCCGCCGTCCACGCACAGAACCTGTCCTGTGATGTAGGCTGCGCGGTCAGAAGCCAGAAATACGGCTGCCTGCGCTACATCCTCGGTCGTACCGAAACGTTTTAACGGAATCTGCTCGCCCATCGCCTTCTTCACATCGTCCGGAAGAACGGCGGTCATTTCCGTATCAATAAATCCCGGTGCAATCGCGTTGACCGTGATACCACGGCTTCCAATCTCCCTTGCCACGGATTTGGTCAGTCCGATCACGCCCGCCTTGGACGCACAGTAATTTGCCTGTCCCGCATTTCCCATCACGCCGGAAACAGAGGAAATATTGATGATGCGTCCGCCCTTCTGCTTTAACATCTGGCGGGATACGTGCTTAATGCAGTTAAATGCGCCCTTTAAGTTCGTATCGATGACGGCGTCAAACTCTTCCTCACTCATCTTCATCAGAAGATTGTCACGGGTAATGCCCGCGTTGTTGACTAAAATATCAATTCTCTTATAGCGGCTGATAATGTCCTTTAAGAACACCTCCGCCGCGCTGTAATCCGAAACATTGCACTGAACGGCTTCCGCCTGTCCGCCCGCCTCGGTAATTTCCTTTACGACATCCTCTGCTTTTGCCGCAGAGCCATTATAATTGACGATCACCACAGCGCCCTCTTTCGCCATCGAAATAGCGATCTGACGGCCAATGCCGCGGCTGGCACCTGTCACAACTGCTACTTTTCCATTTAACATCCAAGCGCCTCCTTTACTTTGTCGATATCTTCCAGTTTCTCTATATTGAACGCCTTCGCGTTTTTGTCGATTTTACGCATGAAACCAGTCAGGGTCTTACCCGGTCCGATCTCAATAAATGTATCCACACCGTCTGCTAACATCTTCCGGATCGTCTGCTCCCAGCGGACGGAGGAAGAAACCTGCTTCATCAGAAGCGGCTTTACATCGGCTGCATCGGTCACATAATCTGCCGTCACATTCGCAATATACGGAATCTCCGGTGTATGAATCTCAACGGTATCAAGTACCTTTCCAAGCTTCTCGCCAGCTCCCACTAACATCTTGGAATGGAACGGTCCGCTTACCTTTAACGGAAGAACGCGTTTTGCGCCCGCTTCCTTCAATTTCTCTCCTGCCTCGGCAACCGCCTCTGTCTTACCAGAGATAACAATCTGTCCCGGGCAGTTATAGTTGGCAATCTGCACACCCTCGATCGGCGCGATCACCTCTTCGATCTTCTCTGCATCCATCGCCAGTACGGCAGACATGGCGCCCTGACCAACCGGGACTTCGCCCTGCATCAGGATACCTCTCTGCCGCACGGTACGGATGGCATCTTCGTCAGACATAACGCCTGCAGCCGCCATTGCAGGATACTCTCCCAGGCTCAGGCCCGCAGCCACATCCGGGCGGATTCCAGTACGTTCCATAAATACACGCATCATCGCAAGGCTGGCGGTTACCATCGCCGGCTGCGTATACTCCGTGATATTCAGACGGTCCGTCTGCGCCGGATCAAAGCAAAGATCGGTCATTGAAAACCCAAGGATCTCGCTTGCTTTCTCAAACATCCCGCGTCCCGTTTCCGTTTCCTGATAAAAATCCTGTCCCATGCCAGTGGTCTGTGCGCCCTGACCCGGAAAAATAAATGCAATTTTGCTCATAGCGTTACACTCACTCTCTACTTTCTGCCCAAAAGCGCCTCCGCCTGGGCCATCATTTCTTCAATCATTTCCTTACAGGTCTGCTCTTTCTTCACCATACCTGCAATCTGTCCAGCCATCACGGTTCCGTTGTCCACGTCACCTTCCATGACTGCCTTCCGAAGCGTTCCAAGTGTTAAATACTCCAGTTCCTCGAACGGGCGTCCCTCTTTTTCCAGCTTCAGATACTCTCTCGTCATCTTATTTCTAAGACAGCGGATCGGATGTCCGTGACTCATACCGGTTACGGTCGAATCAATGTCTTTCGCCTTGATGACTCTGTCCTTGTAAGCCTGGCTTACGATGGATTCCTTCGACACGACGAAGCGGGTTCCCATCTGGACTGCCTCTGCGCCCAGCATAAATGCCGCCGCAATGCCGCGTCCATCTGCGATACCTCCGGCTGCAATCACCGGAATCGAAACCGCATCGACTACCTGCGGAACGAGTGTCATCGTCGTCGCCTCGCCGATGTGTCCACCGGACTCCATGCCTTCTGCAACGACTGCATCTGCGCCGCTTTTCTCCATCAGACGTGCCTGTGCAACCGAAGCAACAACCGGAATCACCTTAATGCCGGCTTCCTTCCACATGCCCATGTATTTGCCTGGAATACCGGCACCGGTCGTTACGACCTTGATGCCTTCTTCCACAACTACCTTTGCCACGTCATCCGCATGCGGGCTCATCAGCATGACATTGACACCAAACGGCTTCTTTGTCAGCTCTCTCGCCTTGCGGATCTCCTCGCGGACAACCTCACCTGGTGCATTGGCGCCGCCAATTAAGCCCAGACCGCCAGCTTCAGAAACGGCTGCTGCCAGATGATGTTCTGCCACCCATGCCATGCCGCCCTGAATAATCGGGTATTCAATCCCCAACATTTCTGTGATCTTTGTTTTCATTATGCCTCTACACCTTTTTCTTTTAAGTAGTTCATAACATCGCCTACCGTTGCCAGGTTCTGCAGATCCTCAGCCGGGATCTCTACGGAGTACTCGTCCTCCAGAGCCATAACCAGCTCAAACAGATCCAGAGAATCAGCACCCAGATCATCCTTGAAAGAGGAAGCCTCGGTAATGGAATCTGCGTCTACGCTCAGCTGCTCTGCAATAATTTCTTTCATTTTCTCTAACATCGTTTCAATCTCCTTTTTAAATGAATTTTCTTTTTGTGACCGCAAAAATGCAATCACTGTTCTTATATTTTATCAAAAAATGGGATAATGTACATTAGTTTTACTATATATTTTTTTGCTTCTCCAGGCACCTACCAGGTCATCAATGCCGCGCCCCAGGTAAGACCCGCGCCAAAACCTGCCATCACCAGCGTATCGCCGCGTTTTAAGCGTCCGTCCCGGTGCATTTCATCCAGGAGAATCGGAATCGAAGCCGCCGACGTATTGCCGTAGCGCTCGATATTGACCGGAATCTTGTCCATCGGAACCTTCAGACGGCGCGACGCCGCTTCCAGAATCCGGATATTCGCCTGATGCAGCAGATAATGCTGTACCGCCTCGCGGTCCGTTCCGGTCTCCTCCAGAATCGCATTCACAATCTCCGGTACCTTCTTCACCGAAAACTTGAAGACTTCCTGACCGTCCATCTGCATAAAACCAAGCTCCGGCTTGCCGCCCGTCAGACAGTTTTCAAGACTTCTTGCCTGGCAGTACAGAACGTCGTTCTTCGTTCCGTCGCTGCCGACCAGCGTCTTCACCACACCCGTCTCGTCCGCCCGGACAACCGCCGCGCCCGCGCCATCGCCAAACAGGATGCAGGAACTGCGGTCCGTCCAGTCTAACACCTTGCTCAGCGTCTCCGCTCCGATGATCAGCGCCGTCTTATAGATGCCCGCCTGAATAAATCCCTGCACAATATGTAAGGCGTAAATAAATCCGGAACATGCCGCCGTGATGTCAAACGCCACCGCATGTTTCGCCCCGATGGCTCCCTGTACATCCGCCGCCGCACTCGGGAACGCCCGATCCGGGGAAGACGTCGCCACGATCACGATCTCAATCTCCTCCGGAGAAATGCCCGCGTCCGCGATCGCGCGCTTCGCCGCCTCTGTCGCCAACGCCGAGGTTCCCTCGCTCGTCGAGATATGTCTGGCTCCAATACCCGTCCGTTCCCGGATCCAGGCATCATTTGTATCAAGAAATTTCGTCAAATCCTGATTCGTCACAACCTGCTCCGGCGCATACGCGCCGATTCCAATGATTCTAGCTGTCATTTTCTCGTTTAACTCCGCTTCTTCTATAAAAGATAGTTTTAATTTCAAATGGTTTGATATTCAAATTAATTTAGAGTGTAGCGGAGAATCTGGGGTTTGTCAAGGATAACTTGTAAATGAACGGCAGGATTCTGGTGAGAAGACGCAACCCGGACAGAGAAGAGCCGCCCCCAATCTTCCGGAAAACGCTCTCGCTCTTGCACTCGCTGCAGCGGACACTAAGCTCGAAAAAACCTCGCTAAGTGCCGGCGCGAGTGATGTTTCCTACAGATTGGGGGCGGCTCTTCTCCTGAAATACGCATCACTTGAAATACATAAAAATTAGGATACCGCGGTTTCCTTTTTCGTTGTATAATTATAAGACATAGGTATCTTTATTGTATCTATACAGAAATTTGTATACTATATATTACCCTATTAAAAGGAGGAGTTGCTATGCAGAGTATTCTTGTATGTGACGATGACAAACAGATCGTGGAAGCGATTGACATATACTTAACCGGTGAGGGATTTGAGGTTATCAAGGCATATGACGGCGCGGAGGCACTGGAACTTTTAAAAACGCACACCGTGAATTTGATGATTCTGGACGTTATGATGCCAGGGTTAGATGGCATCCGGACGACGCTGAAGGTGCGTGAAACCAGCAGCATCCCGATCATTATTCTTTCCGCGAAGTCTGAGGATGCGGACAAGATTCTGGGCTTAAATATCGGGGCAGATGATTATATCACGAAGCCGTTTAACCCACTGGAACTGGTCGCCCGCGTGAAATCTCAGCTCCGCCGCTACACGCAGCTGGGAAATATGAACAATCAGATGGGCAACCACGTATTCAAATGCGGCGGCTTGCAGATCAACGATGAAAATAAGGAAGTAACCGTGGACGGCGAACTCATCAAGCTGACACCGATCGAGTACAACATCCTGCTTCTGCTCGTTAAAAACGCCGGAAAAGTCTTCTCCATCGACCAGATCTACGAGGCGATCTGGAATGAGGAGGCGATCGGCGCGGACAATACAGTTGCGGTTCATATCCGCCATATCCGCGAAAAGATCGAAATTAACCCGAGGGAGCCGCGCTATCTGAAGGTTGTCTGGGGTGTTGGATATAAAATTGAGAAGCAGTAAAAATGTGAATCATCCATCTAACAGAAGTTAGGAGTTGCAAAATTTATGACAAAACTCTCACATATTCCGATGCAGATCCAGAAATGGATCGCCAGCCTCGCGCATCTGTTTTTCCTGATTCTGGGACTCATCGGTATCAGCCTCATGTATATCAATGGAAATTTCGGGCTGGGGCTGACCGGCATTGGCTCGGTTCCTTATGAGGACACCGCGGAATTTAACACACAATTTAATAACGATCTGAACGATATCTTCCTATATATGGAATATCAGGACGTCTTCGGTGCCGACAGCTCGATCGACCTCTCGCGCCGGATGCTCAAAATGACCTTTGGACCAAGCGAGACCGAAAATTTCTCCCTGTCCTCCCTGATTTCCTATCTGGAATCCATGGGGTACCAGCTCGACGACGACTTTAACTGCCAGAAGGTTTCTGAACCGGCAGACGGCGTCAAGAGCCGCGAAGGCTACGTCGAATGGTCGGTTCAAGAGCCGCAGCGGATCTACAGCTACCGTTCTGCCAGCCGGAAGCGCAGCACATTGGAGGATGCGGCGGTCGAGATCATGGACACACTGCATCGTTATTACACAGTGTATAACCGTTTCGTCGCCAATCCATCCAACCTGCATTTTAAAATCCAGTACACGGAGCCAGATTCGGATCAGAGCGAAACAACCCAGTTTACAAACACCGATTCCCTGACACCGGAAAATGTCAAGGAATACGGGCGCTACGCGTACCTGCCGGGCAATTCCGTTTTCTACGACACCAACATGAAAGCGATCCCGCTCAGCAGCATTTCCGCACTGGCATCCAATAACCCGTACACCGGCAGCGACTATTATCTGCTGATCGGAATCGATACAAATTATCCAGTCACTGACCTTTACGCGCGCACGCATACCGCATACCTGCACCGGCAGCACCTGTATCTGACCGGATTTGCACTGACAATCTTTGCAACGATCGGACTGCTTTTAAGCTTCCTGTTTCTGTTCCGGGTGTCCGGCTACCAGAGTTACCGCAGCTTCGACGTGACGCTGCACGGCTTCGACAAGAGCGGCACTGAAACCGGCATCGTCTTTTTTGCCGCCATGACCGCGATCGCCCTGGTTGTAAGCGACCTGATTCTCATCCGCATCCTGCATCTGGTCATTCCATCGCAGTATTGGTACTTCTCCGATCACAGCCTGCAGGCGCTGGTCCTGTATCTGGGCGGACTGCTGCTCTTTTTCAGCCTCCTGCGCCGCTACCGCGCCGGTACCCTGTGGACCTCCAGCCTGATCTGCCGGATTCAGAAGAAAATGTTGATCCTCAAAACACGGCAGAACTTCCGCAGCCGCCTAGGCATCGGATTTGTTCTCTATCTTGCAATCAACACAGCGCTTATCAGCCTTGCCTGGTATTTCTGGGACCGCGTGTATGCAAATTTATACGTTGTTTACCTGCTGACAGGTCTGACTGTGCTGGTATTTCTGCTGTTTAACCTGTGGATCTTTTACATACTGTTCCGGCAGGCAAGCGAACAGGAATCCATCCGCGATGCCGTCCGCCAGCTCTCCGCCGGGGAGACCAGCTATCAGCTTGATCTCGATGAATTTGACGGTCCGGAGCTCACGCTGGCAGAGGGACTCAACAACATCAGTTCCGGTCTTGAAACCGCCCTTCAGGAGAAAATGAAGAGCGAACGCCTCAAAACCAACCTGATTACCAACGTTTCACACGACATCAAAACGCCGCTGACCTCGATTATAAATTATGTAAACCTAATGAAACGGGAACATATTGAAGATGCGCGGATCAACGCCTATCTTGATGTGCTCGACCAGAAATCACAGCGTCTCAAAACACTGATTGAAGACCTCGTCGAGGCATCCAAGGCAAGCTCCGGCAATGTGAAGCTTGAATTTACCGACATTGACCTCGTCCAGATGGCATTTCAGACCAACGGCGAATTTGAAGAAAAACTGGATGCCAGACATCTGCAGCTCATCATCAATGCCCCGCGGGAACCGCTGATGATCCGCGCCGATGGACGCCGCCTGTGGCGCGTACTTGAAAACCTGTACAACAATGTCTGCAAATATGCGATGGAGGGCAGCCGCGTCTACGTAGACCTCGCCCGCGTTCCCGGAAATCCAGAAACCGGTACTGCTGGCCAGGCAGTCTTCACCATCAAAAATATATCTGCCAATCCGCTCAACATCCGTGCCGACGAGCTGACCGAGCGTTTCGTGCGCGGCGACGTTGCCCGCACCACCGAGGGAAGCGGACTGGGACTATCGATCGCCAAAGATCTGACGGAACTGCAGAAAGGGCAGTTTAGTTTGTATATTGATGGGGATCTGTTTAAGGCGCAGGTGGCGTTTGATTTGGTGGAGAAAACGACGGAGAAGGCGGTGGAGGACGCAAAAATAATAGAAGAAACCGATGCTTCCAAAGCGACTGAAAAGCCGAAAAAGGGCGATGAACTGAAAAAAACAAATATACCGGAAGAAGCTACTATTCAAAAAGAGGTAAACGGCGAATCTTCCGAAAATGCTATCAATGAAACCATAAACACTACGGAAAATTCAAGAAATGAATAAAAATTTATGAATTGAGGACTTTATCCTATGAAACGCACTCATATCATGATCGCAGTCTTCTTCGCCTGCATCCTCTCCCCCAACCTGCTGTTTCCTATCCTGAAAACCACAGCCGATGAGGGCACCGGCGAAAACCGCAGTCTGGCGGCATTTCCAACTCTGTCGCTGGAAACCATCGATACCTTTCCATCCGGTGTTGAGGACTGGATCAACGACCACGCGGCGTTCCGCAACCGCTTCTTAAGCCTGAACGCCCGCTTAAACCTCTCCTTATTCCAGTTCGGAGACTCGCAGGACGTCATCACCGGAAAAGATGGCTGGTACTTTTACACGCTCGGAAGCTCTGTCGAGGACTTCCTCGGCACCAACCGTTTTTCCGCCGGGGAACTCCAGATGCTGGCACACAAACTCCAGACCGTCCACGACGCCTGGAAAGAAAAAGGCACCGAATTTATCTTCCTGTGTGCTCCCAATAAAGAAGGCGTATGCAGCGAATTCCTCCCGGATGGCTTCACCGCACCGGACGGACCTACCCGCCGCAGTGAACTGCTCGATTATCTGGAAATACACACAAATGTCCCAGTTGTCAATCCATACCCGGAGCTCAAAAACCGCCGGGACTATCAGTGGTATTTCAAAACCGACACCCACTGGAACGATGCTGCCGGATTTCTCGTCTCCGGGCAGATCATCGATGCCGCTGGCGGCACCTCCACGCCGATCGAGGACGTCACTGTCACCTATGAGCCACGCGATCCGGGCGATCTGGCAAACCTGTTCCACATGCCAGAATCCATGTGCGACGATACCAAAGCAGATGTATCCGGTTACCGAAACAATGTAACCATCCACTACGACAGTGCCTCCGACGATGGCAACATCGCCCACATCTCAGCAGACCAGGCGCCCGACCCGCGACGCATCACGATCTACCGCGACTCCTTCGGCACCGCCCTGCTGGTCGGACTGCCAAAATACTTTGCGTATACCGATTTTTACCACTGGCAGGCATTCGAGCCGGAATTTTTGAACGAAAATAAGCCGGATGTGCTGGTGTATGAGGTGGTGGAACGGGATTTGGGGAGAATGATGGAGGATTTGGAGAAATTGATGCCGAATCAATGACGTGCATAGTTTGTGCATTTTCAAAAGTATCATTTGCACAGTTTAGATGTGTTTTTTTATTGATCTCACATTATAATTATGATAAATTAAAATTATGGAAAGTCAGAGCATATGAAAGGCGGCCTGCCCCTACTTTTGGAGGGCTTCCCCTCCAGCATCTCGTCATACCAATGACAGAAAGGAGGGCGATAACAATGTATATTACATATTCGGATTTAATTCAGTCTGGAATATTCATTGTCGCTCTCGTAGGATTGTGTTATACAATCTTCACGAGAAGAAAATAGCCGCCACTACTGCAATAGGGGCGGCTGGTCTCATAAGAGATTAACTGTTTCATTTCGGCAGGCCGTATGTCTCTGGCTTTCCTATTTTTACTATAGCATATCTTTTTTCTGTATTCAAGATGTTTTATTATGCCTTATTTTTGAAATACTAAATTTTGCAATTTTCATTTCACCATTTTATCTGAATCAGCAGGTAGCTTCCCATCTAATCCATGATTCCGAAACCATCCGCCGATCCGAATAAAAATCAAAAATTCTCCTACAGCTCTTTCTTCACCAGCTCCAACGCCGAAGCAATCACCGCATCCATATCATAATACTTATACTCGCCCAGACGTCCGCCAAAGATTACCTTCTCTTCCTTCTTGGCCAGCTCTTTGTACTTCTCATACAGCGCACCATTCTTCGCATCATTGACCGGATAATACGGCTCATCGCCTAACTTCCACTCAGAACTGTACTCACGGCTGATAACCGTCTTTGGCAGATCATTGCCATCCGCATCCTTGCCAAACTCAAACCATTTATGCTCGATAATACGCGTCCACGGAGTCTCCGCATCTGTATAGTTCACTGCCGCATTGCCCTGGAAATTCGGGATATCCAGCACTTCGGTATCAAAGCGCACAGAACGATACTCCAGAACGCCCAGCGAATACTCAAAATACGCATCGATCGCGCCGGTGTAAACTACTTTCTTTGCCATCGCATCCCAATCAGCCTTATTCTCAAAATAATCCTCTTCCAGGCGAACCTCGATGCCGTCCAGCATATTGGCAACCATCTTCGTATAGCCGCCAACCGGGATTCCCTGATACAGGGCGTTAAAATAGTTGTTGTCAAAGGTCAGACGAACCGGAAGACGCTTGATGATAAAGGACGGAAGATCCTTGCACTCTCTTCCCCACTGCTTCTGTGTATATCCCTTGATCAGCTTCTCATAAATATCCGTACCAACCAGGCTGATCGCCTGCTCTTCCAGGTTCTTCGGCTCGGTGATGCCTGCTGCCTTGCGCTGTTCCTCGATCTTCGCCGCTGCCTCCTGCGGAGTCACGACACCCCACATCTTGTTGAAGGTGTACATATTAAACGGCAGGGAATACAGCTCGCCGTGGTAATTCGCCACCGGAGAGTTCGTAAAACGGTTAAACTCCGCGAACTGATTTACATAATTCCAGACTTCCTTATTATTCGTGTGGAAAATATGCGCGCCATACTTGTGAACCTGGATGCCCTCCATCGGCTCTGTATACACATTTCCTGCAATATTCGGGCGGCGGTCAATCACCAGAACCTTCTTGCCCGCTTTCTTCGCCTCATGGGCGAATACGGCACCGTAGAGACCGGCGCCTACTATTAAATAATCGTACATGTTGGTTTTCTCCTTGTTACGTGTTGTTATACTTGTGATTTATTTATAACATACAACGACAATTTAAACAAGAATATCCCGTCAGCTTCAAGCATTCCCCAAAACAAACTCTCAATTTGGACACAATACCTTATTAATACTCCATTAGGATACATGAGTCCTATGGAGTACAGACGTAGACTTGGATTGGCTGTTTAACCTGTCCAAGAAAATGTCCGCACCCTCCCCTCTCAGGGCGAGTCCAAAATCTTCAAGAACACTTTTACTATGTATTATCCTTCAACCCATAACACTGGTACAACATATCTGTCATTTTCTTCTTATCTGTTCCTCTTATACCCAAGGACTTTAAATCCACTGTTTCATCAGCTATTTCAGATAAGAACTTTTTCATATCCTCTGCTATTTCCGGACTGAGAACTTGCCTTGTATTGGCTGTGATTAACTGTGCTAATCGGAACACATCATTTTTATGTTTCTTTATATTTTTGCTGTCAACCTGCTCTCCATTCAGCTTGCGTTTCTTTAAATCCAGCCACGCTTTCGCCTTAAATGGTATCAGACAAGTCGGACTTAATACCGGAATGCCATCAACCATCAATTGTCCGGTTTTTAGCAATTCATAATACGCTTCATTTAAAAGGATTGCCGACAAGCTGGAGATTTCATCGTCTATCGGAAGCGGTGTGAGAACTGCATCATCTTCCAATATAACAAAATCCGGATTTCTGGAAAATATTTCTATCATATATGGATATTCTTTGCTTTTCGGAGATGTGAAACGATAAAACTGTGTATTTCCGGTACTTTTATTCAAATGCTCATATCCTGCTTCCTTGACATACTCCCAGAACTGCCTACCGAACTCCGCTGTTATGGATTCGACAATCAATACAATATCTACATCTTTTGTAGCACGAAACGGTAATTCTTCATTTTCCATAATCAAATCACAAGCTGTCCCGCCGATGATAACATATTGATTTTCAAAACCCTAAAATCTTTCCTTAAATTTTGTAAATCCGCTGACCATTACTCCTTCAACCTTCTTTCCTGCAATTCATCTACTGCTTCTTCAATTCTCTCATCGTTTGTATCTCCAAAAGATAAAACAATGGAAATATCGTCAGCACTGTTATCCTCTGAAAATTGTTTCGGGTTGTATGCCCATAATTCAAGTCTTACCTGCTTATCCGGGTCTATCAATTCATCGGTCAGCAAAGTTTTATCATAATCCCTCTCACTGATTGCATAGGTAGCAACTCGGCTTGGATTTAGCATTGTTTTTTCAGAAAGTGCCGTCCCCCCTGCAAAGACCATATTTTCTGTAACTTGCGTCTTATCTATATATCCTGCTTTGCGGACAGGTGTTGTCAAATATACTTTTGCTTTTTCAAATAATTCATCTCTGTTATATTTTGACTCAATAAACTTGTTGACACCGTCTTTTGCTACAAGAAACAAATCCGTCGCTTCCAACTGCTTTACTGCTCTGGTCAAGGTCATCGCTGTAAATGGAAGCACTTTTCCGGCTTCTGAAATATACAATCGTTTTTTCTTACTATACAGATAAAACAAAAACAACTGCTGTGTTGAGCAAACAAACTTACCTGTCAGCTTTTGGGGTTCTTTCTCATCAGAAAGCATTGTCCCGATGAAAGGAAGAAAGACCTGCTTATCAGTAATAAACGGTATATTATTTTCTATAAGGCTTTTTCTTCGATAATTAGATACCGACGCAAGTTCAAATACGACTGGTACATTATCAATCTGCTGTATTTTTGTAATCTGTTTTTTCAATGCCGGAAGTGTGGCAAGTTCTTCTGTCGGAGTAAGCATTATACAGCGTCTGTTTCCAATATATGCTGTGTGAAAATTATAACTTCCTGCAATATAAACAGGCAAAGAATCCTGATGATTCCATGCTTCATATTTTATAGAAATCCCGAATACGCTTGTAAGCATATTTTCCATTCCTCCTTAACTCAATTTCTTTCATTTTAACTTAGCCGATGTTAAAAGTAAAGTTTTTGAGTTATTTTAAGTTTATTGCTAATGTAAACTTCCAGAAATTTTACAACTAATTATATGTTTCATTTTTTTTCATACGTCCCCGCCTCTACATCCGCCTGCCACACTCCCATACAACAGTATCATCCAAAACATCGGCTGCCGATAATTCACAAGGAAAAAGCTCTCCGCCAGAAGTCCAATCACAGCGCTGGTCATAGCCGCATCTATGCGTCGCA
Organism: Clostridium sp. AF20-7; assembly: GCF_003479275.1. Taxonomy (NCBI): domain Bacteria; kingdom Bacillati; phylum Bacillota; class Clostridia; order Eubacteriales; family Clostridiaceae; genus Clostridium; species Clostridium sp. AF20-7. The sequence goes on along the minus strand of NZ_QUGF01000001.1, from coordinate 166,688 downwards.
GCTTGCGTCCAAGCCAGACCAACAAACAACTAGTCGGAATTAAACCATAGCAAAACATCACACTGAACAGACAGCAGTGAATCTCATTCACCTGACTTGCCAATGTAAATCGGTCAAAACCGCCCTCTCCAGCTCCATACAAAAGATACTGAGGGTACAGTACCAGCTTCTCCATTCCACGATCCAGAAAAAGTCCCAACAGGCCACCATGAGCAACCTTCCATATCTTCTCTTGAATCCGTGTCAGCATATTATAATCCACCGTCTTCACATCAAAATCCGCTGCAGGCCATATCCACCATAAAAACAAACCAAATATAAGCACTCCCATACAGATTCCCAAGATCCATACCTTCACTGATACACCCTTTTTGCATCCAATTTGATACAGCTCATACAAAACAGCCAAAATAGTAAATACAAAAACTCCCAATAAGATTCCCGTAGACTTCGATGCTGCGATCACCGGCAAGACCAGCACATAGAACACAGGAAAGCTCCGATCCCCAAACCGGCACCGGTACAGATACAGAAGCAATATCATCATAAACAGGAAAAATGCCAGTTGGTTCGGATCATTAAAGGTTCCCTGATAGCGAACCGCTCCCCAGTACTCACGAAATATGCGTCCATGACCCGACAGATATATCAGCAGCTGCACTCCGATATTCACTTTTACCACACGATTAATCCCGGTCAAAAAAGCTTTTCCGCCATATTCCGTCAGATAGCAGAAACTCCAGATAGCACAGGCATTGAAGATCCAAAAGCAGGTATACTTAAAAAATTCACCTCGTCCCAGGCGAATCCCATAATATGCATTAATCATCAAAACAGAGGCCAGAAACACATAAAACAGGCTTTCGGTCTTCAGCTGCAAGAGCCGCTCCGGTCTTCTTCTCATACAGTCACATAACAGCATAAAAAAGGAGGCGAACAGACATACATCCGCCGCCTCCATCCCCCCAGAAGGGAATAAATAAAATTGTTTCAAAAATATAAAAAGCAAAAAAAATAAGACCGCCGCTGCCGTCCCATTTCCATCCGGTATACTTCTATTCCATTTCTGCAAAACGTCCATAGATCTCCCTCATCTTTTTTTCCACCACATCTAGGCCAAACTCCCGACTTTGCATGATACAGGCTTCTTCCATCTCTTTCCAGCTGCTTCTCCTAGAAAGCATATCCCGAAGAGCTTCCGCCCAGACATCCGCATCCTGAAGATGATTCAGCATGATTCCGCCCGGGCATAGCTTCATTCTCTGATTTGCTGACTCGGTCCATCTATCTCCCATCAGATCTGTATTTCCTCGGATCTCCGAACAGATCACCGGAAGTCCACTTGCCATGGCCTCCAGCATCGCTCTAGGCAATCCTTCCTGAAAGGATGGAAAAAGGAAGATATCCGAAGCTCCAAAGATCTCCAGCATATCTTCCCGGTATCCTAAAAACGATATATGATCGGTAATTCCAAGCTTATCTGCCAGCTCATGGAGATGCTCATTCAATTCTCCATGTCCACACAAGAGCAGATGAAGCTTTTCATAAACACTATGATCCGTCTCATCCCTCATCCTGGCCAGCATCCGAAACAAAACTTCCTGATTCTTCCGGGGTATCATCTCTCCGGATGTCAGAAGCACCACCTGATCCGACCGCACCCCAAGGCTTTCTCTCTTCATCTGCCTTTCCTTATCCCCAAGTGCTTGAAACTGAGAACTATCTATCCCCACTCCCGGCACATAATCCACATACCTCGCATGGAATTTCCGCTTCGCAAGTTCATAATCTTCCCGGTTAATACAGATCTGCTGATCCGTACACCTCGACAAAAACTTTTCCATCGGATAATAAAACAGCCAGTTCTTCCACGACGCCCCTTTAAAAAAATGGAATCCATGGGCCGTATAAATCACCGGGCCTGTCCCCGTCACATGTGCCGTCAGACGCGCCATCACCCCTCCCATCGGCGTGTGACAGTGCACCAGCGAAAAATCTTCCCGGCGCATCAGCTCAACCATCTGACGATACACATGCAGATTCCGCTTATCAAACGGACTTCGCACAAAATCAATCTGATGGCAGATAATCCCCGTTCCATCCAGACGGCGATTATCCGTCCCATAGGACGGCGTATTAAAATTCGAAGCATAATGAACTTCATATCCCATGCTCTGTAAGATACGCACATTGTTCATCTCAAACTGCGGAACGAAGCCGCTGACGTGGGTAACCAGAAGCACCTTCCCGCGCTGCTTTCCTTCCATTTCCTGTCTCTCCATTCAGACACCCCCAGACTTAATAGTGAACCTTCTTGTCAAACATGTTCCGGTACTGCAATCTCCAGTACTCCTCCAAAATCGGCTGGCTGGTGTCCAGCACTTCCCAGGTGCCATCCTTATCGCGCCATGCACCACCATCCATCGCAGGGATCTCCTCTCTCACTTCCTTCAAAAACTCCTGATACGGAAGCAATTTTATCCCCGCCTTTTCAAACATCAGTTCCGAGAGAAAATTCGCACTGGTAAATACATTTTCCTCCGCATCGATCTCATAATTCGCCCAGATAAAAAATGGGACAATATAGCGGCTCTGCGCTTCCGCAAGTGTCCACTCCGTCAGCGGCTTTCCTGCTAACGGCTCATAGAAACTTTCTTCCACCATCGGCTGATGATCCCCAAAGAATACGATCACCGTTGGATCTTCTATCTTGCTAAAATAATCAATCAACATCGGAATCGCCACATCTGACTCACGAATCAGTGTCAGATACTCTTCTGCATTTGGAAATTCTCCCTCATGCCCCGGAATCCGGACTGCATTCTCTGTAAAACATCCTGCGTCGTATCCGCTGTGATTCTGCATCGTCACATTAAAAATAAACGCCGGCTGTCCACTTTGACGGATTTTTTCAAACTCTTCGATTACCTTTTTATAAGAATCCCGATCCGAAATATAACGATCTCGAATCAGCTCTGCATTTTCAAAATCAGACACATCCAGAAACGTTTCAAAGCCAATTTTGGGATACACCTGAGCGCGATTATATCCTCTCTTATCGTATGGATGAATTGCCGTAGTATGATACCCTCTGGTTTTCAAAATCTGTGCAATCGAATACGTGCCATTCCGTGTGATATACTGCTGATACGGAATCGATCCTTGAAGAAATGCCATCGAATTTCCTGTCAGAAATTCATACTCTGTATTTGCCGTTCCGCCTCCGATCGGATATACCTGCATATAACCTTTTACTACATTTCCCGATAAAGAATTAAAATTCGACATATACACTTCATTATCCAATTCCGGGAAAATCACACTGAGATCCGAAAAACTCTCATTCATAATCGCGATCACATTCGGACAATTCTGTTCCTTCTCATCTTCCGTTTCTACAAATTTCGAAATCATCTCTTCCGAATCTTTTGACGAATATCCCGCTGGCTCTTCCAGTTTCATATGGCGGATATCCGAAATGAAGCTAAGAGCAATCCCATACCTCTGAATGTTTATATTTTGGTTCCAAAAATCCATATCCGGGGCAAATAAAGTTCCACCCATCATAAAACTAAGCAGACATACAGACGGAAGCGACCACACTAAAACACACGAAAAAACACGTTTTTCTCTTCCATAAAAATAAAAAGTCAATACAAGAAACGCTATCAGAAGCCACAATGCCAGAAGCATCGGTCCCGTCACACTGTAGTGGTAATTCATAAACACATTTTTAGCCGTTCCCATCGCAAGAAAATCTCCCGGCACGATAGGCGAACCACGAAACAAACGCACAAACGAATTTGCTACGGAAAATATGTACATAACCAGCATGACCGCCGATACCGAATAAAAAATACTTCGAACCAGCATATACACCATCATCAAGAACAGAAGGTAAATCACAATATTTCCGAAAATATATTCTGCCCCAATATTTGCCAGATTCTGTTCCACCAGTTCGACCATGTACAATAAAATAACAGATGACAGAATCAGCCACACGCCATCTGTCACTATCCGATAAATCTTTTTGTCACTGTCTCGCTTCTCATGCCATTCATGCACATTTGCTCCAAGCACCGATATGACTAATAATATCAAGCCACATCGAATTCCTAAATCCAAGATGTTAAAATAACAGGAAATAACATATAAGACAACATAAAATCCAATAAAAAATGCTACTCCCTTTTTGATTCCGATCGACTTTCTTAAATTCACAATCAACTGTTCCATCCCTGCCAAACAAAACAGTGTTATCAGGAATACTCCGGCAAACATCACTAGATTATTAAAAATAGAAACACTGCCGATTGTTTTCCGCAAATAGTAAGACTCCCACCCAGAAGAATACAAATCTGTGCGGCTGATTCTCTTATCATTAGACCATATTTCTGCCACACCAGAGCCATCATGCATCTGGAAATCCACCTGAAGCTCTTTCACATTTTCTGCTGTATAAGAAAGCGTAGCCGGGCTGTCCGGATTGACCACCATCCAGACACCATCTGCATGATTCCAGTCCCCCTGTTTTTCTATTGAATCAAAGGGGACGTCCTCTCCATCCAGAAGAATTCGGACAATCCTTATATCTGATCCACCTGATTTGATATTTCGCTCGGCTGTTGCTGTAATGACCAGTCTTGCTTCTTTTGCAGGGCTGGCAAATATATCATTAAAAATCGTATGCGAAAAGAAGAGTGAGATTACCAGTGCTACCAGTAAACTCACTCCATATTTAAAATATAAATTCTTTTTTATTTCATTTCCAAGCATTATATTTTTCCACACATATTATTTTTAGTGTTTTTTTTCAAAAGAAACATTGCTGAAACATATAGCGGTGCTGTAAATATAAATGGTGCACAATAACGATACATAATAACCGGACTTAAAAGTACAGTAAGCCACATACCAAATTCTGCACTCAAAATCAAGACCATTTTTTTATTCCTATTTACAAAAACAGCATAAACACCAAGAAAAGCCAAAATGCAGCTATAGAATCCAGCCTGACATAATGTCGAAAAAATCGGAATCTTAGAAAAAACCATTTTCAAATTTCCACCATATCCATCTCCAGGACTTCCGGCTCCATATAAATTTTCTAAAATCCACTGATACTGCGGAAATAAACTATCCCTCTTAATTACAAACCCCGGTTCATACCCTACCGATTCAGCATAGCAAAGTATATCTATGTACGGATGCCACGGTCTGGGATCTGGCCAAGTTTTATTCGGATACCATAAACTAAATGTTTGCAGTCCAAATGCCTGTACATATCCTATTGGATCAAAGACAGAAAAACTAATATATGATTTCAAAAAAGAAAGCTTATCATTCTGTACTTCTTCTATATTAAGGTTAGATTTTACGTGGTCTGAAATAAGAGGCTCATATGTATTCCATCCCTCATCAGGAACAAATTTTTGCATCTCTTTACGTTGATTTTCCGTCAAATCATCATTATTATATACCCATGCCATTTGTTGCAAAGGTAAACTTAGCATTTCTCTTAAGGCTGTACCTTTCTGCCACCCACATAAAGCATAGACCGGTCCTTGATACACAAATACGAATATTATGACTCCTGTCAATAAGATCAAAAATTTTCTTCTAGCTTTCAGCAGTAATGCAGACAGAAGTAGAAAAGTGAGAACATATACTCCATTGTTTCTAATGACACACATTAAAAACATCCATAGAAACAATTTTATAGCATTTTTCTTATTTAAAAATTGCTCATCTAGTAAATATTCAATTAACAATAATACTACCATGGCAAACGATACTGCAAAAAGCGAGTCCTGCGCTGATGTCAAAGAAAGGATAACATGTATAGGCAAAAGGAAAAAAAGTGTAGATAATATTACCCACATTCTATTCATTTTATCATTTATAAATGATAAAACTTTCCAGATAACATACAACGAAACACTCATTTGTAATAAAGTAAATGCAGCAAAGCCTATCGAATAATTATCAAAAATGACCTTTCCAGCATTAACAAAGAAATAAAATATCCCGCAATATACTGGAGACCATTGAGATGATATAGGAATCTCTTTTCTCAAAAATTCATGATACCAATAAGGGGCATCTGTTGCATATACTCCAGGAAATAACGCTAAATATGCCATTATCCAAAATAAAACAATTATAGCAAAGCATCTTTTCAGATTTTTTTTATCGCTTTCAATTGCAATCGTTTTCTGTTCAAAATAATATATTATATAGTGCAAAAAAGGGAATATTTCTATTGCCAAAAGGAGCACTGTCGCTGCTGTCATTATATTGAATTGGATACATGACATTATATCTAATTGAAAGCCAAACTCTAAAATCATCGCATAAAAAACAGACAAGACAATTGAGATATAAAACTGAACATTTCTTTTTACAGAAATTCGGTAATACATCTTAAACGTACAAAAAAAAACAATTAATAATATTTCTTTTCCCAAACCAGTAAAAGTATAATTTAAATATTGCATCTGTATCCCAAGCAACCCACAAAAACTCATTGCTATTGCAATTATAATTTTCATCCAACTATGTTTATTTTCTGATATAGTCATTTGATAACCTTTTCCTTATTCATTTCAATCATTTGTAATCTAAATTCATATTCTCTGCGTTCTTTTTCCACAATTTCTGATAAAATAAGTCCAGAAAAGAAAGAAACCATCGCAGCCAATGCAACAAACCCAGAAACAATTAATGTCGGAAAATTAGGAACCATTCCTGTTTGTATATACTTATACAATACTGGAATAAACATTATCAATGAAATCACACCCAGCAACGCTGAGAGCATTCCAAAAAAATTCATTGGCCGATAATTTTTATATAATCTCCCTATCGTTTTTAATACCTTAATTCCATCCGAATATGTATTTAATTTCGATTCACTTCCCTCCGGTCGATCTCTATATTCAATTATCACATTTTCAATACACATATTTTTCTCAACTGCATGGATCGTCATTTCCGTCTCAATTTCGAATCCTTTGGACAAAACCGGAAAACTTTTTACAAAAAGGTAACTGAATGCACGGTATCCTGTCATAATATCTCGAATATTTGTATGGAACAGACGATTAATAGTTTCCCTTACTAAACTGTTTCCAAAATTATGAAAAGGTCTTTTATTCTCTTCAAAATATGTAGATGAAAGCCTATCCCCTATAACCATATCTACATTCTTATACAGCACAAGTTCCGCCATATGTTTTCCATATTCAGCCGGATACGTATCATCCCCATCAACCATAATATAACATTCGGCATTAATTTCTCGGAACATTCTTCGAATAACATTGCCTTTTCCCTGACTATATTCATAGCGAACAACCGCTCCTGCTTTTTTTGCCAATTCAACTGTCCTATCCGTTGAATTATTATCATATACATAAACAACTGCATCTGGCAGTTCCTTTTTCCAGTCTTTAACAACTTTTTCTATCGTTTTTTCTTCGTTGTAGCATGGTATTAAAATAGCTATTTTATCCATTATATTCTTCTCCAATATTGTTATTTCCATAACTTCTCCAGGTATGTTCCATTTTCTATCATAAAACGAAACTTTTTCTGCGCTGGTTCTATATCTTCCTTATACGTAATCCCAATCCACCTATCCGACGTATTCAAAACTTTTACAGAAGCTAAATTCTTGTCCAGCAATTCCGCTACAATATTCGGGAGAAGATATTCTTTCTTCTCCGGATTTTCTCCTAATGTATCAAGGAATCTGGCAAATTCTTTATCTATATAATGCAAAAAATCCGGATATCCCGCCCACATATTCATGGATACCATTGTATCTGATGTAATCCATTTGCTGACTTCCGCATTATCGCACTGTATTTTTCCATCCACTATCTGAATTCCCGTTGTCTCAATCACTTTCTCCAGATATCCATTTGCATCTGCCACACAGACACCTCTGGTTACAGCTCCGTTCTCACTCAGCGTGTTCTTCAAAGAAAATCCAGCCATGGCAAGGTTCATCTTCTCTTTATTCTCATTCTCGGAAATCAAGAACTCATGAAGCTTCATAAATGCCTCTTTTCCGTAATAATCATCCGCATTGATAATCACAAATGGTTCCTTTACCACATCTTTACAAGCTAAAATCGCCTGACCGGTTCCCCATGGTTTCACTCTTCCTGCCGGAACCTCATAGCCTTCCGGCAGATCATCCAACTCCTGATACACATATTCCACCGGCATAAACCTGGATAAGCGATCTCCGATTATCTCTTTAAACTCCTGCTCAATCGCTTTCCGGATCACGAAAACAATCTTTGTAAATCCGGCTTCTTTTGCATCATAAATAGAAAAATCCATGATAATCTCTCCATTCGGAGCCATCTTTGCAAGCTGTTTAATGCCTGTTCCAAATCGCGAACCGATACCGGCAGCCATAATAATAAGAGTCGCATCCATGTCTTTCTCCTCCATCACATATATAACATTATCTATCTGTTGCTTTATTTTATAATCCTATCCATCACTTTCATATGTACATATGATAAGGATAAAATAACTCCTATTGTAACTATAAATGAAAGTGTAAATGGTATATGCACAAATGAACATAGTGTCAATAAAAAACAGCCAATGTTAGCTATTCCACAGTAAAAAGAGTTACGTAGCTAATTGGCCGGTCAGCAATAACAGTTTAACTTAGGTATCTATTTTTGTAAAATCATTTACTTTCTACACTTTGAATTATACAGGAAGCTATTTATACATTAATTTATATACCAAATTTTCTTAGATGTTTTAGAGACAAGATAACTTTTTTTTGCAATTCTTGCCAACGGTTCATCTGAATATGAATCCGAATAGAACTCATCGATATTTTCATTAGGGAACCGCTTTTGAAAACGTACTACTTTTTCCTTTCCATAACAATTCTCCCCATAGTACTTCCCTGTTATTTTTTCAACTTTAGACGCAATCAAATATTTTATTCCTAGTCGTCTACAAATCTCTGTTAATAATATTTCCGGAGATGCCGATATAATTACATCATCAACCATCTTTTTTTCTATATACCATCTACAAATTTTATTTTCATTTTTATTCCAAAACATATCAATGTCGTGATCAATATCTGGTATCATTCTAAAAAAAACATAAAAACCTTCTTTCATCTCTGTCTTATTAATAAGTTTAAGTTTATATTTTATTATAGAAATAAGTTGTCGTGGCAAACACCTTAAAATTACCGGATGTTTTTTTATAGAATATAAATAAAAATCTATTGTACTATCTCCATCATAAATCGTTCTATCAAAATCATATACATTCATAATTTTCACACCGCATATAATAATCCAAAAATAAATAATGCATATAGGATCAAAATCCCTATCAAAATTTTATCATGTAAAATCACCTCTACAGGATCTCCATCCGAATCTCCTTCCACATCTAGGCTATAACTCATTAACAAAATTATAAATATTGGAATAGTCCAACTAATTTGCGCATTTGACATTTCATATGTCCATAACGCATAAAATACAATTGTTAATGCCACGCATACATACATATTTTTATCTAAAAAATCAACATTATAGTACTTTAAAACATCTCTAGTATCTGTTTGTTTTTTCATCTCATTGCGCCGTTTTCCAAGTCCCATATATAAACTTCCCGATGTAATTACCAAATAAAGCCATTTTGATATAGAGACACCAGTAATCATTCCTCCATAAAAAATCCGAATCACAAAACCTGCTGCTAATATTACAATATCAATAATAGGCTTATTCTTTAAGCCCATGCTATATGCAACGTTTAACCCCAAATATGATATAAGCAAAACAAACGAACGAAAGTTATCCAAATAAAATGATAGCACGCACGATACACCTATACATAAACTCATAATAACTATCGCTACTCTGGGTTTTATTTGCCCACTAGCCAATGGTCTATTTTTCTTAATAGGATGCTTTCTATCTTTCTCTATATCCTTCAAATCATTTAATATGTAAATTGCTGAAGAAATAAAAGAAAAACACCAAAAGCCAACCATCCCAGCTGTTAATTTGCTAAAATCAAAAAATACACCGCCAAAAAACATAGGAACAAAAATCAACAAATTTTTTATGTAGTGCTTTACGCGAAGTAGTTTTATATATTTTTTCAATACTTATTCTCTCCCTAAAACGTAATAATAAACAATTTTCTATATACATATTCCTCAATTCTGAGAACAAAGACCCAAATTAGAGAAATTTCAACTTTATAAACTCCATCATTATAAATAAATCAATAACAAATATTTCAATATGATGCATCCACCTTATAAAACCAACAATTAATTTTTTACAGAAAGTCTACTGTATATGCGCTTTATTATTAATTCTGAATACATGAATGAGAGTGCTTCAGCAATAAGCACTGTAACAAGAACATTTACGCCATAAACTAATATCCATTTAAATAACCAATTATTTAAATTAACCATGCCTACCACATAATAATTAATTGAACTACCAATTCCTTGTGCAAAATAATAATAAATTGCATTTTTCCCAATATGCTCGATAAAATTTTTCTTTACGCTATATCGTCCCTCAAAATACTTAGCTAATACGATTGTAATCAAAGAAGCAAACCCGTATTTTATTGATGGTGGAAATTTTGCCGATTGTAAGTCATATAAAGGTAACCCTTGTAAATACGATGTAAACATCGTACCCAGTGCTAGTAAGGACAAAAACATCAGCAATTGACGCAAGTTCTTGGCTTTTCCCATTTTATTCATTCCCAGCATCCAAAAAAAACTGTAAAAGAGGAAATATTGAACATCTAAACCAAAAAAATATTGACCATATGATATCCAAATAAATACACCTATCAGTATCCACATATATGTTTTTTTATTCTCGGTCGTTCTAGCAAAGCCTTCTAGTATCGTCATAATTATTGCATTCACAAAAATCAAAACAAAGTAACATGGCAAAAACCATATTGAACCAGCTACAACGCAGAATCCTGGTATGCTAACATTAAACATATAATTTTGAAAAAGATCCTTAATATCAGATACTCCTTCAAAAGAAAACGGAAAAAAATGAGAAAAAAAACAAAACACTGATACCGCTGAAACAAAAAATATCCATTTACACCATATGTCAAGTATACTTTTACAAGTTTTTTTTATATCACTTTTTTTATAACTTGATGCCCATCCAGATAAATAGAAGAAAAACGGGACATCTAACAACAAGGTTAGATTCCAGAACCATTCTGGTGTATAGCTTTGCCCTGACCAAAAAGCTGTATGTATCGCAATGATTCCGATAGATGCGATTCCTCGCAAAAAGTCTATATAATTATTACGCTCTGCTCTGCTCTGCTCTGCTCTGCTCTGCTCTGCTCTGCTCTGCTCTGCTCTGCTCTGCTCTGCTCTGCTCTGCTCTGCTCTGCTCTGCTCTGCTCTGCTCTGCTAAAAATTGTCTCATTTAACCTTACCTCTTTCAACCTCTCCATATATCCTTCCTCTATCCGACCTTTTTACTCATTTCTACACCTAAGAACATTTTTTTCATGACCTTTTAATATATTTTTCTTTGATCGAATTACAGCCGACAAGCATCATAACTTATCGGCCGCATAAATATATTCTTTTATAAATTAATTAGACTTACTATTTGAACCTAATCCAAAACTTCTCAGCCCATACTTAAAAATATTTAGAATCATACTCTAAGTATCTTTTATATTCTTACAAGGTTTCTTTATAATTGATACGCCAGTTAAAAATTGTTGTTCCATCCTCCATATTTGAATCGACAATATAATTAATATTGGCATCCATCAAATTAAACAAATAACCTTGCATACATTCTCCTCCATTCAAATGAATTAATACTGGATTAACTTCGCTCAGCTTACTTAAATGATCCAATTCCAATCTAGATTTCTGAGAAATATTAATACGCTCAAAATTATAATAAGAAAAATTCACTAAGTTTAATATTAATAAAATAAGCACCATACATCCCAAAAAGAATTCTTTCCTGTTCTTTTTATATAATAATATCCCCGTGGCACACGTTGGAACAATAAATAGATGTGCAAAATATCTAGCCCATGCCAATCCTGGTACAAAAATAGTTTGTATAAAAGTCAAGGCTATTACAAAAAGTAAAATTTTCCAAATATCTTTTCTTTGTTTTTTCTTATAATCATGCACACACTCCAAAATCAATACACATAAACTAATCAGAAAAATACCACTGAATAAAAATCCCCATCCACCTATTCGTAAATCAAACAAACTTCCTGTTTCTATTTCAGCCACATTAAATGCAAAGGGTAATTTTAAAGATGGTTTCAATTCTGAACCTGCACTGATATTAGCTGCATGCGAGAAAAGTGAACAAATGAACTGTAAAACATATGGCTTATTTGCATATGAATCTGGAAGCATAGTCGTAATGATTTCTATTTTATCTTTTCCTACCATTGTATACAATAGATTTTTCTGATAAATCAAATTACGAATATATGAAGTACTTCCAGTAAAGCAAATTGCGCTTCCAACTGTAACCAAATAAAATCCTGTTGTATGAATAAAATCATTTTTTAATTTTTCTTTTTCATTTAGAAAATCAGAAATCAACCAATAAAAATAAAATCCCCCACAATATACACCCATAAAAATTAAGCCAGAATACTTTATATTTAAAGCCAAATGAATTGCAGCAAACATAGCAATCCAATCTTGTCTGCAATTTTCTTTTCCTCTAAAAAAGGATATATTAATCAATGAAAGTAATGCGCTATAAATAAGCATTTGCATCATACCATCATTATAATACGACTGACTTTGAGGAAGCGTTATTGGGTTTATTACCACCAAAGCCGAAAATAAACATCTGATATATTTGTTAAACAACTGATAATCGCTCAAACGACCAAACAACATGAAAGCAAATGAAAGCATAATTAACGCATTCATACATTTTCCCATTTCAATATTTTCAGAAAATTTATAAAATGCTGCTCCAATAATCCAACTTGCTTTTGGATAATGATCATACCAGACTGGCCAAGTATAATCCTCTGGAATGATTTTTAATGTTAAAGCTGCCTCTTCAAAACTTTGATATATCGGATTCCATCCATTTTTTAATAACCCGATAGTTGTTTTATGATAAGTATTTCCATCATATGAAAAATCGTATACATTTACTGACACAACCGCACATATAAATACAATACATGTAACAGAAATTAGTATATATATCCCTTCTCGTCGTACATCTAGCTTTCCTATCCAAGCTGTCAAAAATGTGGATGCTAAAATTGAAACTGGAATAACATAAACTTGAATAGGAACTCCTAAAACAAAGAATAATGTAGACATCCAAACAATTGTAGCTAAAAAAAGAAGAATAGAAAATCCTATTTGATATATAAAATTAGTAGTCTTATTTTTTAATTGTACCATTCCCTAATTTCCTTTCACTATGATTTATTTAAGAAGCTAAGATAAATTTTTCTTCATTTTTTACGCATTATGATTTTTTAACAACTTAATCAACTTACTTTTACATTTAACAAATATTGAACGCTCACTTTCTAAGCGTTTAATTCTTTCTTCGTGCCATTTTTGGATTTCCCACTGATGATTAATAGATTCATTATGACGGTTTATAACCTCCTCATGGCGTTTAAGGATTTCTTCATATTTATTAGCATTTGTAAACTCACAGTTTGGTGTGTCTACTTCTAAACGTTTTGCTCCTCGAGATATGTTTTCAAAAAGCATATCTAACATCAAAGTTAAATTTTGATTCAGATTATAATCTATCGATGTTCCAAAAGTATCTAATAAGTTTTTCCAAGCTTTTTTTATATCAAATGACATAAAATTTTCCAGACTTTCTCTAGCCTCTTCTCCCATTTGTTTTCTTAAAGAATCGTCTTTCAATAATTTTATAATCCCATCAGCCAGTGCCAAAACATCACCTTGCGGAACGACTATTATTCCTTTATTATCTCTTGTAAGTTCCAAATTTGGTAATTCAAACATCACAGCTGGCAACCCATACTCCTTACTTTCTGCTAATACCATTGAGAAGCTTTCACTTAAAGATGTCATAGCAAAAATTGATGCCATTTGATAATATTCTCCTATTTCCAATTCATATCCGCAAAATTCGACGTTCTGTTCAATATTCAAATGATTAGCTCGTTCCTGCAAGCCACGCATCCAAGAAGGATCATCATTATCTCCAACAATTGTTAAAGTAGCTGATGGTAATTCATTATGTACAATTGAAAAAGCCTCTAAAATTGCATATGGATTCTTTTCTTCAGCCAAGCGACCAACCCAAATTATATTTTGTGAATTGTAGTTATTAGATATATTTTTTCTTGAGATACAATCAATCGGGTTAGGAATAAAATAAGTGGGCGCATAATTTTTCCAAAATTCAACATCAACTTGTGATAAGGAAACAACTCGATCAACCATACGATAAATTCGTGGAAGATAACTTGAAAACTTAATATCATACCACATAGAACCACAAAACATAGAATGTGTTTCTATAACTAAATTACATCTAAGACCTTTAATCAAACATACATCCCACAATAAAACACAGCATGTACATGAGTGATATAGCATTGTATCTATCTCATATTTTTTTATCATACTTTCCCAATAATTTGCCCTTTTCTTATACCTTTCTCCTTGAGAATTCGTATATTTTGGCAATATAATTCTTGGCAAATTTTCTGGCACCTCATAATCATCCGAAGTTGCTTCCTCATCAGTAAATAGTACTATATTGTAGCCCAATTCTTTCCATACAAATAGCAATTTAGAAAGGACTTTTTCTACTCCTCCATTTCTCATTCTATGGTAATATACACCAATATTTTTTGCTTTTTTTCCAATTGGAATTTCCCTATCTCTTGCTGTTAAACGAGATAACAATTCCTCACTTTTCTCCCAGTATTGTTTAGCCATATTGGATATTACTGTACTAATTCCTAATTTTTCAATTAATAAATTATATCCTTCTTTTGCATCTGAAATGGAAAGACAATAATACCATTGATATATAGCATCATCGATTATACTATTATTTATACCCTGAATAATTTCCTTTTGATTTTGACCTAACTTTTTTTCTGAAAAAGCATTTAACCCATGTACAACATCTAATCTTGTACACTGTTTTTGAAATTGTTTCAAACTGAATCTTTCATTATTAGTAATTCCAATTCCAAAATTATAAATATATAATTTATCATCGATACCTCTATATCTTGAAGCATAAAAGCTAATATAAAAAAAAGCATATAAATCTTCTGCAACAACAATATATTTATCGTCAATTTCTAAAAATGCTTTTTTACATACTGCAGAATTATATGCTTTATTCCACAAAGTAAAGCTCCAATTTTTATCTTTAAAACAGGCTTTGCATAAATCACCAGAATACTGCTTGCAATAAGGTTTTAAAACGTTCTTAAGATTTTGCTTCTCCAAATTTGTATACGTTTTTCCATACCGGACATCCGTTCCGAATTGTAATATGTCAACGGGATTTGCCGACATTTCTTCCCAAATTCGTTGGCATGCATTAGATTTATACATATCGTCCGCATCACAAAACATAATATAACTGCCTTGTGCTTGCATAACCCCATTTTTTCTCGCACAACTTGTCCCGCAATTTTTTTTCAAATGTATCGGTTTTATTCTTGGATCCTTAATGGCATAAGAATCTATAATATTTCCACTATTATCACTTGAACAATCATCTACGCAAATTATTTCTATTTCTATTAATGTTTGCTGTATTAAACTATGAAGGCATTCCTCCAAATACTGCTCCACATTATAAACCGGCACAATAATAGAAATCTTAGGTTTATTTTTTCCGTTTCTCAACATTGTATTTTTCTTAGTATCCTCTCACTTGTGTTTAATTCAATGCTTTATATATTAAGCATTTTTTCTCATCTGTATTAAATATTTTATAAGTTCTCTCCTCCGACTCCCAATCGGCAGCACCTTATTGGCAATCTTCCGGATGCCCGCGTTCTGCTCCATCCTTGCGATTCTTGACAGTTCCGCTTCTCTCTCATCCATCAGGCATCGTTTCGTTTTTCTCAGGATCATCGGATAATACGGCGACAGCTTCGCATACTCCCAGAAATATTCCGCAAAATCACAGTCCACCACATCCCAAGGTTTCTGGTATCCAGCGAAATGGATCAGATACGGGCGTTTTCTCGCCTGTGTGTATGCTTCATAGAGCTGTCTCGGCGCCATCTTGAGAATGTCCATACGGCTGCGTCCAATCTCCTGCCAGTCCATCAGCGTGTTCCACTGCTGTGGCAGGTAAGTTACTTTGTTTTTGCACACGATGTTCAGGATATCCTGATCGTGACAGCGATAGGAATGGGTCAGTGCCATCTGAATCATATCTTCTGAACTCATCGTCCTGCGGAGTCCGTCCAGATCAAGAATCAGGACACCTGCCTGGAAATAGTCATACGGGCTATCCAGACCCAATATCTCGGTCGCATAGGTCTGCCAGTTGTTCTGGTTCAGATTCAGCTGTCCTGCCACATCGATGTCTTTTGCTGCCCCGATCACAGCTCCGTTCAGGTCGAAATCATACAGTTCTGCTACGTCATGATCGGCTACCATATCACAGTCCAGGTAGAGAATCTTGTGATAATTCGGCATGATTTCCGGGATGATCAGGCGGTAATATGTCTCTACGGACAAGTGCTGATCGACAAATAATTTGCCCGCATCGAAGTATTCACATACTCGGATGAAACGAATCGATATATTCTGTTTGTCCCTGGCTGCCATGGAAATCAGATGCTGATTTTTCTCAGAAATGTCGTTGTACAGAATAATGATGTCATACTCTCTCTCCGGTGAGGCATTCACAATCACCGAGCGGATCATGATGTCAAGATACGGTGAAAATTTATCGTTGGCAGACAGCACGATCGGCACGCCTGCCGGATAAACCGGCTCCAGAACCGCTTTCGGCGCTGTCTCTTTGAACAGGGTTTTCGGCAATTCTCCCGCCCGGATTCCCGGCTGGGTTTTCAGCCACTCATAGTAGATGCCGCAAAGGCGTTCTGCCAGATATCCCATCACCCGGTATTCTTCCACGCTGTACCAGGTACTGTCGATCCGCTTTTCTGTCTCAAAAAGGATGTCAAAGAGCCATGCACAGTAGTCTTTATAGATCTCTTTTTTCATGATGAACATATTGCACTCATGGGCGTTTTCGGACTGCATATACGAATCTGCTGTCTGTGCAAACGCCGGATATTTTTCTTTCAAAATCTGCAGGGTAATGTCGAGATCTTTCCGGTGCTGGAAAGGAACCATGCCATATTCATGGTATACATCCATCGTTTTTCCTTCTGTCTTAATGCGCGGATACCGGCGTCCGCGGACGCTGATCACGTCATATTTTGTGATCAGATCGCGCATAATCTCCGGCTGAAGTTTCATTTCCTCGATCGCTTCTTCTGAGATGCGGTCATAGGCAATATTCCCCCATCCATCGTCTTTGTTCAGAGACGGATCAAATGCCAGATAGCGGCGGTAATGGAAAAATCCATAGTAATCCGCCTCTTCGTTTTTCCATGCCCAATACTGTGCCGTCAGCTCACAGTATGTCTTATTCCGTTCGGAAATATTGTCTCCCTCATCGTCATGCAGCATCCCCGGAAGTTTTTTTCCGGAGAGTGCCGTTCCTACCTGAATCGGGTATAAATATGGGTTTTCCGGCACATAGGCCGGTTTGTGGCAGACCACGTAGATCCGGATATCCGGGTTCTGTCCTGCTTGTTTTTCCATGTATATTACATTCCTTTCATCTACAGCATTTTGCGGGATTTTTATGCGTTTTCCGGCAGATTCAGGCTTTCCATATAAGCATCGCAGACGCTCTCTGCCTCGCCCTGCATAACCACATTTCCCTTGTTCAGCCAGATTGCATGGTCGCAGAGCTGACGCACGGTTGCCATCGTATGGGAGACAAAGAGAAGTGTCGTTCCATTTTCCAGCATATGATGCATGCGCTCCTGGCATTTTTCCTGGAATGCCGCATCTCCGACGGCCAGCACCTCATCGACGATCAGGATCTCCGGCTGCACGATCGTGGCGATAGCAAATCCCAGACGGGCTGCCATACCGGAGGAGTAGTTCTTGATCGGCATATTCATGAAGTCTTTGAGTTCTGCAAATTCGACGATCTCATCGTAGTGTGCATCCATGAATTCTTTGCTGTAACCGAGAACGGCGCCATTCAGATAGATGTTTTCCGTCGCCGTCAGTTCGCCGTCGAATCCGGCGCCCAGCTCGATCAAGGGTGCGATACTTCCCTTTACCTCTACCGTGCCCCGGTACGGCTTCAGGATGCCGCAGATCAGTTTTAACAGGGTTGATTTTCCGGAACCATTGGTTCCGATGAGGCCCCATGCTTCCCCGCGTTTTACTTCAAAATTGATATCTTTCAGAGCCATGAATTCCTGAAACATGAGCTCCCGTTTGATTAGTTTTACAAAATATTCTTTTAAGTTATCGATGCGCTCGGAAGCCATATTGAAACGGACCGCCGCATTGGTTACTTTTATGATTGTATCTTTGTCCGATGCCATTTCTGCCTCCTAGATATATAAGATAAATTTATCCTGCGTCTTTAAGAACGCGCCCACTCCGACCAGAAGTGCGATACCTGCTGCCACGAATCCGGCGATGATCAGATACGAATCTGGCATCCGGCATTCCAGAACGATCTGTCTGAACTGCGTGATATAGAAGTACATCGGATTCAGGGTCATAACCAGTTTCCGCAGTGCCTCCGGAAGCAGGGTGATCGGATAAAATAATGGGGTCAGGTACATCCATGCGGTCAGTACTGCATTGTAAATATGCTGGATATCACGGAAGAATACACATCCCTGTGCTAACAGCATTCCCAGTCCCAGGCAGAACAGATATTCCTGCAAAAGAATCACCGGAATGAACAGGAAGAATACATTCGGGACTACCCGGCACACGATAAATACGATAATAAGTGCCCCCAGAGCAAATATCATATTTACAAAGGAACTTGTGATTTTGGAGACGGTAAATACATATTTCGGTACATACGTTTTTTTTAGCAGGGACGCATTTCCAATGATGGAAAAGATCGCCTGTGTGGTTGATTCACTCATAAAGTTATAAAGAGTCTGTCCGATAATCAGGTATACCGGGAAATTGGTAATATCCGATCGGAACATATTGGAGAATACAATTACCATGATAACCATAACCATCAGCGGATTCAGAATACTCCAAAGATACCCCAGAAAGCTCCGGCGGTATTTCAGCTTGATGTCTTTTGTGACAAGCTGCTGCATCAGGAAGCGGTATTTGTAAAATCCGCCCAGTCGTTTTAAGAACAAATTCATATCTTTTCCTCTTTCTTCGATTTTGCTTTTATTTCAAAAAAAAACCGCGCAGCAATACCCGCCGGAAACTTCCTGCCGGAAACAGACGGTTTAACTTACGCATATCTATTTTAATTTTTAAGTTGGTCGGTTTTAAACGAAACTCCCGTATATTCGATACTTCTTCCTCCTTTCCCGGTTCAGTATGATAGAATTTAAGATAAGGAAGCTCGGCACATTGTATGCCTTTCTTCCTCTGGTAAAAGTAAAAGATACCAAACAACCGCTCCGCAAGATAGCCATACAGCCTTGGTTCCTGCGGTTTGTTTATCTCTTTTCTCTCCTGCTCGAATGTATCTAAAAGTGTAAAAAGCCATTCCATATAGGTATGGAACAGCTCTTTTTTCATGATATACATATTCATATAATAGATATCTTTGGAACTCATATATGCCTTTGCCGAATCTGTATATTCCGGGTAAACCCGGTTTACAATCTCCAGCATATGATTCAGTTCTTCTGCTTCATGATACTGGCAGTACTGGCGGTATACCGTCGTATTGATCCGCTCCCGGTAAACGGTCAAAAGATCGTATTTCGCGATCTGTTGTACCATCCACTCGGCTTCCATCCAATATGGTGTCAGATCGTCCCAGATGGAATCCAGCTCTATATACGGATGCTGGCGTTTTCCAAGGATTCGTCCACTCGCCATCACGGGGCAGACCCTGTGAAATGTCAGATAGCGGCGGTAATGAAAGAATCCATAATAGTCGCAGTCTATATTTTTCCAAGCCCAATACTGTGCCGTCAATTCACAGTAATCCGGATTTTTCCCGGATATATTATCGCCCTCATTATCTCGATATGCCATATGTTCCAGACGTTTTTCCATCAACGCCGTTCCCACCTGTACCGGATAAAAAATTGGATTTTCCGGTACATAGGTCGGCTTATGGCAGGCAATAAAAATGCGTATATCTGGTTGTTTTTCCATGTCTTATTTCCTGTTTATAGCTTTTTATTCCGTTATTGCTGTTCTTCTTTGACTCCTTCCGTACTTTCCTTCATCAGCATAATCTTCGGCGTCATGATAATCAGCTTCAGATCTTCCAGCACTGAATAGTTGCGTATATACGTCAAGTCCAGTTTCAACTTGTCATAAGGGGTCGTGTTATATTTTCCATACACCTGCGCGTAGCCGGTCAGACCGGCTTTGACTTGCAGGCGGAAGGAAAATTCCGGTATCTCTTTTTCCAGTTCTGCCGCCAGCTCTGGGCGTTCCGGGCGCGGACCTACGATGGACATATCACCTTTTAAGATATTGTAAATCTGCGGCAGCTCATCCAGGCGGGTTGCCCGCAGTATCCGGCCAATCGGCAGGATTCTCGGATCATCCTCGCTTGCCAGCCGTGCCTTTCCATCTGCTTCCGCGTTCTGCACCATGGTACGAAATTTATATATCTGGAATTTCTTTCCGTTTTTTGTAAGGCGCGTCTGCTGGTAAATCACCGGACCGCCGTCGGTCATCTTAATACAGATTCCTACAATCAAAAAAATCGGAATCGTGATAACGATTCCGATGAGTGATCCGACGATGTCGATGATCCGTTTCATAATTTCCTGCTCAATCTGCAGTCCCTGATTATTCCGCGATAAAAGCAGCGGCGAATCAAACAGATTTAGTTCCACCGAACTGCGAAGTAAAATATCCGATATTTTCGGGACGCTGTATGTCCGGATATTCTGGCCGAAACAATATTTGATGATATAGTTTCGCTCATGCGCCGGTATATCTCCGACAATCACACTGTCGTATTTGGCGATCTCCGCTTTGATGCGTTCCGGTCCTTCGTGGTAGCTGACAATCTGGCTGATTATGTATTTATCTTCCCGCGCATTCATTTTTTCAATCAAATGATAATCCGAGTGATCGCCGGAGATCAGCAGCAGCTCTCTCGGCGGGAACATGCCCCGGTACAGCCAGAGAAATGTCATCGTCCACGCGAGGATGATGACAACCGCCCCTATCAGATTGACCACCAGTGGCGCCGGTGCCGTGAATTTCTTATCCTGCACGCTGATCTGGAAATACGTAATGATATTGGTGACTACCACCGCCAGTATCTGCGAGTAGATCAGATTGCCCCGTTTCAGGAGCGCTATCTTAAATCCGCCGTACAGCTGCATAAAGAAAATAAGCAGGAGTCCATAGATGAATATCATCATCCAGTTACCCCTGCGGAAGAACGGCGCCCAGATGATCTTATTGTACCAGTTAATCCAGATGACGCCATAGAGTCCTGTCAGAAGCGCAACCAATATCAGGGCAAATCCCAGCTTGATCAGGCGCTTGTATTGCTCAAATTGATTCATGCTTTTGTGTTTTGGTTCCTTTCTTTTACTTATCTTCCGGCAGACAGATTCCCAGTTCTATCCTGCGCTTTTCTCCCAGAAGCTCAACCTCCACCGTCACGATCCGCTTACGGATGCGCTTGCGTACAATCTTGTCCAGGAAGAAGGATAATGGTCCCTGGGCGGTTAGGATGTTGCCGTCTTCGTCAAGGGTGACAAAGGAGCGGCGGACAAGACATTCATCCAACTCCATCATCTGGCAGAGCAGTTTCTTCTCTTCCTCCCGGATCGCCCAGAATTCACAGTCTGTCCGCAGGAGTTTGGAAAGCTTCGGGACCCGCTTTAACGCCAGAAAGAATTCCTCCGGCGTGTCGGTGTCCGCGATAACATAGGATGGAAAGAGCGGTTTCTGGTATTCCAAAAGTTCCCCGGCATTGCGCCAGACGCATTCCTGCTCAATCACAAAACAGGCGCGGTACCCATTTCCTTTCAAAACGCGTTCGATGCATTCTGTCAGCTCCTGTTCCCTGCCTGTCTGTGTCTGGATCACATACCACATATCGCACTCTCCTTTGCATTTTCTCTGCTTTCAGGTGCACAATGGGTATGCTTCGCCATCCCGGAGCCGCCTTCTGGCTGCCCGGATACGATCTCGATCCATCCTATGTTCCATCTTTCATCTGACCATGACATTGATCACAGGCAGCTTACTCCACGTGCTTTTGATTCTTATTCTGCGCCTCTTAACGCGCTTTCATGCGTCCGCATAGGCACGCCCTGATTTTAGAGGATTTGTGCCTATGCGAAGTCTAGTTTATTATACTACGGTTTGTGGGGGGATTCAATAGAAGTTTGTGGGAAGGAATGTTTAGGAAATTCTTAAATTAATTTAATAAGATAAAAGCGGAGTTTTCACCCCGCTTTATCTACAGTCTTTGCACCAGGACTGGTTTCTAATTTGACCATTTCCCATTTTACGGAAACCAAATTCGCTGATTGGTTTTGGCTTATTACAATTCGGACAAATACGAACAGGCTCACTTCCATTGTATCCACTTGATTGAATTATTGGTCTATCAACATTAATATTATTTTTCTTATTAGCCGCCATTACAATACTCCTTTTTAACACATAAACTTCTTTTTATATCTTTATTTATATCATTTGCTCTGCCATCCGATAAATAAACAGCAATTGCGTTTTCTACCGCTTTATTTAAAGAATCGCCATCTTCTAACGCTTTAAAAGCCAGTTTTTTATGTAATTCTGGCTTAATCCTGACATTAAAAGTGCCTTTATATTCCCTTTCCGGTTCCTTTCCAACTTCACTGCAAAATATAAGGTAATCGTCAACTGCACAATGAAATTCTTTTTCTACATCCGCAATATTACTTGTTTGAAAATCCACATAATCATTGATTCCTTCAATAACTCCATCAAATCTCCGCTTTTCCCATTTCCCTTCCCCTCCCCCCTATGCTACAATACCCTTATCACACCACCCAAAGGAGGTCCCCACCCATGATCCCACAAACATCCGTCAATTGGAACGCATTTAACTACAAATACTCCACCAATCCCCAACACGCCTTCGAATCCCTTACCTACTACCTCTTCTGCCATGAATTCCAGCAGCCCTACGGTATTTTCCGCTACTTCAACCAGCCCCATATTGAGACAAATCCCATTCATGTGGGCGATCGCTATATTGGTTTCCAGTCGAAATACTATGCAGACAGTGTTACCATGTCATCCAAAGAACAGGAACTGATCGGTGCTGTCAAGGGAGCCGTACAGAGATATCCAGGTATTACAACGCTTTATTTTTATATCAGCCGTGAGTTTTCTCCCAGTTCTAAAAAGGACGATATCATGCCCTCCTATCAGAAAAAAGTGGAAGCAGCCGCTGAAGAGCTTGGCATTGAGCTTGTCTGGCGGGTTCCCAGCAACCTGGAAGCGCAGCTGATGCAGGATAAGCAGCTTACCATTTGCCGCAATGTGTTTTTTCAGGTGGACTCTGCCGTACAGACCTGCTGTGAAAATCTTGTAAAACATAAAAGAGAGATATTTGATCACATTCACACCAGCGTAAGATATAGAGAAAACGATATTACTCTGGAACATATCCAACTAGACCTTAACTCGTTTTTAAATTCTGATGCGGTCATTTTGCTCATTGACGGAGCTGCCGGTTCCGGAAAATCGGCTCTGGTAAAACAACTTACGGATGGACTTACAAATGACTGCGCATTCCTCGCTTTTAAAAGTACCGATCTGGATGTGAATGATATCCTAAATTTTTTAACCCCTTATGGCGAATTAAATTTGGATGAAGTGATCGATGTATACAAAATGGCTGACACACGTGTGCTCTATATCGATGCAGCCGAAAAGTTTTTTGTTTGTGAATATCAGGAAACGTTTGAGGATATCCTGAACCGCTTTATGGCAGCTGGATGGAAAATCATTCTGACACTCCGAACCGCGTACCGGGATTCTTTTCAAAACTCTCTATTACACGGCAGCAAGGTTCAGACCTACCAGGTCGAACCAATTAACCTAGATAAGCTGTCCACTCTATCCCATACCTATGGTTTTCAGCTGCCACAGGATAAGCGGTTACTGGATCTGCTCTGTGCGCCTTTCTATCTGGGCTTATATCTGGCTCTGGAAAACCTTGAGGATGAATCGATGCGTTCTTTGAACCGTGAGGCATTTGAGGAAAAGATCTGGAATGATATCATCCGTAACAGCCGGAAGCGGAAGGACAATCTGCCAACCAGAAGGGAAACGGCCCTTATTTCTTTGACCACGAAAATGCTTCGAAATGAGATTTATTATCATGAGATTCTCGCAGAGGATGATTCCGAGGCACTTTCTGAACTGGAAAAAAGCGGCGTGCTGTTCCAAAGCGACGATGCCAGAAGATATTTGCACAGCCATGATGTATTTGAAGAGTTGGTTGTCGGTCATATTTTTACTGAACGCTACCGGCATGGTACCCTGAATGAGCGGTTTTTTGCCGATTTCCACCCTTCTCTCCGCATCCGAAAGCTATTTCGCGGATGGCTGGCTGATTTTGCCGCTGTTCCAACGCATCAGGAGCTTATTTTCCACCTTCTCGACTGCGAACAGATAGAGCGGATATGGAAAGATGAGATTCTCTTAACGGTTATCAGCACGGAATCTTTAAAAGTAGTTTATCAAAAGCTGACACAAAAGATGGCTGCAAACAACTATGAGCTGTTACGAAAACTTGTAATTTTAATCAACACCTGCTGCCGCGCCGCAGAGAACTGGGAGCAATACTGGAGTACTGGAAATCTGATTCCGTTTCGCCTTTCCAAGCCATCCGGCTATGCCTGGCAAGCTTTGTTTGCATTTTTGCTGGAGCAAAAAGAGACTATTCTTTGGGATGAAAGCCTGATCTCTATCATCATCGAGGTACTGGATTCCTGGACCAAACACCTCGCTCATGCTAAATCAGAAAATACCCGCATGGCCGGAGAAATCGGAGTATTTTTGTTTCAAAAAATAGCCAACGACAAGGATCTGCGTTATACCTTTGAAAAAGGGCAGGTAGAAAAGCTGCAGGATGTATTGGTAAATTCTGCATGGATGATTCAGGAACCCTTAAAATCCCTTTTTCAAATGGTAATAGATGAAAAAACCGGCGATGAAAACCATCCCCCGCTTCCCCGTATGTATACGGATCTGGCAAAATGCGCTGTATCGGATATTTATCATTATGGAATGGTTCCAGCTGCAATACCTGAAACCACGCTTCATCTGATGGCAAAATTGTGGGTTCGCTCTAATATGACTCTTCGTACCCATTACGCACATCCTGACGTTGAAGAAGATTTCGGTTTAAATCCTCATCTGGACTTTTGGTATCAAACCGCAAGCGCTTATGCAACACCAATTATCCCATTGCTGCAAACCGAACAAAATCTTGTAACTGATTGGTTAATTGATTTTTGCAATCAAGCTGGTAATTCCTACGCACATTCATCTTTAAATGAGGATTATGGGGAATGTACAAACATTACTATTTATGTAAACGATATACCTGTAGAACAAATTGCATCTGACCGACTCTGGAAAATGTACCGCGGAACTTCGGTTGGTCCAAATCTTCTGATTAGTCTCTTGATGGGGTTTGAAAAATGGCTTCTTATGGTTATCGAGCATTCAGAAACTCTTATTGTTGTTAATTATTGCCGCTATATCCTGCAAAAGTCCCGCAATGTTATGTTAACTTCCGTGATCGTCAGCGCCGCAGAAGCTTATCCAGATAAACTATTTGAGATTGTCTGTGAGCTTCTGCGTACAAAAGAACTATTTCATCTGGATTCATACCGCTTTACCGCCGAATCCTCAGCTTCCTTTTTGTTGACCGGAAAAGATCTTCTTGAAAAAGAACGGCTAGAAAGTAACCGGCTTCCTTTCAGGAAAAAACGTCTGGAAGAAGTTATTTTATCGTATCAAACAAATTCCAGCGGTCTTTCAACAGAAGCCTTCAATTTCCGAAAACAAACACTTTATCAAGCGATTGACCGAGCGACTGCCGATATCGATACCTGGTCATCCAATGACAAATTTGCCTATTACCGGATGGATTTACGACATTATCAGGAAATTGTTGATGTTCGGGAAAATGAGCACGGGCAGACACTCTGTACGGTTCTCCCTGATTTTACAGAAGACATGAAAGCATTAAGCCAGAAGAGCGCCGCCGCCTATGAACCTCATCTGAAATATATGGATTTACAGTTATGGAGCGATTATAAATTCCACCATGATGTTAAATTCCGGGAATATAAAAAGTATGAGAATGTCCGCACCATTTGCTCAGAGCTGAACGAAATCTGGGCATATATGGACGCTGAAGTTCGCAATGAGGAACTCTCTTCCGACGATATATCTGTGATCGTGGACCGCTTTACCGCGATCGCATCTTACACCAGTGCTGTTTTACTTCGGGATTTTAAGGAAACATTGTCACATGAAGATCGGACATTATGCGAATGTATCATTTTCTCTATTGCTGATTTATTTGCACACGCTTCTCACTTTGAAATCGTTCAGGCTGGAAATGGAATCGATGCGATTGCCGTTGGACTGGTTCTTTTAAGCAATGAAGATAATATAAAAGCCATAAATGACGAAAATCCTCTGTGCCTGCTTCTTAAATTGGCACTGAATGACTGGAGTTACAACAGCCGTATCGTGAACGGAATCGCGTCAACCATCTGGGTGCACAGCCAGAATGCTGCATGGCATTTCCTGTATCTGTTTTCACTCCTCGCCGATTCTTATGAAGACGCGCTTTTGAAAAATGAGTCATTTTCCAGCGATGACTTTTTCAAGCGGAATGAGGATGTGATTGCCCGTGCGCTTGCGAAAGACTCAGTTGATATAACCGACTTTGATTTTTCCAAGCTCCAGAATATAACAATTTTCACGCTTCTTTCCTTGATCTCTCCCCAAGCAGCAGAGGCATTTAAATTCGCGGATGCAACGAAAGATCTTGTCATGGAACTTGTTTTTACAGATAACAGGGATTTGCGCACCGAACGCAGGGAACTTTCTGGATATACATTAAACTATGTTTCCTGGCTGGCAGATGTTCTGCTCCATTGTGAGCAGGCAGAACAGGCAGGTCTGATCGATGCATTTTTCAAATCTGCAGATTTGATTCGGAATGATAACTCAAAATATCTGATTACCGAACTTATTCGAATTCAAGATATCTGTGGAAAAACGGATGCTTTCTGGAATATATGGGAATTACTGAAACCTTACCTTCTTGCATTAAGCAGCAAACCACAGGTTTCTTTTGATGACCGCCATCCGTATGGACTGGACAAAGTGATTATCAGCTATTTATTTGGCAATTCTCCCTGGAGATCCGGCGTTCACCGATGCGCCTTCCTTCCAGAAGGAAAAGCGGCTTTCTTTGACGATTTTATCGACAAATCAGGAAGTCTCAAATCCCTGTTCTATGCGATTTCCCGGCTGCTCTATACCGTTGGGCGGGAACCTTACATTGAAAACGGAATCGACTGGATGTATAAACTGGTCACGCGTGATCCTGACTGCCGGTTACCGCTTTATCAGCAAACCTTGTATTATATGGAAGAGTACGTCGGTCTTTTTGTATCACGTCATCGCATGGATTTCAGGAACGATGTGGAACTGGCTTTGAAGACTCAGACGGTGCTGGAGTATATGGTAAATCGAGGATCGCAGATTGCTTTTTTCTTGCGGGAGTTGATTTAAAATAAAGGGTACAAAGGCAAAATTCTACATTTACTTAGAAATACATATCGGACTGATAGCGAACTCAGTTGACATTGCAGAACATAAGTTCTATAATTGGCTTGTTAGCATTTACAAATTACAGATTTATAAATATTACCTCGGAGGCCAATGCCATGAAAAAAATAGGTTTAACCATATATGCTTTAAATGTTTTTCATACCGGAAAGCATAACTTTGAAAAGAAACAAGGACATTTAACTTTTATAGATATGCTTTCAGATTTCTCTAAACTCTAAAACAGGACAGTTTTCCCGCCCCCGTTTTGGTCTTCCATGAAACAAAGGATGCGGAAGTTGGTTTTAGAAAAGCGAAAATAGAAAGCCATGCGGCTTTATTACACAACCGCATGGCTTTTCTCTTCCATCACCTATTTTTATTTGCAAACCCGGTTCTCCAACTGCCCACTCTGCACATAATGTGTATAGTAAGCCTTCAAATCGTCTCCAAACACTGCCGCCAAATCCGGGTTATTTGCCTTATATACACTGACATCGAAATTCTCCGATGCCCTGCGTCCTTCTACCATACCACACGTATAAAAATGCTCAAATAACTTTTGCGAATCCAAGCCAATGACCGACTGCAAATCTGGATTATTCATATAATAATAATTTGCATCAAACACCGGCTGATACATGTTCATCTGTTCCGCTACCTGATTCTGATTACCTGCGGACTGTGCCTGTGTCTGAGTCTGCGTCTGACCGGACGTATTTCCATTCGAAACAGCCCCATTCTTATACGGGCAGACTCCATTTGGATGAAGATGTGCCTCATGGCCGCCACAATGATAATGATAACTTCCCAGACCGCTCTTATTCTTGTAGTCATGATGACCGCCTTGTGCATCGGTTCGTCCCTGATGCGCCTCAGCTGTAATCATCGTCATATTTGAGACTGTTGTGAAAGATGCCGTCAGCATCATACAGGATAAAAGCGCGGTTCCAAACTTTTTAAAACGTTTCATAATAACTCCCCCTTGTAACTGTAAAATGAAATGCTCTCCAATTTAATTGTAACATTTCCATACAGAAAACACAAGAAAATTGCCATAATACCGCACTAATTCTGCCTTATAAAACCATGCGGTTGCCATTACACAGCTGACACATACTCTTCTTACTCACCTTCTTTCAAGGAAAACTCCTTAAGAAATGGAATTCCTCCATATACCCCCGCCAGATAATCCTTTTCAAATGATGCATCGGAACGCACCTTAAAGTCCGAAAGCGCACATAATTCCGAATGTCCCAGCTCGTCTTTCTGTACAAACCAAATCTGGTCCCTTCGGAAGAATTTTTTATCCATTAATGTCGTATCATGTGTAGTATAAATCAGCTGAGCCATTGAATTGTTATCATAAAATAAATCAATAAAAAATTTTAACAACAATGGATGTAATTTTACATTTAGCTCATCCATCACCAGTACATAATCATTGATAATTGGCATATGTGCATGGATAAAAAGCATGATACTCTTGATTGTACCTTCTGACTCATCGTATAAATTCAAAGGATATAATTCCCCATCCGCCCCTTTATGAAATGTAAAAAACAGCGTTTCTTTTTCTTTATAAGTAATATCCTTTATTCCAATATCTATTGCGGTAAGAAACTCTAATAACTTTTCCTTTTTTCCATCAATTACCTTAGGTAAAAGAGCATCTAAAAACCTTGTATCTTCATAGTCATCCGACATAAAAACCAGTACATCTGTAATTCCTGAATAAACCGTTTTAAAAATATCTGTTTTTAACTTGAGCTTATTAAAGAAAGATAACAATAATGTCTCTGGTGGAATTTGATCTTTATAAGCTTCACATTCTTTTCTAACGGACACCCCTAAATTTACTTTTTGCATCGTCCTCTCAAAAATCGTCACTTTACGGTTTGTCTTTAAACTCTTTCTGTACAGCCATTCCATCACGATCTTCTCAGAATTGTACTCAAACCCATACTGATACTCCTCGTCCCGCAGAATCTGTACAATCTCAAATTCTGAATTACCTTTGTTCTCTTCAAAAGAAAATGGTTTACTGCATTTTTTGAGTACGGACTCAGCTCCGTCATCAACATTGTTCAAAGATTGGGAAACAATCCGCCGAAAAAGCTGTAGTGCCCACACGAAATTGGACTTTCCGCTGGCATTGGCGCCATAAATAGCTGCTACCCGCAGGAATTTTTCCTTGGTATCTATATCAATCAGGTTCGACGGTGCTCTTTATAAGCGCTGATTGCTGTCATATCAAAAATCGTTTCTTCTTTAAAGGAAAGAACGTTTTTCATTTTAAATTGCACCAACATGTTTTGTACCTTCTTTTTATATAATATACAAATTTCTGATTTTTATATCAACATTTTTGTGATTTTTCCGTTATTTTATTGATTTTATGTTTCATAATTACTCTATCCGTCTCTCTCAATTACAAAAAAAATCAAGATTCTATGCCGGAATAGAATCTTGATCATCAATTAGCCGCGATACTTTTCGCGAGGGATTCGCAGGCAGAACACCTTGAGGCCATATTGTGAAGCCCAGATGCGCACGCCCTTACGAGTAATATATGGAGTATATACTAAGACATATTCCTTATCCATAAGGCGGTCACCTCCTTTTTTGAAGGTTCCTCTTGAAATCCCCGACAAAGTATGATACATTTAAAAATGTAAATACGTATCCCGGCATACTCGTCGGCAGAATTTGTGCTGCAACACAGATTCAAGAGGCAGAACACCTATGGGTGGTCTGCTTTTATTTTTCCAACTCTTCTTTTAAGTTGGAAATAAAAGTGGGTAACATGTTTTCAATGTAAAGTGTGATGAAATCTAAATCTTTTTCGGTCACATTCTGGGGAATGATAACCTTTGCCACAGAACCAGAAAGTGTTGGTATTGTAAAACAATACGCCGACGGCTCCATCGACGTCAGAACTTCCTCTTTGGATTCAGCGGTACTATTTTCACTAACCTCTTTAGAATCTTTAGAAGAACTTTCATCCTCAAAGGAGTCAATATCATTCTCATCTGATTCCAAAAGAATAATGCCGTTTTTCAGTATTCCTACCTGCTCTGCATTTTCAATGAATTTCGCAGCGGCAATATCCTTAGCGCTTTTCGTTAGATTGTATTCTAAAAGAAGTATATTACTAAGCTTATCTTGACTAGGAAGGGCCTGGTTTTCATATCTTTCCACGATCTTACGATATAGCGGAGCCGATAAAAAGCTTTCTACGATAGCGCGTCTGGTATCTAATTCATTAACCGGATAGACAATCCGCTTGGCAAGTTCTGTCAGTTCAACCGCTCCATTTGAACCTCGAATCAATCCAAACTGCTTTGCAGTACTAATCTTTGCCCGAAAGGAATTTGTCTTCACGCTAAATCCAAGAACACTTGCAACAGTATTGATAGATACACGCTTTCCACCGATTTTTACAATTTCATTAATGAAATCCACAATTTCTTTAATAGAAAACATGGGATACAGTGAACTTCTTTCCTTTATATTTTTTTCAGCCGACTGTGCCATCTGAGAATCTCCCTCCTTAAATCCACGTCTAGTATAGCATCTACCATCCACTTCGTTAAGACTTAAACTTAATTTGATTCTCAATGTGCTCAAAATTTGATTCTTATTTACGTCCATTCTCGTAAAAACTATGTTTTTTACATTGTAAATTTAAAATTGAGTGCACATATCATTAAAAAGGACCATATTATTTTTCTTATATTTTGCGAAACAGCATCTGTTGTCATTTGCTGTTTCACAAATTTCATTTTTTCCTTCTGCACTCCTATTTTTAACCTGATTCTCCAGGCATTCCATACACTTAATATATATAATTTTCGTATAAAAATAGGCTATTGCAAACACCTGCATCCGCAATAGCCCATTCTTACCTTCTACTATATTCGTCACTCTCCAAAAACTTAAAAGAGCTTTCTACCGCATATACTCCTGCTTCACCTTATGATCCACCACATGCCGCTTCGCCAGCTCTTTCGTCACATCCTCTACGCTGATGCCCGCGTCTGCCATCAGAACCATGGCATGATAACACAGGTCTGCCAGCTCGTAGATCGTTTCGTCCTTGTCTTTCTTCGCTGCCGCGATGATAACTTCGGTGCATTCCTCGCCGACCTTTTTCAGAATCTTGTCCAGACCTTTGTCGAACAGGTAGGTGGTGTAGCTTCCTTCCTTCGGATTCGTCTTACGTCCCATAATGAGGTCGTAAAGTCCCTCATAGGAAAACGGCGTAATCTCCTCGTTCTGGTAAACCGGATCAAAGAAGCAGCTCTCCGCGCCCGTATGGCACGCCGGACCTTCCTTGACTACCTCGACAATCAAGGTGTCCTTATCGCAGTCCGCATAAATACTGGAAATATGCTGCACATTCCCGCTCGTCTCACCCTTTCTCCAGAGCTCCTGACGGCTGCGGCTGTAAAAACACGTTTTCTTCTCCCGAAGGCTGATCTCCAGACTCTCCCTATTCATCCAAGCCATCATCAGAACCTTCTTGCTATAATGGTCCTGCACAATCGCCGGAATCAGACCTTTCTCATTAAACTTTAACTCATCAATCTTAAACGACGGCTCTACGCCTGCAATCTCGTTGATATTCTCACTCATATTTTTATCCTGCCTTACCACATAAAATTTTAATTACATCGTAACTGTTCAGTACCTTCACAGTCACGCGCAAAATTCCATTAAAATTGCCTACGGCAATGGGATTTTTGCCTGCTGGCCCACGTTTTCGTACGGTCAGCGCAGCGCCGACGCTCTCCTTCGTGATCCACAGGAGAACAGGCATCCAAAAACTGTAGAAAACATCGCATACGCCGGTGCTTAGTGAGGTCTTTTCGAACTTAGCACCGCTGCGTAGGCGCAAGAGCGAAAGCGTTTTTCGGAAGTTTCTGGATGCCTGTTTTCCGTCCCTCTCACGAAAAAGCACCGCCCTCAAACTTCTCACTCCCTTCGCAATTTAGGATGATTTAGATCAACCGCATCTCCACCCCATTCTCCGCCAGATACTGTTTCAATTCCTTAATATTCACTTCTTTCCGATGGAAAATGCTTGCTGCCAGTCCCGCGTCGATCTGCGGATACTGGAAGAGGTCTAAAAAATCTTCTTTCTTTCCCGCGCCTCCCGATGCAATAATCGGCACATCGACACACTTCGCGATCTCCAAAAGCATCGGAATATCAAATCCCTGCTTCACACCGTCCGTATCTATACTGTTGACCACCAGCTCGCCTGCGCCGCGTCTGACGCCGGATTCTGCCCATTCCAGCGCATCAATGCCTGTATCGACACGCCCGCCCTGCTTAAATACGTGGTATTCGTCTCCAACACGTTTGACATCCATCGAAAGCACCACACACTGATCGCCGTAGCGGTGTGCCGCCTCGGTAATAAGCTCCGGATTTTTGATCGCGCCGCTGTTGACGCTGACCTTGTCCGCGCCGCATTTTAAAACGCGGTCGAAATCATCCAGCGTGCTGATGCCGCCGCCGACCGTCAGCGGGATGAAAACCCTTTTTGCCGCCTCAGTCAGGATGTCGGTAAAGATTTTTCTTCCTTCTACACTTGCCGTAATATCATAAAATACCAGCTCGTCCGCGCCACTCTGGTTGTAAAATTCTGCCATCTCGACCGGATCCGCCACATCCTGGATTCCCTCGAAGTTGACGCCTTTCACGACACGCCCGTTCTTTACATCCAGACACGGAATAATACGTTTTGAAATCATGCCGTTCCCTCCTGATTTCTTTTTCTGATTATTCATTCGAATGATTCGAATGATTTTTTTTCCGCTTTTTATACGACGCTTCTCCTAAACGGAATATTTCAGTGCTTCCTTTAAATCAATCGCACCCAGATACAGCGCTTTTCCTAAAATCGCACCATACACCTCTTTTTTCAAGATCTCAATCTCCTTGAGGCTGCTGATTCCACCGGACGCCACGATATCCAGCCCTTCAATCTGCGATAATTCTTTATAAAGCTCCAGGTTCGTTCCCTGCATCTTTCCATCGCGGGAAATATCGGTGTAAATGACCGTTTTCACTCCCGTATCGCGCAGGCGGCGGCAGAAGTCAACGCCTCTTACCTCGCTCGTCTCAAGCCACCCGTGAGTCGCCACAAAACCGTCCTTCGCGTCCACACCGACTGCAATTTTATCGCCGTATTTGCGGACCATTTCTTCGACAAATGGATAATTTGTGACCGCCACCGTGCCGAGAATCACGCGTCCGGCTCCGAGCGACAGGTATTTGTCGATGGATGCCTCGTTGCGGATGCCGCCGCCGACTTCTACAAATAATCCCGTTGTCTTAATCAGCTTCTCTATCGTGTCAAAATTTGCCAGCGCCGCGTCTTTCGCGCCGTCCAGATCGACCACATGCAGGTTTTTCGCGCCCTGCTCCTTGAATCCCAGCGCCACCTCTTCCGGCCGGTCGCTGAATACTGTCATCTGGTTATAATCGCCTTGCACCAGGCGCACCGCCTTGCCGTCCCGCAAATCAATCGCCGGAAATAGCTCCATGTCCGTTTCCTCTCCATAACTGTTTAAATCCAATCTACAAGCCTGAAAAAACAGTTACCTTTCTTGTTTTTCTATTAATTATATCTCCGAAAACGCCTTCAGAATCCGCAGTCCCACTTCCCCGCTCTTCTCCGGATGGAACTGGCAGCCCATGACATTTTCATTTGCCGCGGACGCCGTGACCGGAATGCCGTACTCCGAGGTTGCCAGCAGACTCTCATCACAATCTTTTCCATAGAAGCTGTGGACAAAGTAGACGTAATCGCCCTCTTTGCTGTATTTAAACAGTGGATGTTTCTTTCCTTTTTCCGTCAGATGCAGGCTGTTCCAGCCCATGTGCGGCACTTTTAGGTTTGCCGGAATGTCTTCTTTTAAGTCTGCCATCACGCCCGGAATCAATCCCAGACCCTGATGCTCGCCGTATTCATAGCTTTTATCAAAGAGAAGCTGCATTCCGAGGCAGATTCCCATGATCGGTTTGCCTGCTTTTGCTTCATCCAGCAGCGGCTCTGCCATTCCGGATCCGCGCAGTTTCGCAATCGCATCGCCATACGCGCCGACGCCCGGTAAAATGATGTGATCCGCTTTTCTTAAATCTTCCGGATCGCGGCTGACTTTATTTTCCAGTCCCAGATAACTGAGGGAGGAACTGAGGGAAAACAGGTTTCCCACGCCGTAGTCAATAATTGTTATCATTTGCAGCCTCCTATATCAATTCATGTATGTTCCCGCAGTCAACGCAGGAACCTGCTGAATCATTATAAACCCATTAAATAGATTTGTTATACTTACTTTTATCTTAGATCATAATACCCCTTTTGTCGATGGAATCTCGTCCCGGTACTTCTCGTCAATCGACACCGCCTCGCCGAGCGCGCGTCCCAGTCCCTTGAACATCGCCTCGATGATATGGTGGCTGTTTTCGCCGTGGAACATTTTAAAATGCAGCGTCATCCGGCTGTTGGAGGACAGTGCAATCATAAATTCCTTTACAAGCTCGGTATCAAAATCGCCCACTTTTTCGGTCGGAATCTCCACATCCATGACCAGATAGGAGCGTCCGCTTAAATCGAGGGCCGTCATCACCAGTGTTTCATCCATCGGAAGCAGGAAGCTTCCATAGCGGCGGATGCCCTTTTTGTCGCCCAGCGCCTCTAAAATTGCCTGTCCCAGGGCAATTCCGATGTCCTCTGTCGTATGATGGTAATCGACCTGCGTATCTCCGTCACATTTCAATGTGAGGTCAAACCGTCCATGTCTGGCAAAGAGCTCCAGCATATGGTTTAAAAATCCGCAGCCCGTATCGACCTGATATTTTCCCGTTCCATCTAAATCAATCGACAGGCTGATTTTCGTCTCTGCCGTGTTTCGTTCTAATGAAATCTTGCGTTCTCTTGACATTTCTGCCAGCCTTCCTTTCTTATTCACAGCTGCCCCATCTACAAAAACCATGCTGCCAGCATTTTCATACGGTTCCTACAGTAAATGCGTGAACCTATTGAATTCCAGCCTATCTTACAACTGCACTTCTCGCCGCTTCCACCAGCTTCTTCGTCTCCTCAACAAACGTTTCCATCTCTTCCTCGGATCCGATGGAAATGCGGACGTAATCTTTGATCCGCTCGCTGTCCCAGCGTCTTACCAGGATTCCTGCCTCGCGCAGTCCGTCAAAATAGACTTTTCCCGGCATATCGCCGCTCTTGGCAAAAATGAAGTTGGTCTTCGAATCCAGCACAGTAAATCCAAGTGCCCGGAGCGCCTCGGTCGTTTTTTCACGCGTTTTGCAGATGCGCCCGGTACATTCTTTCGTGTAGTCCCAGTCGCGCATCGCCGCCGCGCCAGCCAGAATCGACAGGCGGTTGACGTTATACGGGTTAAAACTGTATTTGATCCGGTTCATATCCGCGATAAGTTCCGGGTTTGCGATCGCAAATCCGACGCGCGCGCCGGCTAAGCTGCGGGATTTGGAAAAGGTCTGGATAATCACCAGATTTTCGTATTTCGGAAGCAATGATACACACGATTCGCCGCCGAAATCCACATACGCCTCATCCACCATCACAACGCGGTCCGGGTTGGACGCCGCTACTTCCTCAATCGCAGAAAGCGGCAGGTTCATGCCTGTCGGAGCGTTTGGATTGGCGATGATCACATTATTTCCGCAATTTTTATACGGTTCGATATTTAAGGTAAAATCTTCCTCCAGCGGAACTACCTTGAACGGGATTCCATAGAGCCCGCAGAGTGCCGGATAAAAGCCATACGTCAGATCCGCGAACTGAAGCGGCGCGTTCTGGTCGCAGAATGCCCGGAATGCAAAACCTAAAATCTCGTCGGAACCATTGCCCGCGATGACCTGGTTTGTTCCCACGCCGTAGTGGTCGGCGATCGCCTCGATGAGGATGCGCTCTTCCGGATCCGAATAAAGGCGTAAATTTGCAAGTTCCAGCGGCATAATTTTAGAAGAATTTTCCTCATACCCCGCCAGAATCGCCTCCGCAACCTTCGGGCTCGGTGGATACGGGCATTCATTGGTGTTCAGCTTGATAAATTTCCGTCCCTGTGGCTGCTCGCCCGGTGTGTACGGAAGAAGTGATTCGCTTGCTTTGCTCAAAAAACGGCTCATATCTGCCTACGCCTCCTTTTTGTCCTCTGCGGCTGCTTCGTTTGCTGCCTGTTTCTCTTTCTCTGCTTTTTCCTTCTTTTCCTGTTCTTTCTTCTTCTGGTGTTCTTCCACCGCGCCCTTCAGCTTCTCCGCCATCTCGGTGATCTGCTGGTTCTTGAACTCAAAGCTGCTCTTGTTGGCGATGAAACGAGCGCTGATCGGCAGGAACTCTTCCAGCACTTTCAAGTGATTTTCACGGATTGTGCTACCCGACTCGACAATATCCACGATGACATCCGAAAGCCCCAGAATCGGCGCCAGCTCGATGCTTCCGTTTAATTTGATAATATCAATATCGCGTCCCAGCTTCGCGTAATGCTCTTTCGCAATATTCGTAAATTTCGTTGCCACGCGCACCGGGCGATCCTTGTCCTCGACGTAATCCTCTTTTCCGGCCACGCACATCCGGCATTTTCCAAGTCCCAGATCCAGAAGCTCATATACATCCGGGTTGCTCTCCATCAGAATGTCTTTTCCGACGATTCCGACATCTGCCGCGTGGTGTTCGACGTAGATTGCCACATCACTCGGCTTGACAAGCAGGTAGCGGACACCCGTTTTCGGATTTTCAAACACCAGCTTTCTATTTTCGTCGTAAATACTCTTGCAGTCATATCCGACCGACGCCAGAAGCTCATACACCTGATCGCCCAGTCTTCCTTTTGGCAGTGCTATGTTTAACATCTCACGCCCTCCTTTCCGCTCTCCTGAAAGGCCGTTTCCCGATCCTCTTCCAGGGAAAGGCGTCCATCATATCGGTACAGATAACAGTAACGCAGATCCTCCGGCACCGTTTTCTCCACCCGCACGCGCAGTCCCTGACGTCGCAGGCTTTCAACCGCCTGGCACAGGCGCACCACATCGACGCCCGGCTCATAAAGCACCAGTGCATCGACATCATAGCGGATACTCTTCTCCGGCAGGCGCTCCAGCTCTTTCAGATAGATGGCAAATCCGATGGCATCGGCTTTCTTTCCGAGCTTCGCCATCATGCCATCGTACTGACCGCCGGAAAGCACCTGGCGTGCCAGCCCGTCTAAGAATCCCTGGAAAATGATGCCGTTATAATACTCAATGTCATTGATCATCGAGAAATCCAGGCGCACCTTGTCAAGCTGTCCGCCCAGTCCCATCGCCTCCAGAACCTCATACAGGCGGGATAACAGGGCAACCGCCTCTTTCATTTTCGGCGTATCCGCGATCGCACCTGCCTCTGCCAGCACCCGCCCAAACTCTCCGTACAGCCCGGAAACCTTCAACAATTTCTCTGTATCGCCCTCCGGCAGTGCCAGATCCGCGCACAGCTTTTCCAGCCCGCTGCGGTTTTTCGTCCGGATCAGCCCTAAAATGATATCTTTCTGATCGGCATTGACCGGAAGCTCTTCCATCAGTCCCACCACGAAATCCATGTTGGAAATCTTGAGCACATAGTCCGTCTCAAAATCCGCCAGACTCTTGAGCGCCAGCGCCAGCACCTCCGCGATCACGCAGTCATCCACGCCGCCCATGCACTCCAGTCCCATCTGGCTGATCTCTTTGTAAGTGTGGCTTTCCTTGCTCTCACGGTACACACTCTCCAGATAATAGACCTTCTCGCACGTATTTTTATCTGCCTTGGTGTTCTTCGCGATACTCAGCGTCACGTCCGGCTTGAGAGCCATCAGGCGTCCGTCCAGATCCGTAAATGTCGGCACATTTTCCCCCAGCAGGAAACTTTTATTCGCTGCATACAAACTATATTCCTCAAACCGCCCCATCCGGTACTTGCGGTATCCATAGCTCTCATAAAGACCTCTCAGGCGAAGCGTCGCCACCTCCGCCCTCCGAAGGCTCTGAATCTCTAAATTCATGCTCTATCTCCTCTCAACTGCCGCCGCAACCGCCCCGGCTCAACAAAATCCGCCGGACAATCACCCGCTCGTCTATATCCTGCCGTTATAGCTCCCATCACTTTTGTTTATCTCGCTATCATGGTAGCGTACTAAAGTGTTTTCTATATACTATCATTCCTTCTTAAAAAAAGCAACTACTTTTTTAGAATACTCACACTTTAATTAAAAGAAAAACTCGGGGCGTGAGAAATGTGCGCCCCGAGTTTTTCCACCTCGACTCTATTCTTTTATAACCTTCTCCAAAATCGGCCCCAGAATCTCCGTCCAAGGCGTATACGCATCCTTTTCCTCCAGATGCGTCAGCGCCATCCAGTTCAGTCCTCCCGGTGTCATTTCTCTGGCAAGGTCTTCCAGATCCCCGTCCCACGTCGCTGCCTTGCGGGACAGCGCCCCAGTAAATTCGGTGATGTATGCCCGTGCGGATGGCTCATCCAGCCCGTTTCTCTCACACCACTGGATAATGACGGTCAGAAGCATATAGTAAGCGCTCATCAGGCCCGTCGTGCTCCTAAGGATCGCGATCTGCTTCGGCGTATCGACCGGAACCGGCTTGCCGACGTGACTCATCAGATCGACCACCTCCGGGATATCCGGGTAAATCACCACCGGTCCGAAGCGGTTCGCCGCGAAGGTCAGAGGCACAACATCCGCCAGAATCTCTCTCTGTCCAAACATTTCCTCGATGCGCTTTAAGCTCAGCGTTGCAACCAGATTGATAAACTTCTTCTCCGGTCCGATATGAAGCGGTTTTAAGATATCTTCCGCCGCCTTCGGAAGGAGCGCCGCAAAGACCCAGTCCGACCGGTCCACAACTTCCTGGTTATCCGCCGCGACCGACACGATCTCCGGGTATTTCTCATGCAGCATCTGCGCCCGTTCTTTATTTCTCGGCGATACAACGATCTGCAGATTCTCCATTCCGCTCTCGCAGAATCCAGTCACGACGGACGTCGTAATGATTCCCGTTCCAATAAATCCCAGTTTCATAAACTTCTACCCTCTCTTTCTCCTCTCCGTTTACCCGAAATTTTTCCAGACGATTCCGAGCGAACTTTTCTGATAGTTACTCCCCCGATTTTATTCACATACACAGTATACAACCAAAAACACATATTTTCCAGCATCCTACTCATATCTCGGCGCACTTTTCCGGGTTTTCATCGTAATTCCTCCCTCAACCTTCGCAGCCCACTTTGATCCGGCGCCTTATTTTATCGTTCATATCCTCCTTGCCATTTTTTTTGAAATTGTCCACTTCCGCAAATAAAGCGATTGAAATAAGCCATCTCCTCATCTTTATTCAATCTTAATACGTCGTAAATCTCCCTTATCCGCTCTTAAAATCTCCAGCTGTATAATATGACCATCACAGAAATAAGGAGCTGTCTTTATGCCTGAAGAGATTATTCGACGAAAGCGCCGCCTTTCGTCTTTTCAAATTATCACATTAGGGTTTGCCGGGGTCATTCTACTCGGAGCGCTACTGCTGATGCTGCCGATCTCCACGACTGGAGAGAATATTACTCCATTCAATGAAACGCTGTTTACTGCGACCTCTGCCGTCTGCGTGACAGGGCTTGTAGTACAGGATACAGGCTGCTACTGGTCAACCTTTGGGCAGGCGGTTATTCTGGCACTGATCCAAATTGGTGGTCTTGGTGTCGTAACCGTAGCAGCATCGTTTGCGCTGTTGTCCGGGCGAAAAATTTCTCTGATGCAGCGCAGCACCATGCAGGATGCAATTTCAGCACCAAAGGTCGGCGGAATCGTCCGTCTGACACGCTTCATCCTGCGAGGGACGTTTCTGATTGAGCTACTGGGAGCGCTTGCCCTGCTGCCGGTATTCTGCCGGGACTATGGATGGCGCGGCATCTGGATGGCGGTATTTCATTCCATATCCGCTTTTTGCAACGCCGGGTTTGACATTCTTGGGACAGAAAGCAACCACTATCCATCTCTTACCGGCTACGCGGACAGCCCGGTAATCAATATCACGATTATGCTGCTGATCGTGATCGGCGGTATTGGATTTCTGACGTGGGATGACATCTTTGAAAACAAGTGGCGGTTTCATCGCTACCGAATGCAGAGCAAGGTGATTCTGGTCACGACAGGTTTTTTAATTTTTCTGCCTGCTATGTTTTTCTTCTTTTCAGACTTTTCCGCGCTTCCCGCCGGAAACCGGCTGCTGGCATCCTTTTTTCAGTCTGTCACGCCGAGGACAGCGGGCTTCAACACGGTAAATCTTTCCACGATGTCCGGTGCATCACAGGGCGTAATAATCCTTTTGATGCTCATCGGCGGTTCTCCAGGTTCTACAGCAGGCGGTATGAAAACAACGACACTGGCGGTTCTGCTTGCCAATGCCACTGCAACCTTCCGCCAGCGCGATAGTGCCCGATTTTTCGGACGCAGAGTCGATTGCAGCGCCGTCAAGACCGCCGCGACCATTCTGACGATGTACTTGATGCTGTTCTTTGGCGGTGCTGTCTTTATCAGCGCATATGAGAATCTTCCGCTGTCTGTCTGCCTGTATGAAACGGCATCGGCGGTCGGGACGGTGGGATTGACACTTGGTATTACACCGCAGCTGCACATTCCATCGCAAATGGTGTTGATCACGCTCATGTATCTGGGCAGAGTCGGCGGTCTTACCCTCATTTATGCGACATTTTCCAGCAAAAAGGTGGGGAATGCAAAGCTGCCGCAGGAAAAAATCACGATTGGATAAGGAGTCTTTTCACATGAAAAACATTCTATTGATTGGCACAGGCCGCTTCGGACGGCATATTGCAGTACAGCTTTCTCAGCTGGGGCATCAGGTCATGGCGGTCGATACAAACGAGGAACGAATCAATGATGTGCTGCCATATGTCACCAACGCACAAATTGGCGACAGTACAAACGCGGAGTTTCTTCGCTCTCTTGGCATCGGAAATTTTGATGTCTGCATCGTGACCATCAGCGGGAACTTTCAGAACTCGCTGGAAACCACCTCGCTGCTGAAAGAACTGGGTGCGAAGTGCGTGGTGTCGCGTGCCGAGCGTGATGTGCAGGCGAAGTTTCTGCTTCGCAACGGTGCCGACCAGGTAGTCTACCCGGAAAAACAGGTGGCAAAATGGGCAGCGATCCGATACACTGCCGACCATATTTTCGACTACATAGAGATCGACGAGCAGCACGCCATTTTTGAAGTAGAAGTTCCGGCCGGGTGGATCGGCAAAAGTGTTGGTGAACTGGATATTCGCAGAAAGTATGGCATTAACATTCTCGGCATCAAACATTCAGGAAAAATCGACGCTTCCATTACGCCGGATACGGTGCTGTCCGGGGAAATAACGATTTTAGCGTTGGGCGAATACAAAGCGCTGCAAAAGTGCTTCCGAATCTGAATGGACGGTGAGGGTATATGGAAGATAGCGTTTTGATCGCTGGGACGGCGCTAATGTTCCTGTTCGGCTGGTTTTTGATGAAACGGCTGGATCGCTTTCTGGACGAAAATCAGAAGCGCATCAAAGAATCGTCTGAACAACAGCAGGCTGAACCGTGCGTGCATCTGGTCGGAAATATTTCTCCTGACGAACTTGAGGAAACATTTTCTCAGTTTCGCAATAGTCATGCCCATGTAGAAATCGTGATCTATGATTCAGAGCAAATTTCTTTTCCGGACAACAAATCCAATTGGGCGCAGTAGAAACCTTCACATTTTGGTGCTATAATTGCTATAATATTGTTTAAGAGGGGTGGTGAAAATGTGCAGAATAAAGGAAGCGAAATGCCAAAAGAGCATATTCTTGTGTGCCTGTCCTCGTCTCCATCCAATGAACGCATTGTACGAATGGCAGGGAAAATGGCACAGGCATTTTGCGCCAGTCTTACCGCACTTTACGTGCAGACCCCCGGAGACGCTGATATGAACGCGGAAGATACCGTCCGTTTGCAGGCGAATATGCGTCTGGGGCAGCAGCTTGGCGCAGAAATTGTCACAACGCATGGTGAAGATGTGGCGACACAGATCGCGGAATATGTGCGGCTCTCTGATGTGACCAAAATTGTGATTGGACGAAGCGGCATACAGCGGCGGCATTTCTGGAGCGAATCGACGCTGACAGAACAGCTCATTACGCTTGCACCGGAGGTAGATATTTATATTATTCCGGATGTGGAAGCCTATAAGAACTGCCGCAGAAATCAGCCGCTTACTATCCGCCCGGCGTTTCCGACCGCCCGGGAACTACTTCTGACCATCGGAATTCTGGCAGTTACGACGGTCATCGGATGGATTTTTCTGCGGCTCAGCTTTGCAAATGCCAATATCATCATGGTTTACCTGCTGGGTGTGCTTCTGACTTCCACTTTTACCAGCGGATATACCTGCGGTGTGCTGTCCGCTTTTTTGAGTGTCCTCCTGTTCAATTATTTTATGACGGAGCCCCGGCTGTCTTTGGCAGCCTATGGCAGCAAATACCCAATAACCTTTGCCGTCATGTTCGCGGCTGCACTTTTGACAAGTACACTTGCGGCCAAGCTCAAAGCCCACGCACAGCTATCCGCACGGGACGCTTATCGCACGAAGCTCCTTTTTGATATGAACAGACAGCTCCAAAAAGCGGAAACGCCGGAGGAGGTCTATCGGATGACCGCGACGCAGATACAAAAGCTCATGCAGCGAGACGTTCTGATTTACCCGGCACAGGGCAACGCTCTGCTGGATGGGAACATTTATCCGGCTGACGGAAGTAGTCCATACAGCATCCCAGATACCGACCGGGAACAGAACGTGGTTCAATGGGTCTGGCAAAACCGCAAGCGCGCCGGAGCAACGACGCAAAACTTTCCAAAAGCAAAACGGCTGTATCTTGCCATCCGTACCGGACAGCAGATTTACGGTGTTGTCGGGATTCCGATGGAAAAGCAAACGCAGCCTGACGCATTTACATCCAGCGTTCTGTTCTCCATCCTCGGCGAGTGCTCTCTGGCGCTGGATAACCTGCGAAATGCCAGAGAAAAGGAAGAAGCTGCCGTTCTTGCAAAGAACGAACAGCTTCGCGCCAATCTTTTGCGTTCGATTTCTCATGATCTCAGGACACCACTGACCTCGATTTC
Organism: Clostridium sp. AF20-7; assembly: GCF_003479275.1. Classification (NCBI taxonomy): domain Bacteria; kingdom Bacillati; phylum Bacillota; class Clostridia; order Eubacteriales; family Clostridiaceae; genus Clostridium; species Clostridium sp. AF20-7. The sequence goes on along the minus strand of NZ_QUGF01000001.1, from coordinate 122,321 downwards.
CGGCAACGCAGATACGCTGCTGCACAGCTATGACGTGTTGGATGAGCAGACACGGAAACAGATTTTTACGGACATTTATGACGATGCACAATGGCTGACGGGACTGGTTGAGAACTTGCTTTCCATTACGAAAATTGTAGACGGCAGCGTAAAGCTGCACCTTTCTGATCAGGTCGTGGATGACATCATATCGGAAGCACTCAGGCATATTGACCGAAGAGCGGCAGAACATCACATCGCAGTAGATTGCGGAGACGTACTGTTGCTGGCACGGATGGACGCAGGACTCATCATGCAGGTGCTCATCAATCTGGTGAATAACGCAGTCAAATATACCCCGGTTGGCTCGAACATCCGGATCACGGCAATCCCGCGAGAAAATATGGCTGAAATATGTGTCAGCGATAACGGTCCCGGTATTCCGAATGAACTGAAGGAACGTGTTTTTGAAATGTTCTTTACTGGGGGCAATCCAATTGGCGACAGCCGCCGAAGTCTTGGACTAGGACTTACGCTCTGTCAAACCATTGTTCATGCACATCATGGTGAAATGACGTTGAAAGACAATTCGCCGCATGGCTGCATCTTTTCCTTTACAATACCACTTAGTGAGGTGAACTTAAATGAATAAGCCGCTCATCCTCGTTGTAGAAGATGATACCCCGGTGCGAAATTTAATAACGATGACACTAAAAACTCACGAATATAGGTATCTTTCGGCGCAAAACGGCGCAAGTGCCGTGATGGAAGCGCTGTCTCACAACCCGGACATTGTACTGCTTGATCTGGGGCTGCCGGATATGGACGGCGTGGAAGTCATCCAAAAAATCCGCTCGTGGTCGAATATGCCGATCATTGTGATCAGCGCCAGAACAGAGGATTCCGATAAAATCGGGGCGCTGGATGCTGGGGCGGATGATTATCTAACGAAGCCTTTTTCCGTGGACGAACTGTTGGCACGACTGCGGGTGACGCAGCGGAGACTGTCGATGATGAAAACAGACTCCGTGCAGGATTCTCCGATTTTTACGAATGGTGCGCTGAAAATCGACTATGCGGCAGGCTGCGCATATCTTGACGGCACAGAGCTGCACCTGACACCCATCGAATACAAGCTGCTGTGCCTGCTCTCCAAAAATGTTGGTAAGGTTCTGACACACACCTATATCACGCAGCAGATTTGGGGCAGCAGTTGGGAAAACGATATCGCTTCTCTGCGGGTGTTCATGGCGACCCTGCGCAAAAAGCTGGAACGCGGAAAAGACGGGCAGCAATACATACAAACACACATCGGAATCGGCTATCGGATGCTCCGCATCGAGTAAGTAATTCCTGAACTGAACATTCATGACTGAATGGAGTAGATTTCTTGTGGTCATTCCATTCTGCCCCAAATAAGCTGACCATCGTTGAAATAGCGAGGACTTGAAAGTCCTCGCTATTAGCATACATCGTCTTACATATTATATCTGTTTTTCCATCTTCGTTTTTGCTGCTTTCCCTACTTTCTAGCACACTCCCCATCAAGCCCCAAAAGGATTTTTAATCCATGATCCAGCTGCGGCAGAATGTACTCCAGACACTCCCGCACCGCCTTCGGACTGCCCGGCAGGTTGACGATCAGCGTGCGTTTACGGATCCCACTTGCCGCTCGGCTTAACATCGTCCGCTTTGTAAATTGTAAGCTGTATGCCCGCATCGCCTCCGGGATACCCGGAACCATCCGTTCCGCGACCGCCAGCGTCGCCTCCGGCATCACGTCGCGCGGAGAAAATCCCGTTCCGCCCGTTGTTAAGAGCAGATCGGCCTTTCCCTCATCGCAGATCTCCTTCATCGCCTCTTCCAACATCGCCTGGTCATCCGGCAGCACCTTCTGCCAGACCACCTCATAACCAGCCTCTCTCACCATTTCTGCGATTACCGGACCACTCACATCCTCCCGTTTTCCCGCGTACCCGGAGTCACTGGATGTAATAATTGCTGCTCTCATTGGTTTCCCACCTCTCTTTGATCTCTTTCCTACGCTTCTTCCAGAATCTCCAGATTATCTCCCTCTTTGATCACGCCGCCGTGCAGCACCTTCGTAAATACGCCCTCGCGCGGCATGATACAATCGCCCATCGCCTGGAAGATCGCGCATCCATGGTGGCATTCTTTTCCGATCTGTGTCAATTCCAGCACGACGTCGTTGCATTTAAATTTTGTCCCGATCGGGAGCGTCTTGAAATCGATTCCTTCCACGACCAGATTTTCACCGAACGCGCCGTCCTCGACTTTCGCACCACGCGCGCGGAATTCCTGAATCCGGTCATATGAAAGAAGGCTGACCTGACGGTGCCATTTGCCCGCATGGGCGTCACCCTCGATTCCATAGTCCTCGATAAGACAGACCTGATGGACATTTTTCTTCTGAACACCTTTGATTTCACTGGTACACGTTGCGATTACTTTTCCCATGATTGTTTCCCCTTTTCTATCCATAAATTTTCCGATTTCATATTTCATATACGATATTTCACTTGTAACATTCCGCCGGCTCACACTTTCACCGCAGAAACCATAATCATAATCCTCACAAACACCCTGCTTATCCGCCTATCTGGGACATTCCCCGGTGTTCCCGATCCGTAAATTCCGTCTTTTTCTCAAAATTATGTCCCTTCGGCTTTTCCGCAAGCGCCTGTCCGATCGCCCGGCGCAGGTCTTCATCGGTACCGCCGCCGCGCAGAATGGTCTTTAATTCCACCCCATTGTCATACTGGAGACAGGTCTTTAAGAATCCTTCCGATGTCAGCCGGATCCGATTGCATTCGGAACAGAATTTATGGCTGACCGCGCTGATAAAACCGATCCGTCCCTGAAAGCCAGGGACTGCGAAATAATGGCACGGGCCATTTCCTGCCACGTCCCCGCACGGGGTAAAGGTTCCAAATGCCTCTTCCAGCGCATGCTTCAACGCATCCTCTTTCACAAAGGCAAACTGCGTCCCCATGCCGATCGGCATCATTTCGATGAAACGCACGTGCACGTTATGGTTTTTCGCCAGTTCCGCCACCTCTAAAAGCTTTTGCTCCTCGATCCCAAGCACCGGCACACAATTTATCTTGATCTGCATCCTGCCTTTCTGGATCGCCGTCCGAAGACCGCGTCTGACCGCTTCGAGCTCATCCCGGCGTGTGAGCTGCCGGTACACCGACGCATCCAGCGTATCCAGGCTGATCGTGACTGAATCAACCCCCGCGTCCGCCAGCGCATCGTACATTTCTTCTAATAAAACACCGTTCGTCGTGATCGTCAGGCTCTTGATTCCCGGAATCTGTTTTAACGCTGCTGCTAACTCCGGCAGTCTCCGGCGCACCAGCGGTTCGCCTCCGGTCAGCTTGATTTTCTGAATGCCGTTCTCTGCCAGAATCTGGCAGACCCTCTCGATCTCACCAAACCGCAGGATCTCTTCATGGGAAATGCTGCTGACGCCTTCCTCCGGCATACAGTACACACAGCGCAGGTTGCATCGGTCGGTCACGGAAATCCGGACGTAGTCGATCGTTCTGCCGTATCCGTCTATCATCGCACAAATTCCCCGCTCTTTCCTCCCGATTTTGCATCGAGATGTATCTCTCCGATCTCCATCCGCTTGTCGATCGCCTTGCACATATCATAAATGGTCAGAAGCGCCACGCTGACGCCGGTCAGCGCCTCCATCTCGACGCCGGTCTTTCCTTCCAGCTTAGCAGTACAAAGTGCCTTGATCGTCAGCTCTTTTTCATCCACCTCAAAATCCACGCTGCATTTCGTGATGAGAAGTGTGTGGCACATCGGGATCAGGTGTGCGGTCTGCTTCACCGCCATGATTCCCGCCACACGCGCCACCCCCAACACATCGCCCTTGGCAACCGTTCCCTCCAGAACCGCCTTCATGACCGCTTCATTGACGTGAATCTTGCCGGATGCCGTCGCCGTCCGGCTGGTAATCTTCTTTTCCGTTACATCTACCATGATCGCATTTCCCTTTTCATCAAAATGCGTTAATTTCTCTTCCATCTGTATCCTCCTTTTCCTCTTCTTCCGGCTCCAGAAAGATTTTCTCAAACGCTGCTTCTGCTGCCGCCTGCACTGCTGCTTCCATCCGGCGGAATTTTTCTAAAAACACCTTTCCCTCCGGCGTCAGCACAGAAAATCCGCCCTTGCTTCCGCCCGTCTGGCGCTCTAAAAACTGGATTCCCAGCTGCGCCTCCGCGATCTTGAGCATTTTCCAGCCCTTGCTGTAAGAAATATCCCGGATCTGACAGGCACCGAGCATTGAACCACTCTCAGCAACTGCCTCCAGAAAATCCGCCGTCAGCGCGCTGAAGCATTCTTCCTCGCGGCTCAGCGAAATCGACGCCCGAAATGCCAGCTCCCCGCGCTTCTGCCTGTCTTTTTCGTAGGCAAGCAGCGATTCGTAGTCCATTTTCGTGTTGGTGTCCAGTAAAACACCCGGATCTTCAACCTCGATCTCCCGGACACCTTCGCCCCACGCATCCATTGCGCCGCGGAGTCCTTTTCCACCCCGGTACGTTAAGATATGTCCAAACACTTCCTTCGACAGCATGACCGGGTGTCCTTTTTTTCCCTGACAGACCGGTACTGCCATGCTTCCGGGCGCCTGCGCCATCTTCTCGATTGTGTCCGCCGTGATCATCGGCACGTCGGCAGGGAACAACAGCACCCGATCGGCTTTTTTCTGGATATGGCGCAGTCCCATGCAGATTGAGCCGTACATCTGCGATGTCTCATACCGCTTGTTTCGGATACAGACCGCACCACGGTGTGAAATATGACGTTCCAGCACATCTGCCTGATACCCGGTCACGACGACGATCGGCGAGATCCCCGCCTGCCGGATCGTGTCGATCTCCTTCTGTATCATCGTGGTCTGCCCCATCCGGAGCATCGGCTTTAATTCTTCCATGTGCGCCGACCGCCCTGCCGCCAGGATGATCGCGCCTGTTTTCCCATCTGCCATACATATCCCCTTTTCTATCATTCTAACCTTCTTTTAAAAGCATGATATCTCCCGGTGCAATTCCCAGCCGGACGCGGTCTCCGCGCTGATACTGGTTTAGTGAATCACTCTGCTTATAGTCTACCTTCCACCAGATCACCTCGCGTTCCAGTGCATTTTCTTTGTCACCCGCTGCCCCTGCATTTTCCACTGGACGCAGCAAAACATCCCACTCAAATGGCTGGCAGAGTGTGTCCCCCCACTCGCACGTAAATTCATTCGCACTGCCGCGCGCCGGATAAAACTGATGCGCCCGGATGCCGATATAGGCATGCTCCGCGGCAACTGCTTCTTCGGTCTGAAACGTGAGTCCCCAGTCTAGCGCCTCCACCTCATATTCGCCGATCCGCCGGATCCGGCTGAAGTTTTTACAGCCTGTCAGGCGTGCCGCAGTGACATTTTCCGGTTTCTGAAAAATCGCCCGCGTCTCTCCCTTCATCGCCACCTGTCCGCGGTTTAAGATGATGCTCTTCTCGCAGAACCGATAGACCTCGTCCCGGCTGTGGCTAACCATCAGCACATCGCCCGTGTACCCGCGGAGTACCTCGCGCACCTGGAACTGCAGTTGTTCCTTCAGATAATAATCAAGCGCCGAAAATGGTTCATCCAGCATGATCACATTCGGCTCATAGACGAGAATGCGCGCCAGCGCCACACGCTGCTGCTGTCCGCCGGAAAGCTGGGACGGATACCTTTTTTCAAGCCCTTCTAATTTAAAGAGACGGATCATGCGGGCAGCTGCCTCCTGTTTTTCCTCCTTGCTGCCCGAAAGCCCCGCTGCAATGTTGGTTTCTACGGTCATATTCGGAAACAATGCATAATTTTGGAATAAATAACCGATTTTCCGCTTCTGCGGCGGCAGGTTGATGCGCTTTTCCGAATCAAAGAGCACCCTGCCATTTAACACGATCCGCCCTTCGTCCGGCGTCTCAATTCCGGCGATACACTTGAGCGTCATGCTCTTGCCGCTTCCGGAGGCGCCGAGAATGCCCATGACGCCGCCATCGGTGTTAAGCGATACGTCCAGCGAAAAGCCGGAAAATCTCTTTTTGATTGCCGCCTGCAGGCTCATCCCGCGCCTCCCTTCTGTGCATCCGCTTCCCTGTCCGCAAACAGTTCCACCGAAACCTTTGCATCCTGACCGCCCGCTTCCACACTGTTATCCTTCTTTTTATGATTGCTGCTTCCGCGCATATCCCGCCGCGACAGCACATTCATCAGCACGACGACCAGGAAGGAAATCACCACGATGATCCACACATACTGGTATGCCATCGACATTTTTCCAGCCGCCACCTGTGAATAGATGGCAAGCGGCAGTGTCTGCGTCTTTCCGGCGATATTGCCCGCCAGCATCGCGGTCGCACCGAACTCGCCCAGTCCTCTCGCAAAGGCAAGGATCGCGCCGCTGAGGACGCCCGGCATCGCCGACGGCAGAATCACCCTCCAGAAAATGCGGCTCTCGGAAAATCCCAGCGTCCGAGCCGCATAGATAAGCGTCACATCGACCTGTTCAAACGCGCCGCGCGCTGCCCGGTACATAAGCGGAAATGAGATCGCCACCGCCGCGATCACCGTTGCCGCCCATGAAAATACAATCTTGACGCCAAACAATTCCAGAAACAGCTGTCCGAGCGGTCGTTTTACACCGAAAATCATCAGCAGGAAGAAGCCTGCTACCGTCGGCGGCAGGACCATCGGAAGCGTCAGGATGCCGTCCAGCACCATTTTCACTTTCTCAGAGCGTGCCGATACCACCAGCCGCGCCATCCAGACTCCCAGAAAAAACGTAATAATGATCGACAGCGTTGCTGTTTTCATCGATATCCATATCGGAGACCAGTCCATCTTTCTTCCCCCTTTCCTATGAAATGTACTCTCGGAGTCTTCTCGACTGAGATAAAAACTGCCGCAGAACACCTGGTTTTCAGCGGACCCTGCATTCTGCGGCGGATTTTATTCCCTACGTTGTTCACTGTCTGTCCTTCGCCGTCCTGTTTTCTGTTCACACAGTCGGCTGCATATCCCAGACAGCCATCGCTCCCGGCTTATTTATTTGCTGTGAAGCCATACTCCGCAAAGAAGGAGAGCGCATCATCAGTTCCCAGATAATCTACAAACTTCTGTGCTGCATCTTTCTTTGTGCTTGCGCTTACAACGCCAACCGGATAGATAACCTTCGATACGCTTCCTTCCGGTGCATATCCGATAACCTTTACCTGGTCAAACTGGTCGCTGGTGGTTGCATCGGTCAGGTACACGATACCTGCATCAGCGCTTCCGGCTGCTACCCAGCTTAAAACCTCGGTTACGTTGGTACCAAAGCTTGTCTTAGCCTCTACATCATCCCACATACCCAGGTTCTCAAAGGCTTCCTTGGAGTACTGTCCAACCGGAACACTCTCTGGATCGCCGAGTGCAATCTTCTCTGCCTTTGTAATATCCTCAAAACCGGTAATTCCCAGTGTGGAATCCTTCGGAACGATCAGGGCGATCTTATTTTCCAGAAGCTCTACGACAGAATCTGCATCAACCAGTCCCTCGTCCTCCAGCGCGTTCATCTGCTTCATCGCTGCGGAGAAGAATACGTCTGCATCTGCGCCCTCTTCAATCTGGGTCTGCAGCTTTCCTGAACTGTCAAAGGTAAAGCTCAGCTTGATGTCCGGATTCTCTTTCTCAAATGCCGGCTGAATCTTGTCTTCCATAACGTACTGAAGGCTGGCTGCTGCCGCTACCAGAATCTCCTGCTGGTCGCCGGTTGCCTCTGCTTCTGCTTCGGTCTCTTCTGTCTCAACTGCCTCCGTTTCCGGTGCTGCTGTCTCAGCCGGTTTGCTGGATGAACATGCGGTCAGGGATGCTGCCGCCATCGCTGCTGCTATTACAAGTGCCCACGTTTTTCTCATATCTTGGTTCCTCCCTCATTTCACGCACATGTTTCCGGCATCCTCCTCGTTTCGATTCCTTACGCCATAGCAATGTGGTTTTTACCCTTCCGTTATTTTTGAAAAATTATAATGATATTTGCTAATCAAATAGTAGCACGTGGCACTTTTTTTGTCAATCTTTACAATAATTCTTATTTAATGCTCGTCGTCGTTATGTGCATCAAAAAATAACGCGGCTTTTTTCTGCATTTTCCCTTTATTCTTATGAATTTTCCAGTTTTTCTTTCCAAGCCCTTCCGTCTATTTTCGTGAAATTGTTATGATGATTTTTCATGTATTTTATTTTTATCTTTTTATTTTTCATTTATTTGAAATTTTTTATCCAAATACGCCGGTGCTTCGGTTTCCTTACCGGTCACACGGTTCCCGATCCGTGGCAAAGTCTTCCACCAGCACATCCATAATGCCGCCGCAGACCATTCCTTCATCTTCCGCTGCCTCGCCGGTCAGATCTACATGAACTACTTTGTACCTGCTGCTTCCGATCAGAGAACGTGCCTCGCCCAGCACGGCCGCCTCGCTACAGCCGCCGCCGATGCTGCCGAGAATCCGTCCGTCCCGGTAGACAATCATCTTCGCGCCTGCCCCGCGCGGGGAGGATCCCTTTGATTCAATCACCGTGACCACTGCTTTCGACTCATCCGGCTCCTCTGCCAGGCGTTTCAGCACATCAAAATCCAGATCGGAACGGTTTTTCACACGTTTGTCTTCCCGATCCATGCGCTTTACCTGTATGATCTCCGCCAGAATCGAGATCGCGATCTCCTCCGGTGTCACACCGCCGATCTTTAAACCGATCGGGCTCTTTAAACGGCTCATTCGCTCTGGATCGTAACCTTCTTCCAGAAGCTCCTGTTTCACGATACCGACGCGGCGTCTCGAACCAATCATGCCGAGATACGCCGGTTCTTTTCCTTTTCCAATCATCCGCAGGCAGTCCGCATCGTGGCGGTGTCCGCGCGTAACGATACAGATATAGTCGCTCTCCTGAATCTTGAGTTCTTTGATCGCATGCCCAAAGTCATCACAGATCACCTTCTCTGCCATCGGGAATCGTCCCGGATTCGCGAAGGAAAGGCGGTCGTCCACCACAGTTACCAGGAATCCGACGCGCGCGCCAAATTCTGCCACCGGAAGAGCCACATGGCCGCCTCCGAGAATAATCAGGCGCTCTTTCGGGAAAAATGGTTCCGCCACATTCCAACTGCTTCCGGCGCGCCCACAGACCGGCTGCCCCTGTGTCAGGGCTTCTTTTCCAATCTCCGACGCCTCTGCGCCTTCTTTCAGTTCACAGCGCATATCTGCTAGATTTCCCTCTTCTCCCACAAAGCTTCTCTCGAGCGCCAGACACGGCGTCCCTTCCAGTTTTTTCAGAATCTCCCCATACAGATTCATATCACGCACTTCCTCTCTTTTATACTGCATGAGCCATCCATTTCTCATTTCGCAGTTGTGCCATCGCGGTTGCTGCCTCATCGCCTCTCTCTGGCTCGATTATTTACCAAAACCGCAGTTCGGGAAAATACAGGTTGGACAATTTAAGCACAGACCACCTGCGCCCATTTTCGCCAGATCCGCTTTTGTCACTGGCACATCTGCCATCACACGCGGCAGCACCAGATCAAAGATGGTCCTCTTCGCATACATCACGCAGCCCGGAAGTCCCATGATCGGCTTTCCGTCCTTCGTATATGCCAGCAAGAACATCGCTCCCGGAAGTACCGGCGCGCCGTAGGAGACAACCTCCGCCCCGGTCTGCTTGATCGCGCTCGGTGTCGTATCATCCGGATCGACGCTCATGCCACCGGTACAGACAACAAAATCGGCACCCTGATCCAGCCATTCCCGGATTGCCTCCGTGATTTTATCCGGATTGTCCCCTATAATCTTCTGTCCCAGAACTTCCACACCAAATTCCTGAAGCTTGTCCCGGATGACCGGGCCAAATTTATCCTCAATCCGTCCATAAAATACTTCATTTCCGGTCGTCACAATGCCCGCTTTCTTATTTTTATACGGAATCAGCTTTAACAGCGGCTCTGAACCCGCTGCCTTTTTCGCCTCCTCCATTTTTTCTTTTTCAATTACCAGCGGGATCACACGGGTTCCGGCTAACTTATCACCCTTTTTTACCGGAAAATTCGTCCGGCGGGTCGCGATCATCATCTCCGGCAGGCTGTTGACCTTTAAGAGGCGTTCTTCATCAACCTGAAACAGACCGTCCGTCTCCGCAATCAGCTCAATCTTGCCTTCCTTCGGATCGGTTGCACGCATATACTCATTCTGGCAGATGCCGCGCAGAATGTCCGCCGCCTCGTCCTCATGATATTTTGTATCGTCCTTTTCCCAGACATAAATATGATCTTTTCCGATGGAAAGCAGCACCGGGATGTCCTCCTCGCGCACGATATGTCCCTTACGGAATACGGCGTCCTTCGTCACGTCCGGAATAATCTGCGTCATGTCATGGCAGAGTACCTGTCCGACTGCCTCGGTTGTTTTCATTAATTTCATATGATTTTCCTCTTTTCCTTTTTACAGTAATGCCTCCGCACGCTTTGCCAGCTGATACCGCCGTTCCACGCCCTCCAGCGCCTCCGGGTTATGCTTAAATTTCTCCCGTTTTGCCGCAAACCGTTCTTCGATCGTTACACGCCGTTCTCCCTGTACCTGCTTGTCCGCCAGATACACGATCAGGCTTTCATTCAGATATCCCAGCTTTTCTTCCGGCAGATCCATATGATCCGCAACGATATCCGCGATCCCGGTATGTCCCAGAAGCCGCAGCCATCCCGCCCCTGTCTCCGGATGTTCGGGGTATGCTTTAGCGATGTCGTGAAGAAGCGCCGCCGCGTAGATTTTATATTTATCGATTGGCGGGCTTTTGTATGTCATCTCCACACACCTTTCCGCCCTATACTTTAGAACTCTATCTGCCAATTCCACGGCCAGCTCCGCAACCACCCGGCTATGGCGCACCGCCGCCTCCGGCGTGTGGAACCATGCAAGCAGACGCTCGCACTCCTCTTTGTCCGGGACAGGACGTTTTCTCTCCCAGTCACGCAATTTCTGAAACTCTTCCTGCGTATCCGCATCAAACGCGCAGCCTGGATCCGGCACATCCAGGAAAATCCGGCGGATTCCCGGCTGTTCACAGGCGCCTTTAAGTCCCATCGTCCCGTCATGCTGCAGCAGTTTTTCGATCACATCTGCACGGATCAGAAGCGGATGCCCCGGTGTTTTCTCATACTCCGGGAGATAGACATCCCCATCGCCTTCCGCAAACCGGTATTTTTCATATTCCAGCGTAAATGGCGTAAACAGTGGCACATCCACCGGGAAAAAGAAAATGCCATCCAGCGTCTCTTTTCCTGCCGTTTTCCGCTTTTCCTTATAATAGGAAAGCCCCAGGCAGACGGAATCAAACATTTTCGTCTCCGCATACGCCGGATTGTGGATGAAATGGATTCCCGGTCCCGCAGCCGCCGCGCGTATATCTTCCGCCCGGCGTCCGGTAATGATCGTGATTTCATGTACGCCGCACGCCCGCAGCGTCTGTATCTCACGTTCCAGGACCGTCTGGGCGCCGAGCTTCATGAGTGGTTTGAAATCCCCCATCCGCGAGGATCGCCCCGCCGCCGAGATCAAGGCGTCAAATACATAATCCTTTCTTTCATACACCTGTCCGTAGCCAAAGGGAATCTGCAGAAGTTCTGTCTTTTTCCGCTTCTCCCAGCCACTGATCAGTGTCCGAAACCAACCCGCGTGTCCGATTACCAGAATATCGCCCCGGCTCTTCATCCGGAGTTCATTCCAGGTTGTCCTGGCGCGCCCTGCACAATCTGCAAAACTCTCTCCCTGCGGCGGTCGGAAATCGTACATATCTGCCCCTCGTGCCACATACTCCGCTGGAAACTGTTCCCGGATTTCATCGAAGGAATGACCATCCCATTCCCCCATGTCAATCTCCGCCAGACCATCTACGACCTCAATCGGAATACTTCTGTCAATCACTTCCTGCAGGATCGCGGCTGACTCCCGGCAGCGCTTTAACGGGCTGGTATAAATCTTTTCAATTCTGCGTCCCGCAAATGTCTCCCCCAGCGCCCGAATCTGTGTCCGCCCTTCCTCTGAAAGCGGCAGATCCGTCCGCCCGATGCAATATTTCCGTTCATCTGGAAATTCCGGCTTCCCATGCCGGATCAAATAAATCGTCCGCATTCTGTCCTTTCCTAGTGCTCGTGTTCCTCTTCTTCCCCACACTCGCAGCTGAAATCATGGCTGTGTCCAAATGGTCCCGGTCCGCCGATGTAGTCGCGGATCAGCTCCAGTTTATAACGGTTCATATAGCTATATGCCTTCTGAACCGTATGCCCGCTTCCCAGATAACGGGTCACGCCCGCCTTTACCAGTATCTCAAACGGTTCTTTCTCGATCGGTCCGCAGATGACTGCCTCACAGTCATGTTCTACCACCTTCTTCGCAAATACCAGATTGTCCGGATCCTGTTTTCCATAGACATGGAAAATCTGGTTCTTGTCCGCGTCAATAATCATCAAAAACGGACTCTCCTTAAAAGTCGCCGGCACCAGTCCGTCGATCTCCTCTGTCTCTGATGCAATTGCTATGTTCATTTTTTCTCCTTGTTCTTGTCAAATTTTGCTGATTTTTTTCAAAATTTCTCAATTATTTTTAATTTTATGATACTGCAATCAAAACTCATCGTCAAGTTTTTCATGATATTGAATTTTGCCACTCATTTTTCATTTTTCCTCGATGATTAGCCGCCTTTTTCCCGAACCGATATAGGGGGAAATTTCTTTTTCTATCACAGAAACGGTCAGGCAGTTCCCAAAGTATTCCGTTAATGCTGCTTTGACATTTTTCACTCTGCTTCCTACCGTATCTGCATAACCCGCTTTCTTCATAACAGCCACCGTCAGATGCTTCTGCGCCGCATTGTAAGATGCCTGAAAATCTTCCACCTCATCCAGGGCAAATAAAAGCTCATCTAATAGGTGCATGGAAAGCACCTTGCCGCCGGACAGCCGGACGCTGTCATCCAGCCGTCCCTCAACCTTATCAAGTCTAGGCTTTAAACATCCGCAGGCACACGGTTCTGCAATCATCCGCCCCAGATCGCCGGTCCGATAGCGCACAAGCGGCATTCCCCGCCGCCGAAGCGTTGTCAGAACCAGCTCGCCGTATTGCCCTTCCGGAACCGGCTGTCCCGTCTCCGGATCCAGAATCTCAATCAAAAGGTCCCGGTCCCGCATATGGTAACCCCCGCGCGCCCCACACTGTACGCCGCCGCCGTAACCAGTTTCCGTCATACCCCAGTGCGTAAAGACCCGGCAGTTCCAGGTTCTTTCCAAAAAACGCTGCACGCTGACCGGCACATAATCAGCACTTAAGAGCACTGTTTTCGGGCGGAGTCCCGGCGCATGGGCTGCCAGCGCATACATCTGGCTTGGGACACCGATCAGGCAGTCTGCCCCCTCGCCGTCCCGCGCTGCCGCTTCCATATCGTGAATCAGCCCGTGAACCTTCGTCTCCACCCGGATGCGCCCCAATCCTTCTTTTAAAAGTCCTCCAATCGAAAAAAATCCCGGTCCTTCCATATAAACCGTGACCCGATCGCCTGGCTTTACCATGTACTGCATCCCTGTTTCAAAGAAATCCGCCGTCTGCATCAGATCGTCTTCGGTAAAAAACAGGCGCTTCGGTGCCCCTGTACTGCCGGAGGTTTTCAGCGTGATGATACGCGCGATCTCCTTGGCTGGAACACATAAAAATGTTTCCGGCTCCGCTTTCAGTTCCTCCGGGGTTGTGAGGGGAAGTGTCCGGAAATCCGCCCATGAAAACGAATCCGGCGCGAGCCGTACATCGGAACCTGCCATTTCCCCAAGCTGTCCCCAGACGGATGTAAATTTCTTCTGATAAAATGGACTTTTCTCCTTTACATACGAAAGTGTCCGCCATAACCCGGACGGCTGCGCCGCTGCAATAAAATAACCGCAGCCCGCTTCTTTTAAAATCTTCCGTTCCGCCCCCAGCGCCGCGCAGACGGATTCCAGATTTCCATCAAAGATCTGCTGCCCGATCCACTCCGCCAGCGTTCCAGACACATCCTGCATATTTACAAGCGCAAAACCCGCATCCGCCATCCGGTCACAGATTGTTTTAGCGGACTCCAGCCGTCCCAGCATCCCGTCTAAGAAAAGCTCTTTTTTCCGGGCATACATATCGCTCATCAAAAGCCATCCCTCCGGCTTTAACACCCGGTACGCCTCCCGGAGCGCCGCCGCCGGTTCCGCAGCTTTGGAACAACTGCATTCCATCAGAATGATATCTGCCGTCTGATCTGGATATGGCAGTTTCTCCGCACATCCAGTCTCTATCCAGCCAGGTTCATGCACATCCGGATTCTTATCCAGGCCGGAAATCTGCCAGCCCGGGCAATGCTCAGAAAGCCAGCGCATCGTGCCGCCAGCTCCGCAGCCGATGTCGATGACGCGAAACGGCACTGCAGGATCTATAGACTCCGTATCTGCCGCTCCCGCCTCTGGTATCTCAATTCCCGCAAACTGGAACATCTGCCTCGTCAGCGCAAATCCACCCGGTCGGCAGAGACTGCACTCATTTGTATCCATTTTTTGCACCTCTCCTTTCTGCGCCTCTATTATCTGCCTCTTTCCATCGGAGACAAGTAGTACGCACAGAACGGAATCTTCTTCCCGTCTTTATACACATGCAGGCTGCACTGGCGCAGGCGCTCGATATCGAGATTGCCGGCATCCTGAAACGCCATGGATGTGATCGTGAAGCCGTGGCTTTTGGCACGCTTTAAGAAGTCCTCCATATTTGTTATGTCAACCGACTCTTCTTCACAGCAGCAGAATTCTGATTCGGGCTGAGTTCCGCCACAACAGCAGCTTTCTGGTTCTGGCTGGGTTCCGCCACAGCAGCAGCTTTCTGGTTCTGGCTGTGTTCCGCCACAGCAGCCGTTTCCTGCTTCTGGCTGTGTTCCGCCACAGCAGCGGCTTTCTTTTTCCGGCTGGCTTTCTCCGCAGCAACACGTCTCATCCACATCACGCCGTTCCCAGCGCCGTCCGACAAATTCACGGTTCTTCTCCGCCGGATCCGGACCGCAGCAGCAGCCTTCGCCCTCCGGTTCTGTCTCGGTTTTTCCACTATAATTTGTCAGCGGCATTAATTTATCCCCAGGCATCACAATGAAATCCCCGTGAAATCCACACATCGGGTGATCGCAGCAAGATGGCGCGATCTGTTCCTCTTTGATAAGCCCCCCGCTCTGGCTGACAACCGCCTCCAGAAGCTCATCCAGCGTATAGCGGTCATCATCCGCCGGAAGCTCCGGGATACGTCCAAAATAGCTGACCGGCTGGAAATGCACGCCGCGCACATACGGCGACCGCTGAATGGCAAACCGGATGATGTCCCCGATCTGCTCCGTATTGACCCCCGGAACAAGGACCGGAACAAGCGTCACGCCGATTCCATACCGGCCGCACTGCTCGATCGCCCGTTTTTTCACTTCCAGCATCGGGCGGCGGCGCAGTTTTTCATATACGGCATCGTCCACGCCGTCAAACTGCATAAATACAAACGAAAGTCCCGCATCTGCCAGACGCTTTACAAACGCCTCGTCCTCCGCCAGGCGCAGACCGTTGCTGTTTAACTGCACATATTTACAGCCAACCTGCTTCGCATACGCCACGATCTCCGGCAGATCGTCCCGCACTGTCGGTTCCCCGCCGGAAAGCTGCAAAAGTGTCTTTCCCGGCTCCGTCAGATCGTCGATCCAGCGTTTTACCGTGTCTAAGGACGGATCCTTGGCCCCGTCCGGCTCCGCAAAACAGAAGGTACAGTTCATATTGCACCGCGCTGTGATCTCCAGCAAGGTACAGCAGGTGGCGCGTCTGTGCTCCGCACACAGACCGCAGCCCGCCGGGCAATTTAGATTTTCATTTTCTCCCACCGCTGGACGTTCCCCGCGCCAGTCGGCAAACTTGCGCTTATTTCTCCAGATTACACTGGAAAACGTCCCGTGATCCGGGCAGGTTTTTACCAGATATATCTGTCCGTCCCGCTCTTCCCGCTTTGCCGGAATCCGTTTTAAACAGACCGGACAAACACTGTATGTATGGCGCATTTCTTCCGGCAGGACGCCTCTATCCTGCGAATCCATTATCATCTTCCTGCATCCCCTTAATCTATATATCTTCTATATATCCTCTATTTATCTTCCAGCTCTCTCTCCACATCCGCCATACGTCCTTTTACCAGCGCTTCCGGCAGATATACCTCGCCGCACTTCGGACAGCACAGGATCTCGGTGTGGAAATTGTGCCCCAGATAGTCAAAAAATGTGGATTTCGGCACCATCTCCACCTGACACCGGCGGCAGATGACTTTTTTCTCCAACGCCTCTTTGATCCGCTGATCTCTTCCGCCTCCATCGATCGTCGGCATACTCATCACTCTCCTTCCAGATTCATGCGGTGGCTGTAGCCATTCCAGAGCTTATAACCGCCGTCCGGCAGCACCTCGTACTCTGCCCAGTAGGTCATATGCTGGATCTTCAGATGCCCGATCCGATGTCCCGTCTCCGGGTCGATAATACCGCGGTCTTCCCGCTCACAGTGTTCAATGACCTGCTCCATATCTTCGATCAAAATCTGACCCGCTGACAATTTGCGTTCCAGTTCCTTCTCAACTTCTAATTTCATGTGTGCTTCCTCTTCGATCGTCTCATTCCAATATGTCTTAAGCAGTTCCCGTTTCGCCGCCAGGCGGTTGTGCCAGCGCTCCGTCACCGTCGCCGCCGGACGTCCCGCACCATTTAACCCAAACAGCAGATCGAGGATATGTACCGCCTCCTTGCCCTGTCCGGCAAAGGACTCCCGGCAGTTGACGCAGTAGGTCACATACGGCAGTTCCTCCTCTTTTGCACGGGAAGTTGTCATATAGCTTGTGTGGCTCGGAGAAGCAATCCCGATATGCCCGCCGTATCCGCAGCAGCGCGCCTTTTTCCCGTCATACGGCAGATTTTCCCACGTAATCCCCGCCGCATCCGCCAGATGGCGTACACTCTCCTGCAATTCCGGGTAATAGCGGCTGGCGCAGGGATCAAACAAGGCATACGGCTGCGCTTGCTGGGTACTTCCTGCTTCCATTTCACCCTTTTCAGCATTGTCCGGTTCCAAAGCAGCATCTTTCTCCACGCCCCACTCTTCCATCACTTCCGCCAGAAAGACAACCGGAAGCTCCGGCAGGTATTCTTCAAACATCTTCCGGCAGTTCGGGCATGCTAAAACCACTGTCGGTTCGCCAAGCTCTCTCCACTGCCGCCGCATTTCCTCCAGATGTGCCGCGTGGATGTCCACTTCGCCTGCCCACTCGGCAGGCGCACCGCAGCAGGTCATCCAGATCGCCGCATCCGGCTTTTTGGAACGCAGCCACTCATACGTCCGCGTCACATAGCGCGGATCCGAACCGGCGAGCTGGCATCCCGGAAAGAATGCATAGGAACTCTGTTTAACATTCTCCGGTTTCCGCGTAAGCCCCGCTTTTCCGGAGGCATACGCCATGTCGCGCAGCCAGAAATCGTGGAATGGCCACGGCATCGCGCCTTTTTTTTGCATTGCCCGCATACTGTCAAGCAGAAACTGGCTGAAATCGATATGCTGCGGACAGACTTCCTTGCAAAGCCCGCAGTGGTCGCAGGTGCTGATCAGTCTGGTCGCCCACGTACCATCGCGCGATAACGTACCGGGATGGATTGTTATGTAAACTTCTTCATACAAACGGCGCGGTGTTTTCTCATGCAGGCGCATCAGATCACAGGCACGCATACAAGCATCACACGAACACTTCTGGCAGCGCGTGATCTCCTGTATCGCCTCTTCTTCCGTATACGATTCCCCGTTTGCCGGAACCACCCGATCGGCACGCTCGATCCCATTCGTTTGAAGATTTAAAAGTGTCCCTTCCTTTCGAAATGGCTCATTCATACCGCCCGTTTTCAGATACCGTTCGATCGCAAGCGAAACCGCCAGCCCATCTGCCAGCGCCTTCATGCTGTCGCCGCCTGTCAGGGAACCTCCAATGAAAACGCCCGGTGTCCGGGTTGCAAATGCGCCGTCCGGGTCCATTTCCAGACCAAAGTCCGCGCCATCTGCCCCAGTTGCCACATACACGGCATCATAGTCCGCCCGGAGTGCCTCCAGATCCGTTACCGTTTCACCGAGATGGCGTGAAAATTCCTCAAACTGGAACTGTGCCTCGATCTCCGCATCAAATTCCGCCGGATCCATCTGGTTTCTCGCCTGACCGCCCAGAACCATTTCCCGCTCATAAACCGTTACCTCGTACTTTTTATTGCAGAGACGCAGTGCACAGCCAAGCCCCGAAAGACCGCCTCCGACGATCGCGATCTTTTTTCCTTTCGACGGCAGGTTATACGCATTCGGTGCTTTCCGCTTCGCGTACTCGACAGTCGCCCGCTCTAAAAG
Organism: Clostridium sp. AF20-7; assembly: GCF_003479275.1. Classification (NCBI taxonomy): domain Bacteria; kingdom Bacillati; phylum Bacillota; class Clostridia; order Eubacteriales; family Clostridiaceae; genus Clostridium; species Clostridium sp. AF20-7. The sequence goes on along the minus strand of NZ_QUGF01000001.1, from coordinate 103,794 downwards.
CCCCATCGCGATCCCCCCGTCCAGCTTCGCACGCAGACATGCCTTCTCGCACGGATGGCTGCACAGCTTCGACACAATATCCGGAAATCCCACCGTATTCTGATAGGTCCGGTACGCCGCGTTGAAACGTCCCTTTTTCCACTTTTCTTCCAGCCCCTTGATATCCAGCCGGAACGGACAGGCTGCCTGGCAGAACGGCGGCTCGTTCTGATGGCATTTCTCCGCCAGCGTCTTCTCAAAATCTTCCAAATAGCTCACAGGGCGGACCTCCCTTCTTTTCTCCTGCATTTATCGTTACTGTTCACGCATACGTGCCCAGTAACGGAATTTGCCGTGGCTTCGCATTTAAATACGGCAAATTCCTGCTGCCACCACGTTTTCTTACGGCACTTTTGGTTCCAAAAGCTCCTACCCGTGAACAGTAACCATTTATCCTCTCCCAGAATCATTTATCCCGTCCTCCATCGATAAGTAAAAATTCCAGGAGCCAATTTTAATACTTTTATTATACACCATAACCAAAGAATATGTCTTGGCACATTCGGGCGTCTCGCGCGGTCGCTTGCGACAACCTGCATCTTCACACGAGTACGCATCATTGTTCCAAGGAATTTCCTATTACACAAAAAAGCCGCTGCAAAACCTACCTCTCTAAACATAGATTCTGCAGGTTCGCAGCAGCTTTTATTTAATTCTTATTTACAATCACGCGATACGCCTTGCCGCAGCTGCCCGCTTCATGTGCAGCCACGCATTCCTCTTCCGAATCGGATTAGAACGGACGCTCAGCTGTCGGATCATCCAGGGATACGTAGAAGCTCTGGGTTCCTACCTGTACCGGATTCTCTTTGATGTTCTCCAGTTCCTCATACATATCGGAACCAAGGAAGTATTTCTTCGGCTCGTACGGTTTCTCGCCCTTTGCGATTGCATCCAGACCAGCTTTTACCTTCTCCGGAAGTGCCGGGATCTCATGGATACGTACGCCGCAGGCATTGTAGATACCATTCAGAACTGCACAGTGGCCAGATGCCTGGAATGCCTCAGAAGCACCTGAAGAACCGAACGGACCATCAGAGATAGCGCCATCAATGTGAATCAGGTTAATATCATCCGGAACATCCTTGATGTAGGAAGTACCAGCGCCGAACATGTTGGCATGTTTCTTAACGTCTGCGTAGTCCTCTTTCAGGGCGAAGCCGATACCATGCATGATGCCGCTGTATGCCTGACCGTTAACAGCATCGATATTACCGATACGTCCAACGAAGTCAACACAGGTGAATTTCAGAACGGTAGTCTTACCGGTCTTAGTATCAACCTCAACCTCTGCCAGGTTCAGGCAGTATGTGAATGCCGGAGTCGGGTCGCCGATACCGGTATTCGGATCCAGACGGCACAGACCCGGAGTTGTGTTGGTCTCGTAACGGCCGAGATACTTGGTCTCGATGCCTTCTGCCTTCATCTCATCATAGGTACGAAGTGTACCATCTTCTTTTCTCATAGCTGCCAGAAGCTTGTTAGCTGCGATGATGGTTGCATTACCATCCATGTACAGGGAACGGCTGGCACCAGCCATACCGGTATCCGGACAGGTCTTGGTATCATTCTGAATCAGCTGGATATCTTCCGGTGTCAGATGCATTTCTTTCAGAGCTTCCAGTGTTACTACCAGAGAACCGGTTGTAGCACCCTGGCCCATTGCATGCCATGTGTCGTATTTGCGGATCTTGTTGCCCGGCATAAGCTCAAGAGCAACCTCAGCACTGTCGCCGCCGCCCTCAGTAACGTTGAAGCCGCCCCATGCGATACCAACGCCTCTTCTCTTCTCCGGTGTGTCAGCTGCTTTCGCATCAGCCACCGCCTTCTCATAGATTGGACGCATGGTATCCATGATCTTCTCCATCGGATACTGCGGATATACATAGCTGTTGATATTCTTATCGCCTTCACGGCAGATATTCTTATAACGGAACTCGAACGGATCCATGCCCAGTTCTTCTGCCATCATATCCATCAGCGGCTCGCTGAGTGTATATGCCTGCGGAGAACCGTAGCTTCTGTAAGCAGTACCAAATGCATGGTTAACGTTCGCTACACGAACCAGACCTGCTACGTTCGGTACATTGTACGGGAAGAAGGTGAAACGTGCCGGTTTGGTCATAACGTCGTCACCGCCCCAGGAGTAAGCGCCGTGGTCCATACCGATATCAAATTCAGCAGCCAGGATCTTACCTTCATTATCACATGCCAGACGGCCATTGGAGTATGCCGGGCAGCGTTTGCCGCTGAAGTGCTGATGCTCTTCATAGGACATGGACAGGGATACCGGCTCGCCGGTAACTACGGTACAAGCTGCACACAGTGCGATATCGCCTGCGTTGGTAGACCATCCAAAGCTTGCGCCGGTCGGGTTCATGATGATACGGTATTTATCCTTCGGTACACCAAGGCAGTTACCCAGACGTCCGATCGAGGAGTATACACACTGGGATTTACACTGAATGGTCAGCAGGCCATCATCGCCCCAGTAAGACTGAAGTACACAACCCTCGATGGAAAGATGCGGCTCACGGGAGGAGGAGAAGCTTCCTTCTACTACATGCGGTGCTTTGTCGATTAAGTCTCTTACCTCTTCTGCATCTTCCAGACCTGCTCCCTTTAATACCGGCTGCTCGCAGAAGATGTTCGGAGTATCCTCATGGATACGGATAGCATCCGGCATAACTGCATCCAGATATGTCAGATACTCTGGCAGCTGCTCGTATTCCATCGTAACCTTAGCGGCTGCTGCACGAGCCTGACGATGTGTATGAGCTACTACCATAGCGATAACATCACCGTAACGATAGATCTTCTCATCCTGAAGAACTTTACGGGATGGTGTCATAACAGTACTTCTCTCATGGAACTGACCCTCAGCCATGATGTTAGTTCCGCCTGCTGCGATGAGGTCTTTTGCTGTGATAACCTTAACAACGCCCGGCATCTTCTCAGCTTCCTCAGTATGGATAGCCAGAATCTTTGCATGATGGGTAACCTTCGGCTGAACGATAGCTGCATATAAAACGCCCTGCGGCATCTTAAGAGCCTGATCATCGCCGTAGTCGGTCAGGCCACAAACTTTACCAAGTGCATCCTGACGAACAACCGGTTTTCCGTAGTAGTTGCCATCTTCCGGATTGTGGAACTTGATATCCTCGATGCTGCACTCGCCACGCATAACCTTAGCTGCAGCCATAACTGCATCTACAATCTGTTTGTATCCGGTACAACGGCATACGTTTCTTGTCTTCTGGAACCAGTCACGAACCTCTTCACGGGTCGGATCCGGGTTCTGCTCTAACAGAGCATATGCAGAAACGATGAAGCCCGGTACACAGAAACCACACTGTACAGCACCGCAGTTCATCCATGCAACCTGTAACGGATGCAGATGCTGCGGAGTACCGATACCCTCGATGGTGGTAATCTTGGAATACTCTTCTACCTGGCTGATTTTCTTGGTACAGGAACGGATTACCTGTCCGTTCAGAATGATGGAACATGAACCGCAGACACCGGTTCCACATCCAACCTTAACACCGGTCAGACCGATCCGGCGCAGAACATCTGACAGCTTGTCATTTTCCGGATCGCACATAAACATACGATCCACACCGTTGATGTTCAACATCATTTTTCTTAATTTCATGCTGTTTCGTCCTCCTTCTTTAAAATAAATAGAGCCCTGATGCTTCCGACTATCCTTCCGCATCATACCTAATACTTACGATTCCTTAGTCATCCGCGTTTTCCAGCATCTCTGCCAGATCCGCCAGATCCACGCCATAGTCCTCCAGAAGTTCTCTGGCCTTGCGGTAGGTATTCTCTACCACCTGGGGACACCGAAGTGCCTTGTTGGCCATGTTATCTCCTAAAATCGAATGACAATCACTTCCTCCATAGATTTCACCATAGTTTTCCTGAAACCAGTCTGCCAGTTCCGGTATCATCTCGCTGTATGCCGCTTCCGGCTCAAAGAGCGCCATCATCATCGCCGCACCGGTCAAAGCTCCGCAGGTCAGCCCGCTTCTGACTCCCAGACAGAGTGCTGCAGATGCCTTCAGAAGGCTCGGGTTCTCCTCGCCCTTAAGGGTAAGTCCCAGCGAAACAAGTGCCTGACTGCAGCAGCTTCCCGATAAAAGCAGCTGGTTCAGTTTTTTAATATCCGGCTCCATCCGCACCTCCTGTTCTTAGAAACACAAAAAGAAAAGCGGCACCGCCTCTGAAAAGACAGTACCGCTTAACGTATCCGAGTTTGTATATACATCTGCACCTATAGATATGGATACACCTATATCTATACCTATCTGTCAGCACATATATACCCTATCTATACAAGAAGCCTGACAGCTTCCCGTATCCATCGATGTAAAGCGAATCTCTCTTTCTTTTCAAATGCGGAAGGCACTTCCATTTCCAGATGTACCCATTGGCCTGACTGCATACGGTTTCCCGCTTAGCAATTTCGGCTCGAAAAACAGATTGTTTCTATTTTGGTTTTGATACCTCTATGGTACTCTGCTTTTCATCGAAAGTCAATCTCATTTTTCATAATTTTGAAATTTTTTACATCGACAGGACACTTGTTCGCCCCTTATTTTACCTCAATACGGGATTTTCAACATGCTATTTTACCCTTGTAATATCTGTTTACTTACAGAATTTCAGCATAACTTCCGTTCAAATGTTGTGTTATTTGAAGATTTGTATTCTTCCTTTCTGCTATTTGATCGAGTATTTTTTAAAAAAATAACGGTTCACACGCTTTCATAATTTTCCATTTTCATTTGTTTAAACGTGAATTTTGTTCATTTGGATTTCACTTATATGAAATTTATATCTTTTTGATTCATAATCAAACATGAATATCTGTTATTTATCCGCTATAAATCCTCACATTTTTAAGTATCTTTTTTTCATTTTCTTTTTCTGTTTTAGATTTTATTCTGCAGACCATTATTTTTTATTTCAGATAACGCAAGCATATTTAAGAACAGAATTTATGCACATACAAATTCCGCATCGAAAATGTGATTTGCATAAATTTTTTCTTATTTATAATCCGTACAAATCCTACTTTCTCCCCGCAAAATACGCCTGCAGGTTCTCCCCTACATGCTCCAGATGCCGCTCCATCTCCCGGCGCGCCAGTGCCCCGTCTCCGGCTTCAATCGCTGCCAGAAGGCTTTCGTGTTCATTTTCCCGGACTTCGTCAGAGCGGACTGCTGCCTGGTTGAAGCGCGCATAAGCGTCCTGGTCGGTCAGGATGAGCTTTAACATCCGCAGGATAGACGGGCTGCCTGAGAGATGCGCGATCTTCAGATGGAACGCCAGATCTTCCTCGCTTCCCGCCCTTCCATGGCGGATTGCATAGAGATAGTCTGCCTGCAGATCTTTTAATTTCTGAAGTTTCTTCGGATCAATCCGCTCTGCACATGCCTCCGCCGCATATCCTTCCAGGAGTTTCCGCACCAAAAGAATATCCTCCAGCCCGCTTTCTGTCTCCATCGACGCCGCCTCGATAAGCTCATTCGCCGCCTTCATCTTCTCCCGGCGTGACCGTTCTTCTTCCAGAAAGCGTTCGCCCTGCGGCGTCAGGATCCGCCCCTTGTTCTGCACCTTGACAAGCAGCCCTGCTTTCTCCAGCTCCAGAAGCTCCCGCCCGATGCTGGCGGACGGAAGATGCAGGATCTGCGCCAGCTGGAGTGCTCCCGCCGGGGTGTTTAAGTCCTGCATGGCTGTCAGTATTTCAAAGCTGCTGTTTCGTTTTTTCCCTGCCATCTTTCCACCTCAATACTCTGTACTATTTCTATGATTGTATCATCATTTCCGATTCGTGTAAATCATCCCTTACTGTATCGTACGGAATTTTCAGTTCAGAAAATTCCCACCTGTGAACCGTTACAAGCAGGCTGCAGTTTGACAGCGAAAATGCCATAAAATAACAAAAAAAGCGAACCGCAGGGTACATTTTCTCGCTCTGCGGTCCGCTTTGAATCTAAAATCATTTCAGATTTTGATCCATCTGTTTTTATTTATTACTTTTTATCTACATTGATGAACAGATAAGGAAGCCCTACGGAGTAGTACTGGATACCGCTTACATCCGGATTGGTCATAACGGCTACAGACTGTCCGTAAATCGGGAACAGAACACACTGATCTGCCAGCGTCTTCTCACAGCCAACTAAAGCTTCCCAACGAGCATCCTGGTCGAGTGCCAGATCGCCCTTCTTTGCGGACTGGATGGTTGCATCGTAGTCTGCATCGGAGAACTGGGAGTAGTTGGTGGAGCTGCCGGTTATCCACATATCCAGATCAGTCATCGGATCTGCGTAGTCCGGACCCCAGCGGGTAAGACCGATATCATATTCACCTTTCTGCATGTATTCCAGACGGGCTTTCTTCGGAAGTACCTGAAGTTCGATGGTCAGACCCGGCAGATTGTTCTGCCACTCGCTCTGTAAGAACTGTGCAACAGCCTGTGCAGAATCGGTATCTTCACACATTAAAGTGAAGGATAAGGAATCTTTGCCAAGCTCGCCAAGACCTGTCTTCCACAGCTCTTTTGCTGCCTCTACATCGTAGGTCCAGCTGTCGTATGCGCTGCCTGCTGCCTCACGGAAATCTTCGCCCTTTTCATTGGTCGCAAGGCCCTGCGGTACGAAGTAATCCATCGGTGTGGAACCATCTTTCAGAACACGGGTTGTGATCGCTTCTTTGTCATACGATTTTGCCAGTGCCTTACGGATATTTACATTGTCAAGCCCCTCTTTCTTCATGTTCGGGGTCAGATACCAGTTGTAACCGTCACTTCTGGTGGAGAATCTCGGATCATCCTCATACTGCTCTACCAGGTTACCGCTTAAGGTTACAACGTCCAGATCGCCATTTTCAAAAGAAAGGGCTGCTGTCTGGCTGTCGGTAATGATCGAGAACTCAACACCGTCCAGTTTGACATCGGATGCACCGAAGAACTGATCATTCTTTACTAATTCTACCTTCATGGCAGACGGCTCATAGGAAGATACCTTGAACGGACCATCTGCTAACAGGGTATCTGCGGAAGTTGCAAAGTTGCCGCCGCAGCTCTCTACAAATTTCTGATTTAAAGGCAGGAAACATGCGCCGGATGCCATCAGGTAATCAAAGATAGCACACGGGGAGCTTAAAGTTACGACTAATGTCTTATCGTCCGCTGCCTCTACCCCCAGTTCCTCAACCGGTTTTTCACCTGTTGTTACCTCTTCCGCATTTGCGATGCAGGCGGTTGTGATAAAGAACTGGTAATCACTTGCAGTTGCCGGATCGGCTACTCGTCTCCATGCGTAAACGAAATCGTTTGCCGTTACCGGATCGCCGTTGGACCATTTTGCGTCGTCACGGATCTTGAAGGTCAGGGTCAGACCATCCTCGGACTTCTCCTCACTCTCCGCCACGCCGTAAACCGGAGCACCTGACTCATCCTTAGTCATCAGACCCATCATAAACTGGGAGATAACACCACTGGATGTGTAGTCGTTGGAAAGTGCCGGATCCAGGGAGTCTACCAGAGTGCTTGCCTGATAGCGAAGCACCTTGCCGCCCTCAGCCGAGCTGCCGCCCTCTTCGCTTCCAGATTCAGCCGCTGCTGTCTCTGTTGTCTGGGTCGAGCCGCCACAGCCTGCCAAAAGTCCAGCAAACATGGCAGAAGCCAGCGTCCACGCCATTACTTTTCTTAGCTTCATAATACTTCCTCCTTTTTTGTTTTTTTTATAAAACCAAACCATTCCCGTTTCATGCTGCATTTCCTGGTCCCGGCTGTCTATCCTCAGTTGTCTGCTGGTTAGGCTCATCTATAAAATCACCCGCTAAACAGGTCATTTTATCACATTTATTATGGTTGATATTGTGCCGGGATGCATCGGCTTTCTTTTAAATCTACACCCATTTTTCCAAATCTGCATCGGTTCCGCGCACAAAATGTGTGCCCTCAATCTGATGCATTGTACCTGCGCCGTAATCCAGACCGCTCGTCTTATAATCATAGTGCAGTGCAATCCGGCTGCGCTCTACCACCGGGTTCGGATTCGGGATCGCCGAAATCAGGCTTCGGGTGTACGGATGTACCGGATGGGAGAAAATCTCCTCCGTCGTGCCCGTCTCCAGAAGGTAGCCCAGATGAAGAACGCCGATGCGGTCGGAAATATATTTAACCATCGAGAGGTCGTGGGCGATGAAGAGGTAGGCAAGCCCCGTCTCGTCCTGGATGTCCTTCATCAGGTTGACAACCTGCGCCTGAATGGACATATCCAGCGCCGAGATACACTCATCGGCAATGATCAGCTTCGGGTTCATGACAAGCGCCCGGGCGATGCCGACACGCTGCCGCTGACCACCGGAAAACTGATGCGGGTACCGGTTTGCATGTTCCGGCGCCAGACCTACCTTGTGGAGGATGTCTGCCACCATCTCGGTCCGCTCTTTCTGGGAATGGTACCGGTGATGGATATCCAGCCCCTGTGCAATGATATCCGCTACTTTCTGGCGCGGATTTAAACATGCCATCGGATCCTGGAAAATCATCTGCATATCACTTCTGAGTCTCGCCTCTGTCTGGCGGCTCATTTTTCCGGAAATATCCATCCCGTCAAAGGTAATTCGTCCTGCGGTCGGATCGTAGAGGCGGATCAGCGCCCGCCCGATCGTCGTCTTTCCCGATCCAGATTCCCCCACAAGACCATAGGTCTCGCCCGGATTGATATAAAAACTGACATCCTCAACCGCTTTTACGGTAAATTTCCGGCTGACCGGAAAGTATTGCTTGAGTCCTTTTACTTCCAGAAGGGGCTTTTTGTTTGTCTCTGTCACTGTACTCATGCGATTCCCCCCTCTTTCTTCATTCTCTCAATTCGATCCCGAAGCTCCGGCGGCATATCGACCTTCGGCGCCTTCGGATGCAGCAGCCATGTCGCGGCGCTGTGTGTCTCCGATATCTTGAACATCGGCGGCTCCAGACGACTGTCAATGTTTAACGCATATTTATTCCGCGGTGCAAACGCATCGCCCGTTACCTTGTGAAGCAGGTTTGGCGGGCTGCCCGGGATTGTGTAAAGACGTTCGTCGTCCGTTCCCAAATCTGGCATCGCGGAGAGAAGTCCCCATGTGTACGGGTGGCGCGGATCGTAGAATACATCCTCGACCGTGCCGCTCTCGACGATCTTGCCTGCATACATGACGTTGACATAATCGGCAACCTTCGCAACGACGCCCAGATCGTGCGTGATATAGATAACCGACAGCTGCCGTTTTTTCTGAATCTCCTGAATCAGCTCCAGAATCTTCGACTGAATCGTAACGTCCAGCGCCGTCGTCGGCTCGTCGCAGATTAAAAGTTCCGGATCGCACGCCAGTGCAATCGCAATGACGATTCTCTGGCGCATACCACCGGAGAGCTGGTGCGGATAGTTTTTGATTCGCTTCTCCGCGTCGGTGATGCCGACCAGCTTCATCAGCTCCAGCGCCTTCTCATATGCCTCTTCCTTCGGTGTATGGTAATGCCAGATCATGCCTTCCATGATCTGTTTCCCAACCGGCATCAGCGGGTTTAAGGAGGTCATCGGATCCTGGAAGACCATCGCGATCCGTTTTCCGTTGATATGGCGGCGGATTTCCTCTTTTTTCATCTGCAGAATTTCTCTGGTGACCCGTTCCTCCGGGTTACGGTAATATGAAAATGTGATCTGTCCGCGGTCGATCGTTCCGTTCTTTGCCAGGATTCCCATGATCGCCTTCGCAGAAACCGATTTACCGGAACCGGATTCCCCAACGATTGCAACCGTCTCGCCCCGGTTTACCGTCAGGTTGACGCCCCGGACGGCATTGACCACTCCGGCTGTCGTCTCGAAGGAAATGTCCAGATTCCGCACTCGTAAAATTTCTTCTTTTTTCTCCATGCCATTTCCTCCTACATATCCTTCATCTTCGGATCCAATGCATCACGCAGACCATCCGCCAGCATGTTAAAGCACAGCATCAGAAGTCCCATGACAATTAACGGGAACACGATCATGTACGGATGGCTTGTAAAGTTCTGATATCCACTCGAAATCAGGGAACCCAGCGAAGCCATCGGCTCCGGCACACCCAGGCCAATAAAGGCTAAGAATGCCTCGGTAAAGATCGCATGCGGGATCGAGAACATCGTCTGTGTAATCAAAGGACCAAAAATATTTGGTAAAATCTCTTTGAAAATAATGCGGAAGCTCTTTGCTCCCAGCGTCCGGGAAGCAAGCACATATTCCTGCTCTTTCAGCTTTAAGACCTCCGCGCGGGCGATTCGGCTCATGCCCAGCCACCCGGAAAACATCAGGGCGAACGTGATAGACATAAGCCCCGGTTTCATAACTAACAAAAGCAGGGTAACCGTGATCAGGTACGGAATACTGTTTAGTATCTCGACGATACGCTGCATGATCATATCGACTTTTCCGCCGAAATATCCGGATACAAGTCCATACGTCAGACCAAACGCAAGGTCGATGAATACCGCCAGAACCGCTACATAGAGGCTGATCCGCGTTCCGCTCCAGGTCCTGGTCCAGAGGTCGCGTCCCAGCGAATCGGAACCAAACCAGTAGTAGGTATCGGTCAGGCTGTTGCTTTCATAATAGTTGATTTCTTTGCTTCCGGTGGATGTACGGATCGTCTCAGAACCATCTAAGATACCCATATTTTCCAGTCCCGGCACTCTCGGCGCCATGTTCTGGTTGGTAATAATCTGCTGATCGTAGGTAAACTGGTTCATGTGAGGTCCGACAAGCGCCATCACAATCAGAAACAGAATACAGACAAAGCTGAACATTGCGCCCTTATTTTTCTTAAACCGCGCAATTGCCTCTTTCCAGTAGCTCTGGCTTGCAAAGTTTGTATCGACATGTTCAAAGCCGTCTTTGTGCTGGAATTCAAAATCATCGTCCAGAAATTCGATCTGGCTTAAATATTCTTCGGGTGATAACACATGCTCCCGAACGGAAGCCACATCCCCGCCTGTCATTTTCTCATCTGTCTTTTCGTCACTCCGTTTTTTCATGCCATCACCTCTCAATCCGATTTCTTCGCCAGACGGATTCTCGGGTCGATAATTCCGTACAGGACGTCAACCACCAGCATCAGGACAATGTACATGACACTGTAGATAAATGCCAGCGAAATCGTCACGTTGTAATCGTTGGACTGAATCGCTGCAATCATTAAACTTCCGATGCCCGGAATCGAGAAGATCTTCTCGATAACCAGGGAACCAATCATCAGATCGACAACCAGCGGCGCCAGTACCGTAATGATCGGGATCAGCGCGTTTCGAAGTGCATGGCGCACCAGAAGCGGGCGTCCCGTGATTCCCTTGCTCTCCGCAAGCAGCATGTAGTCGCTGTCCAGCACCTCCAGAAGGGAGGTTCTCGTAAATCGAGCCACCGTCGCTACCGTAAACATCGACAGCGCCAGCATCGGCATGATCGACGATGCGAAGAACTTCTTGCCGTCAAACAGAAGCGGCAGCCACTGTGCCTTGTAGCCGATGAAATATGCCATAACCAATGCAAAAACATAGGACGGAAGGCTGACGCCCAGAACTGAAATCACAGTACAGATGGTATCAAGCCAGCTATTTTTCTTGAGCGCTGCCAGAATACCTAAAATCAGTCCGACTACCGCACCGAAGGAAACTGCCTCCAGTCCGATTCCAAAGCTGACCGGCACACGGTTCTTTAACAGAACCGAGATGGAGGTATCCTTGGAGATAACATACGATACACCAAAATCGCCCTGCAGCAGGTTCTTCACATACGTGAAAAACTGTACGATCAACGGTTTGTCCAGTCCATATTTCTTCGACATCATCGCAATCTGATCCGCGGTCAGCTTTTCATCGTTGAACGGAGATCCCGGCATCAGCTGCAGCAGCATAAAAAGTACCAGGATGATGATCAGAAGCGTGACAAGAGAAATCATGATACGTTTTCCGATATATTTCTTCATGTCCGTACTCCCTTCTTTCTTAGTATAATACGTCTCTCTCCTTCTCTTATAGCCCGGATATTCTTTCAACTCCGAAGTATAAAATAAGACAAACGGTTTTATCTCTCTATTCCTGCATCCACACGCGCATATGCGTCATGCCGCGGTTGCACCATGCATAGTACGGAATTGCCTGCAGGGTTACCATCTTTTCCGGTGCCGCATCTTCTGCATAAAGCGCCGGATTAACCGCCGCTTTCTTCCGGCAGCCCGTCACGCGCAGCGCCACGATACCTTCCAGCAGATCCGCCTGATACGAAAGCGCTTCAATCTTCGCCTCCCGCGGAATCCGCAGTGTCTGAAGATCCTCTCCGTTGTCCACGCCCTCAAAGGTGTAGATGATTGGTCCGCGTCTGAATGCCACGCATCCGGCATCCGCCCGCACCATCGGGTGTGCATAGACCCGCTCCGGCTCCATCTCCATCTCGCAGGAAACAGTATCACCAGGCTGCCAGCTTCTCTGGATCATCCAGTAGCCCTTGTCTGTCTTGACTGCCCCGGAAACCGGTATGCCATTGACCTTCACCTGCATCTGATGGCACCAGCCCGGATAACGGACTGCCAAAGTAAATTCTGCTCCCGCCTGCTCCGGTTCTACCGTGTAGGTAACGGAGCCGTTCCACGGATATTTCGATGTAAGCGCTATCTTCACGCCGCCCGCTGTTTCAAAGGTAGCCGTTCCCCCGACAAACAGATGGGAATAGATCGTATTTTCACTTGAAGACCATACATAGGAACCAAGTGAGGTCATCAGACGCGCCAGGTTCGGAGGACAGCATGCACAGTCATACCAGCCGATCCGCTCCGGTGTGTATTCTTCTTCGCCATATGCGTTGGTCGGCATGCCCGGATTGGCTTCAAGCTGATTGATATAAAAGAATTTCGTTCCGTCTAACTGCATGCCGCTGATGGTTCCGTTGTAAATCTCCCGCTCCAGAATATCTGCATACCGCGCGTCCGGATCCGCCTCCAGCATCTGTTTCGCGAAGAAGCAGACCCCCACCGCCGCACACGTTTCCGCGTAAGCGGTATCATTCGGCAAATCATAATCCACGGTAAATGCCTCGCCGTAATAGGTGGAACCGATTCCACCCGTTATGTACATCCGCCGGTCTACCATGTTGTCCCACATCTTCCGGCAGGCCGCCATCAGCGCCTCATCATGATTCTGCGCTGCCAGGTTTGCCGCCGCCGTCAGAAGATACATACAACGGACCGCGTGTCCTTCCACCGTATCCTGCTCACGCACCGGCTTGTGGTTCTGCATGTAGGACGGCGGCTGCTTGTCCATGTAATCGGTGCGGCTCCAGCTTCTAGCCGCCGCTTCTTTATGGAAGAACTCCGGATCCCGTCCGCGCTCATCGATAAAATATGCCGCCAGCTTCCGGTATCTCTCTTCCCCGGTTGCCTGATAAAGCCGCATCAGTGCCAGCTCGATCTCCTCATGTCCCGGAATGCCGGTTACTTTGCCTGCTTCCCGTCCGAACCGCCGATCGATATGATCGCACAGCTTGCAGCAGATATCTAAAAGCTTCGTCTTTCCCGTCGCCTGATAGTACGCGACGCCTGCCTCCGTCATATGTCCGGCACAGTACATCTCATGGCAGTCCGTCAGGTTCTGCCACTTATGTTCCGGCTCCGCCGCAATGAAATAGGTATCCAGGTAGCCGTCCGGCTGCTGCGCCCGCCCGATCAGGTCGATGATCGCATCGGCACGCGCCTCCAGCTCTGGATTTGCCTCGACGGTCAGTGAGTACGCCACCGCCTCCAGCCATTTCGCCAGGTCGCTGTCCTGAAATACACGCCCGTAATACGTTCCTTTCTCATCTCCCGCTGCAATGCGGAAGTTTTTAATCACATGGCTCTTTCGGATTCCGGACACCTCATCGTGAAGCACCCGTTCCTGATACGGAAGCATCGTGTGAATTACCACATTCTGTACCCGCGAAAAGAACGGGTCGTCTATCTTTACCTGTTTCAAATCAATGAAACTTGTCTCCTTTTTTATCATTCACAGAAAACCTCCTGATTTATTATTCACTTATCCGTAAGCGCCTATCAATAATCTGAAAAAGACTTCTTTTTTTGTATGTTTTCTTATAAGTATACCATTCAAATAGTGGAAAAGCGATCTAACACATTTTGCATATTATAGAAAAGAATACGCGTATTTTTATAGAACAAAATCAGCCTGATTTCATTCCTTCTTTTTCTCTGATTTTTCTTTATTCTTCATTCATCCCCTCTTATTTTCCCAAGTAGAGTGTTTTGTTTCTGCAAATATAAGAGATTTTCCAAACAGATTCTTGCTGTTTTTCTCTCTATTTGATATAATAAAATTGATATTTTAAATTTGTTTAACAACCTGACAAAGTTGTCCTGTTTTTCGTTTGCTTCTCTGCGGTTCAGACAGGATTCCTGTTACGTGGCTGTTTTTTTTAACGGGAGTACATACATCATGAATTTTATTAATTTAAACTGTCCGCCCCTTCCTTATTTTATCGTCGGAGGCGGATGTGTTTACCGCCCCGGCGATATCCATGAGCGCCGGACGATCCGAAATGTCTTTGATCTTATCTATGTTCACAGCGGAACTTTATATCTCGAACAGGATCCGTTCCGCGTTGAACTGAATGCCGGGCAGTTTTTTATCATTACCCCCGATACCCCGCACCGCGGCAGCCGCGTCTGCCAGGAAAAGACCACGACGAGCTGGGTGCATTTCTATACCAACGGCAAATACAGCCTGTCCGATGAATTTTACCCGGACAACGTAACCCGGCGCGCCGCGCCGAAATTTTACTATTCGCCGCAGAATTTCATTCTCTCCCTGCCGCGCACCGGCACCGTGCCGGAAGCCAACCGGGAGAAGCTGGAAAAGTATCTGCAGCGGATGAACCTGGTTTCTTTCAGCAAATACACACAGAAAAAGAGCTTTCCGTCCTCCGTGCGGACGCCGTTTGAGCTCCAGAATGATTTCATTGAATTTCTCCAGGTTCTCTATGCGCCGTACTGCTACAGTCGCGAGAAGGAAAGCATCGCCCGGACGCTGCGCGACTACCTGGATGCCCACTACACGGAGGAGATCTCCTTAAACGATCTGGCGCGCCAGTATTCCTACAGCCCGTCCCACTTAATCCGCAGTTTCCACCAGGCATACGGCGCCAGCCCGATGCAGTACCTGAAAAAACTACGCATCGAACACGCCTCCCAGCTTCTCCTCCACTCCGACGCCACGATCCAGTCGGTCGGTGAGATGGTAGGACTGCGGATCCCATCCTATTTTATCCGCGTATTTAAGCAGGAGATCGGCATTACCCCGGCGCAGTACCGGATGTTTTACGCAGAAGAGAATGGGGGGAGTGAGGCGCCTTAAAGGCGATTCACAGCTGATGTTTTTTACTATCTATTTGTTTTCGTAAGAACTGCCATGAGCGTGGCAGTTCTTTTTTTATACCCAAACCAGTGAATCGTTTCTAATGTATCTATAAGTTCCTCTACATCAGCTATTGTTTAAGCCAGTTATCCGCACATTGAAAATCCTTTATATTTAAGGTAACACTGTGTGTATACAAAGGAGGAAATTCCGAATTGAAAACTGTCACAATTAAACTTCGCATTCATAAACTTTTGGCTGAAAAGCGTCTGACGAAATACCGTTTTATCGCCATGACCGGGCTTGGCTATAAAAATGCCAGCCGAATTCTGGACAATGAAACTGAATCCATCCGCTTCAGCACCATCGCCCGCATCTGCTCCGCACTGGACTGTACGCCCGGCGATCTATTTGAAGTTCATGAGGAAGAAGATCCTTACGATGGAATGTATTAAACATTCGGAAACAAGTGATTTCATGTGCGGATCGCACGCCAAAAAAGAGCTGTCAACCGACGGTTTGCACCGGCTTTTGTGACAGCTCTTTTTGGTGATCCTATTTTTAAAAACAGAAGCGGTACCGCCTCTGAAAAGACAGTATCGCTTAACCTATCCGAATATTATATATAAGTGTCCACCAACAAGATACCTTACCAGTCATCCCGTCCATACTCTTCCCGTTCATCCAGGGCATCATCTACACCATCGGCATATTCTGAATCCCGGCGGTAGCGATCCCAGTCATAATCATCGCCTTCCATAACATCATCATATCCCGCATCATACGCTGCATAGGGATTCTGGAGCTTCTTTTGCACCGGTGGTATTCCCCTCTGCGCAGGTGTGTTTTTACGACTCCGTTGTTTCAGTTCCCACAAGGGATCCTCTTCTATCCGTTTAAGATATTCCTCATGGCTTCTGGATTCCTCTTCTTCTTTTTTCTTCTGTAATTCTATCAGCTCAGCCCGTTCTCTTTTTTTACGTTCCTCTTCTTCCCGTTTACTTTCTTCTATCTTCTCTGCCCAGTGCTGTTCACAGTATAAGTCATCGAAGGCCAGATTGTAACATCCTTCCTCCCGGCACTTATACGGATATAGCAGAACCACGAAAAGTCCACAGCCCATCGCACAGATAAGCAGCGTACAGAGAGTCTGGCGATGCTTTCCAAACCAGTTTTTCATTCCTGCTGCCAGACGGTTTTCTTTTTTCTCTGTTTCCTTCTCAGATTCAGGACTCTCTTCTTTCTTTTTCTTCCGGGACTCCATCCACCAGGTCAGTTCGGCATCCAGCAAAAACAACGGTATCAGACATGTAAAGGTGCCAACAAACAGCATCAAAGCATTGCCCGAATCTCCATGCACGCTTCTCGCATACTGGTAATGGCACTCTTCGTCATACCAACTATACAGACTCCAGGCATATGCCCCCAGAATGCCGATCAGAACTATCCATTTTATCTGCTTTTCTTTCCGCAGGATTCTCATGACGAGAAGTGCTCCTGCCATCGCAAACAGGAAACCTATCTTTAGATACACCGGTGCCGCCACCAGAGAAATCCAGGCTGTATATACCGGATAAAAGACACCAATAACCACTATCACAATCATCAGAATTCCAGACTCCATAGCTATACCCCCTATTAAGTCCATCTTACCACAAATGCGGATGCTTAGGTGGGTTATTTATGCCCCTTGAAGAAAATATCC
Source organism: Clostridium sp. AF20-7 (assembly GCF_003479275.1). NCBI lineage: Bacteria > Bacillati > Bacillota > Clostridia > Eubacteriales > Clostridiaceae > Clostridium > Clostridium sp. AF20-7. The sequence continues at coordinate 86,611 of NZ_QUGF01000001.1, read as the reverse complement.
ACTTATGATAGCCTGCCCCGGATTACAAAGGCACGTATATGCTTGCTGTATCTCCCTTGTAATGCAAAAAGCTGCCGCAGATCAGAAAGTTTTTTTCCGATCTGCAGCAGCTTTTTATCTCATTCTTATTATTTTCTTCCTATTCTCTTAAGCTCCAGAATCCTCTGGTTCCGGCTTCCGCGAAACTGCAGGGTCAGATCCTTCTCCGCTTCCACGAACTCTCCGTCCACCAGCACATCCACATAGGACAGCATCTCGTCTGTCACCTCTGTATGGACCACGCCGCCGGCTGCCAGATCCCGATCCCACAGATAGCCGCTGTAGCACCAGATATCCTTCTCCGGATACGTCTCGCGCACCTTCTGAAGTAAATGTACCAGCTCCACCTGGTTTTCCGGCTCAAACGGTTCTCCGCCGAGCAGCGTAAAGCCCTGTATATATCCCGGCTCCAATGCCGCTAAAATCTCTTTCTCCGTCTCTTCTGTATATAACTGTCCATATCGGAAATCCCACGTCTCCGCATTGAAACAGCCCTTGCAGTGATGGCGGCAGCCCGACACAAACAAGCTGACGCGCACGCCAGGACCGTTGGCAATATCATACTTTTTGATGGTTCCGTAATACATATCTTCCTCCCCTAGACCAATGTACTCTCGGAGGCTTTCACCACATCCTACAGATGCAGCACCCGATCGCGGATCTCCTGGGTACGTCCCTGGTTCCAGAACTGGGTTCCGATGTAGCCGCAGGTACGGCGTGCGACAAAGAGCTTGTTCTGGTCGCGGTTGCCGCAGTTCGGGCACTCCCACACCAGCTTGCCAGCCTCATCCTCAACAATCTTGATCTCGCCGTCATAGCCACACTTCTCACAGAAATCACTCTTGGTGTTCAGCTCCGCATACATAATATTATTGTAGATAAACTGCATCACAGAGAGAACTGCCGGAATATTAGTCTGCATATTCGGCACCTCGATGTAGCTGATCGCACCGCCCGGGGAGAGCTTCTGGAACTCTGCCTCAAATTTCAGCTTACTGAACGCGTCAATCTTCTCGGATACGTGTACATGGTAGCTGTTCGTGATATAGTTCTTATCCGTAACGCCCGGAATGATACCGAAGCGCTTCTGCAGGCATTTTGCAAATTTATAAGTCGTAGACTCCATCGGCGTGCCGTATACAGAATAGCTGATGTTCTCCGCCTCTCTCCACTCTTTGCATTTATCATTCAGACGCTGCATAACTTTCAGTGCAAATGGCTTCGCCTCCGGATCGGTGTGGGATTTTCCTAACATCCGCATACACATCTCATACAGACCTGCATATCCCAGAGAAATCGTAGAATAGCCGTTGTACAGGAGTTTGTCGATCGTCTCACCCTTTTTCAGGCGGGCAAGCGCACCATTCTGCCACAGAATCGGCGCCACATCGGAGATCGTGCCGAGCAGCCTCTCATGACGGCAGCGGAGCGCACGATGGCACAGTTCCAGTCTCTCATCGAGAATCTGCCAGAAACGGTCCATATCTCCCTCCGAAGAACAAGCCACATCGACCAGGTTAATCGTGACAACACCCTGGTTGAAACGTCCATAGAATTTATGCTTGCCGTTCGGCAGCATCTGGGAATCCTCTACCGTCAGGAAAGAACGGCAGCCCATGCACGGGTAAACCTCGCCCTTCTTTAATTCTTTCATAATCTTAGCAGAAATGTAGTCCGGAACCATCCGTTTCGCGGTACATTTCGCTGCCAGCTCAGTCAGGTGCCAATATTTCGAACCTTCCGTAATATTGTCCTCATCCAGCACATAGATAAGCTTCGGGAACGCCGGTGTGATCCAGACGCCCTTTTCATTCTTGACGCCCTGCATTCTCTGCAGCATCACTTCCTCGATGATCATCGCAAGGTCATCTCTGGTCCGTCCCTCCGGAACCTCGTCCAGATACATAAATACCGTGACAAACGGAGCCTGTCCGTTACAGGTCATCAGGGTGATAAGCTGGTACTGGATCGTCTGGATGCCGCTCTTAACCTCCTCGCGCAGACGGCGTTCGGTCACGCGGTTGATGATATCCTCATCCAGTGCCTCGCCGCACTCGGTGCGCTCTGCAATCACGTTCTTGCGCAGCTTCTGACGGCTGATGTCCACAAACGGTGCCAGATGCGCCAGAGTAAAGGACTGTCCGCCATACTGGTTGCTGGCTACCTGCGCCACGATCTGGGTGGTCACGTTGCAGGCCGTAAAGAAACTGTGCGGCTTCTCGATCATCGTCTCACTGATCACAGTGCCATTCTGCAGCATATCCTCCAGATTGATCAGGTCGCAGTTGTGCTCCTTCTGTGCAAAATAGTCGGTATCATGGAAATGGATGATGCCTTCCTCATGCGCGCGGACGATCTCCTCCGGCAGCAGCACACGCTTGGATAAGTCCTTGCTGACCTCGCCCGCCATGTAGTCACGCTGGGTCGAGTTGATGACCGGGTTCTTGTTGGAGTTTTCCTGATTCACTTCTTCATTAATATGGTCCAAAAGTGCCAGGATGCCGTTATCGGTCGTGTTGGACTTGCGTTTTAACTCCCTGCGGTAGCGGTAGCGCACATATTTCTGTGCAACCTCATAACCACGCATCTCCATAATGCTGGTCTCTACCATATCCTGGATATCTTCCACATTCACCGCGTGCGGCATCTCCTGCACCTGCTCGGCGATCGTATCTGCAATCGCTTCAATCTGGTACGGGTTCATCTGGTGAATACGCTCCACATTGCCGTTCGCTTTCGTGATCGCATTTACGATCTTCGCCCGGTCAAAATGTACTTCTTCTCCATTTCGTTTGATTACATTGGTTGTTACTGTGTCTTCCATCCCTGTTCCCTCTCCTTACCCTTAAGCCCGTTTTATGACTTGTCTTCTATAATCTATAAATTGACTCGCCGGTTCCTGTTTCTGTGATTTCTCTTTCTACTTTTATGGCATACATCGAACATCCATCTGTATCCATTTCCCGTCCCCCAGCTTACTCATTCATGAGAGCAGCGCCTTCTTCTGACAGGCTATTTTTCATGTCCGGATGCCTTCACTGACAGGATTCTTTTCCGTTCCGACTTGTCTTACGATTGGCTTTATTTTTGATTTGTATTTAGGTAATTTTTAGAATTACACACAAAATATTGAACTCGTTTTCTTTCATAACACAATATATAGTGTGTTCGTCGTGACGTATTTAAGCATACACCAATTAGATTAAAAATGGAAGAGGATTCCCCTATATTTTTTCGAATCAGAATTTTGCACAAAAATCATTTTCTCCCTTTACAAACACCCAAATCTGTGATCCCCTTTCCACGACGTTCTTTCCAGACTTATCCACCGTCCCATGTGCAAAACCCACCTCGTCATTTCTCCCATGGCTGTATCCCATATACCCTCTGAGTCTCCTTCGCCCATACCCTTATCTGTTTTAAAAATACCGAAAATAATGCTTTTTAAAATATTTTTAAAAATATTTAAAAAACTGTTGACATTTTATTCTGGATGGAGTAGAATAACTCATGTCTTACGGATGAGGCATCCGCAAGAAAACAAAATAAGCGCCTTTAGCTCAGTTGGTAGAGCAGTAGACTCTTAATCTATTTGTCCAGGGTTCGAGTCCCTGAAGGCGCACTATCAAGTGCTTGTTTCGCAGACCGAGAGCTGTGGGGCAGGCACTTTGTGCGTTAGCAATGAGGCGTACAAAGAAAAAAAGAGATGGCGGATGACGCGTTGTGCTTGCACATAAGCAGCATCCGTTATCTCTTTTTTTCTTTATAGGGCGAATGCCCGACAGCGAGGAAAAGCGCCAGCTTTTTCGAGCTGCGCACGCCGGGACTCAAAGACGCAACCTTTTTTACCCCGCCCCACGCCGGACTCCAAAGACGCAGCTTTTACAGTGCCCGCCCAATCGCCTTCTCCACTTCCTTCTTTGAACTAGCGCCGACTTCCTTGCTGAACACTTCCCCATTCCGGAAAATAATCATCGTCGGGATCGACATGATTTTATATTCAGCCATAACCTCCGGGTTCTCATCGACATTCAGCTTTCCGATCTTCACTCTTCCCTCATACTCGCTCGCCAGCTGCCCGATCACCGGCGCCATCATCTGGCACGGACCGCACCAGTCTGCGTAAAAATCAACCAGTACCGGAATCTCCGATTTCAGTACCTCCTCCTCAAAATTCGCGGTCGTAAACTTCATCTCCATCACTCATTTCCTCCTTTCGTTCTATCCATATAGGCAGTCAACAGAAATGCCCTGTTTCTCTTTACGACGGCTTCTTTTTACCGCCTCCCAGTGCCTTTGCTGCCTCTTCCATCGATTTTTTCCATTTTAATGCCTGTTTATTCAATTCCACTTTATCGCTGGTCGCCTGAATGAGTTTCCGTGTAATCTGCTTTTTAATATCCATTCCGCTATCCAATTTTTTCATTATAACTAATATATACAGCGAAATGCCTTTGCAGCACTCTTTTCCCTACCGCACCGCCACCAGCTTGCAGATCGGCTTGCCCTGCGCCGAGAACTTTGCCTCGTACTCGGTCATGACATTGCCCTCTGCCATCTTGCTGTGGTGCAGGTCACGAGTATATTCTGTGATGCGCCAGCCCGCCTCCGGAATCGCCTCCAGGGAATAGGAAAATAAATCCTGGTTGTCTGTCTTGAACTCGACTCTTCCATCCTTCTGGAGAATCTGATCGTACACTGCCATAAATGGCGGCGAGGTCAGTCTCCGTCTCGCATGGCGGTCTTTCGGCCACGGATCCGAAAAATTCAAATAAATCCGCTCTACTTCCCCCGGTCCAAAAATCTCTGCCAGTTCTCTGGCATCCTCACATAAGAAATAGACATTGGACAGTTCCATCTGTTCTCTCTTGCGGATCGCCTTTAAAAGAACCGTCGAATATTTCTCAATACCCACAAAATTCACATCCGGGTTGCGGGACGCCTGCTCCAAAATAAACTGACCTTTTCCCATTCCCACCTCGATACGGATCGGATGGTCATTTCCAAAAATCTGCTGCCAGGTTCCCTTCTTCTCCTTCGCCTCGTGAACCACGTGCGGGTTTTCTTCTATCATCTGCTCTGCGCCCGGTATATGGCGTAATCTCATCTTCGTTCCTCCTAGTTATCTGTATAAATTAATTTTTTTCATCTATTATCTAAATGAAATATCCTATATTTTTTAGCTTTTCTCTAATATCTAATCTTAGCATTCATATGTTGTTTTCGCAAGATAAATCCTCCTATTCTCACATCTATAAAATTAACACCTATTTGATTTTTTTCCATTACATTTTGAACAAAGGACCTGTAAATTAGATACTATTGTCTTTCCGCCTTTAGAAACAGGAATAATATGATCTATATGCAAACCAACCTCATCAGGCATATATTTTCCGCATATTTGACATGTATAATTATCTCGAAGCATAATTTCCTTTCGCAATGCTTTTGTCATAAGTTTTCTTTGATTTTTACAATGATACTCATTTAAGGTACATTGAAAATCGATTTTTTGTAGCATTATATACCTGTCTATTAACGACTGATAATCGCAACTATACTCTTTATCTTGCACATTTAATTTATATGAAAATTTTTGGTAATTAACCTGTTTATATCGTGTCTGTTGACGAATAAACGTAAAACAAAACATATGCTCATCGTCAATGCATTCAAAAAACTGTTTTTGTCGCAAATCTTTAAATATTGCCCTATCTACTATTTGTTGACTACTATCCTTCCATTGCTGAACCTTTCGATAATGTATTTCAAAAGCTCCTATTCCATTATTATTTATATATGCATCTATAAAATCTTCAATATTGGGTTTTCTTTTACCCGAAACATCAAAGCAATATTCAAAATACGGATAGCGAAATGGAGATTCCCTAACCTTAGATATTATGTAAAACACCAAACCAATCAATAATATTAAAATTAACAGCTCTCCCATAATTCCTTTCAACCTTTTCTAAATAACACTTTCTTGACAAAATCCTCAAAAAACATTCGTGTTTAAATAAATACTATATTTCTATGATACCACACAAAATACTCTTTCGTATGACTTTTATTATACTTATTTTCGCATCTTTTGCCCCTTACCCATACCATAAAGCTCCCATCCGTCCGACTTTGTGTCCTTTTCTTACGAATTTCATAACTTTTCCAATTTTTATCATTTTATAGATGAATAATTCAAGCGATTATATTATAATAATTTTAGAACAAAACCAAACATACGGTCACGAAATGACTGCCGTCTTTTCACCCGTTCGCCGGACATCCAAAAGTCAGTATCCGTCCGGGAACAGCCGCCGGCACGCCGGTTTCGGACCTGCATCATATACACAGGAGGATATGCCTATGGGAACAACAGCTAACACAGGTCAGAGCACCTGGGAACAGATCCACGGCGGGGTCCGCGAGACCGAGCGCCTGATCGGACAGAAGAATTATAACCTGGCGATGGTGAAAGCCCGCCAGACCCTTGAATACATGGTCAAATGCCTCTGCGAGCGGTATGGCATTCTGGAAACCGGTCTTCTGGAGATGATCGACGCCCTCTACAGCGCCGGAAAAATCAGCAAGACCACCTGCGAACATTACCACAAGATCCGCACGATCGGCAACAAGGCGATCCATGAGGGAGACAACAGCGCCTACAACGCCAATCAGGCGCATCACCTTCTGTCGCAGGAGGTCTACACCTTCGCAAATGACTACAATGACACAAAAAAATCCACCCGGGCTTCCCGAAGTGCAGCTCCAACCCCCGCTTCTTCCCGCCTTCGCGGGAACAGCCGACATTCCTCTGCCAGCTCTGGAAACGGAAAACCTGCCGGCACACGTTCCGGCAGCTCCGAGGGACGCCGTCCGCGCGCCTATGCAGGCGGTCCGTCTTTTGAATTTCGAAGCATTATTAAACCAGTGCTTCTGATTATTATTATCATCCTGCTGCTTTTGATCATCAAGATGATACGCCCTGCGACGGATGCCAAACCGGATTCTACTGCAGCCGTCAGCACCGAATCGCTGGCTCCAGAAACCGAGGCAGAGACCGTTGCCGCAGAATCGACCGTTTACCGGACCACCGACACAGTCAATGTCCGTCCGGAACCATCCACCGACACCGACAGGATTGGCGTTCTAGCACCAGATACCGATGTGGAATATCTCCGTGATTACGACGAAAAATGGGCAGTAATCAGCTACAACGGACAGGAAGCCTACGTTTCCAGAGACTTTATCCGGCAGGTTTCGCAGTAATCAGCCAAAAAAGGAACCATACATGCAGTGATTCTTCTCCCTGACATACATGGTTCCTTTTCATTTTCTTTGTACAATGGTTCATCACTTTCGCAATTATACTTTCCGCAATGAATCCCTGAATTTACTCAACTCAAATTTTACTTCAAATCCCGAATTTTCTCCGCCAGCGGCACAATCTCCTCCAGCGAATTTAACTCATAGTCCGCCAGACTCCGGTCAAAGGAAAAACGGTTATCGATGAGCGCCGCCACTGTCATTCCCGCGCAGTGCCCCGCCGTGATGCCGACCGTCGAATCCTCAATCACAAGGCACTCCTCCGGCTGCAGGCCCATCTGCTCCGCCGTATAGAGGTAAACCGCCGGATCCGGCTTGCTGCGCTTGAACGTACTCGCACTGATCATCCGCTCCAGACGGGACGCCACGCCATTTTCCTTTAAAATGCGCTCCACCTGCTCAATATTCGTCGCGGATGCGACCGCCAGCCGGAAGCCCTCTGTTTTCAGGCGATCCATCACATCCAGAATCTCCGGGCGGAAGATCGAGAGATAATCAATCGAATTAAAAATGTCCGTCCAGCGCCCCAGATACTCGTCATGCAGCTCCTGCCAGGTCTGACCATTGTGGATCGCCTTCTCCACAACCATCCAGCAGTCCTGCTTCGTCGTCCCCACCGTCCCGTGCAGACTCTCCAGAGTCACCTCCGGATTTTTCGTTTTTGCATATTCATACAGATAATTCAGATAAATTCCTTCACTGTCAATGATGACCCCATCCATATCAAAAATGACTGCCTTTATCATATTCGTATCCTCTCTCTTTCTGCTCCAGATTATAACATCTTCCCCCAGTATACAGGAATCCCCCGCCAGCTGACAAGCCCCTATTCCACCCTCCCGCCATTCTTTCGAAAAATTTATTACTGTTCACGCATCGTGCCCAGTAACGGAATTTGCCGTGGCTTCGCATTCAAATACGGCAAACTCCTGCTGCCACCATGTTTTCTTACGGCACTTTCGCTTCCAAAAGTGCCTACCCGTAAACAGTAACAAAAATTTCACATATTTTTCCATTTCGCGCCTTTTCATGCTTCCCCGAAACTGTTATACTGGATAACGAAACGGAAACTTTAACATACAGAGCCGTTTCAAGGAAAATAGAACAAACGACCTCTTTACAAATTTATCACATAAAATGAAAGGCTGCAGCTGTACCACAACCTGACAGCCGCGAAAGGTTTTATATGACACAGAAAAAAACATATTTAAGCTGGCTTCTGGGGCTTATCTGTGCTTTCAGTCTGATGATCGTGTTTCTGATTACCTCGGTGGAAGCCGTCGCCTACTGGACGCCGCATTATTATGAAAATGAATATACCCGCTACCAGGTTGCCGATGATGTCCATATGGAGATGGACGACCTGCTTTACGTGACGGACGAGATGATGGCATATCTGCGCGGCAGCCGCGACGATCTGAACATTGACACCGTCGTAGACGGGACGCCGCGCGAATTTTTCAACGCCAGGGAGAAGGCGCACATGGCGGATGTCCGCAACCTCTTTCTCGGAGGACTGGCGCTGCGCCGCCTCTGCCTGTTTCTGGCAGCGGCATCGGTTGCACTGCTGGCACTTTTCAAGGTTCCGTTAAAACACCTGCTGCCACGGATGCTCTGCGCCGGGACGGTTTTATTTCTGGGCGTGACCGCCCTGCTTGCCGGGATCATTTCCACTGATTTTACGAAATATTTTATTATTTTCCACAAAATCTTCTTTACCAATGATCTCTGGCAGCTCGATCCGCGGACCGATCTTCTGATCAACATCGTGCCGGAACCATTTTTCATGGACACCGCCGCCCGGATCGGCATCACCTTCTGCCTGATGACCGGCGCCCTGTTTTTTCTCTGCCTTGCATGTATCCTGCGGGAACACCGCAGGGGCAAATCAGGGGCAGAAAATTCCGGAAATTCCGGAGGCGGCAGCTCTCCAGGTAGTTCCAGCCACCCGGCTGCTCCGGATTTGAAGACGAAAATAGCTGGCAGCACAGGCAGCAAGTTGTCCTTGTTTTTAATTGGTACACTTTTGCTGTCCCTGCTCGCCGCCCCGATGCAGGCGCTTGCCTCCACCGACTGGCCAGCGGACATTTCCATTGACTCCGATGCCGGGATCGTCATGGACGCCAACACCGGAGTCGTTTTATATGGAAAAAACATCCATGAAACCTACTCTCCCGCCAGTATCACGAAGGTTCTGACCTCCCTCATCGTTCTGGAGCACTGTTCCCTCGATGAGACAGTCACCTTTTCCGAGAGCGCGGTCTACAACGTGGAGTCCAACAGCAGCAGCGCCGGATACGATACAGGCGATACTGCCAGCGTCAAGGACTGCCTCTACGCCCTGCTTTTAAAATCAGCCAATGAGGCTGCCAACGCCCTCGCCGAGCACGTTGCTGGCTCCGCTGATGCATTTGCTGTTTTGATGAATGAAAAAGCCGCCGAGCTTGGGTGCCAGGATTCGCATTTTGCAAATCCGAGCGGTCTGAATAACGAGGAACACTATGTCAGCGCCTACGACATGGCGCTCATCACGCGGGCGGCATTTGAAAATCCTACGTTTGCCAAGATCGTCGAGACAACCTACTATAAACTGCCGCCGAACCAGAAAAATCCCGAGGGACAGGGCATCTCCCCGGGCAATAAGCTGGTCAAAAAGAACTGGCCGCAGTACTACCGTCCGGACGTCCTCGGCGGCAAAACCGGTTATACCTCCATCGCCCTCAACACACTGGTCAATGGTGCCAGACAGGGCGATACGACACTGATTACCGTCATCCTGCACAGCAACAACACGCAGTATGAGGATACCAGCCGGCTGCTCGACTTTGGATTTAACAATTTCCAGTCGGTCAAAATTGCAGATTATGATCAAACTTTTTCAAATATCGGAAAAGATTTAAAAATTGCAGATGTGTCTACCGCCGGGGGCGAATCCCTGTCCATCGACCCAGATAGCCGCGTGGTACTTCCAAAAACAGCGGATTTCTCGGAGACAACGACCTCCTTCGACTATGAGATCCCGGCTGGCGCACCGGACGGCACGATCGCCTGTGTCACTTATTCGCTCGGCGATCACAAGGTTGGCCAGGCATATCTGACCCTCACCGACAGCAGCCAGACAGCGGCAGATATTCCTGAAAAGCTTGTATCCCAGGCGGCAACAGCTGCCGCGCAGGACAACTCCGACACTGCCCTCTCAAACGGCTCCTCGGAGGCCTTGCCGCTCTCCAATCCGCCCGAATCGGCTGCTAATCAGGAAAATAGTTCCACCGGTAAATCCTTTGGACAGCTGTTTCATATTTCCGTCCGCGTTCCACCGGCATTCATCGCCGCACTGACCGCCATTCTTGTCGTGATCGGCGCGGTCACCGCCGGCATCCGTTTTCTCCAGATGCAGCGCCGCCAGGAGGAGGACGCCCTCGCAGAACGCCGCAGACGGCGCGCGGAACGTCTGCGCGACAGCGGAATGTCCGAAGCAGATTTCGACCTGATGATGCAGGACCGCCGAACGGCGCTGGCGAAAAAAAGGAAGAAACGATCGCATAAAATCCCATAACTGACACAAAAAGAGTTACCAGATGTGGAAATTCTCTTCTTTTACCTTACTCTAAACAGGCAGGAGAAACATTTCCATATCCAGTAACTCTTTTCTATGAATTTTTCCTTTTCTCTAATTCCTATTTCATACGCTCCATCCGCCCGGCTGCCTTCACCCTACTCGGCTGCTTCTGCCGCCTTTCCAGACTTCTTCGCCTTGTTGCGTTCCGCGCGCTTCTTCTTCGTTTCCTCCTTCTTCTGCTCCACGTAGGCCGCTCCCTCTTCACCGACCAGCTTCGTCGTCTTAACAGCAAAGAACGAGCCGTCCTCCGACTTCTTCATCCGGATCTTTCCCTTCATATAACCGTGCTCCGGGCAGACCGCCAGACAGAAGTAAAATTTCTGGTTTGAGGAAAACCAGCGGATCTTTTTCCGCAAGGTCCGGCGGCATTTGTAACAAACCATCTCCGCCACACGCCGTTCCTCCAAAATCTCTTCCTTCGTCTCATGCTCACGCGACACAAATTTCGCATATTCTGGAAATTCCAGATAGATCTCTTCCTCCTCCGTCAGCGGCGGCTGGTAATAATCCACTGAAACATACTCCATCATGCTGTAAAAGTCCATCTCACTCATGACACGCCCCGTGTAGTACGCATCATCCAGCGCCCGGTGGAACGGGCGGTCTTCCGTGAGGTGCAATTCCTCTACCACGGTATCTAACGACTCCTTTTGCTTGGTGCCGTGGATCAGGGCATAGATTTTCTGCAAATCATAATAGAGAAGCGGCGATGGAAACTGCAGCTCCATCCCGTGATATACCATATTCCGCTGCAATTCGGTCAGATCCATCGAGCCCCACGTACAGAACCGGTAATCATCCCCGCACCATTCTAAAAATTCGGTCATCGCACGCACAAAATCCTCGCCTTCTGTGTCAAGCTGCTCGATCGACATATGCGTCACTTCTGATATCTTATAATGCATCTGCCGGTACACCCGCGGGCGGATCAGACGGCGAAATTCCGAAATGATTTGAAGATTTTTATTTAATTTTACCGCGCCTATCTCAATAATCTCAAATGGAAGCCGGTTCATCGAGCCTTCCTTGCCCGCCGGACTCTGGTTCCATTCCAGATCTAATACTATAAACTGTCCCATAATTCTCGTCTCTTTGTAACGGTTCCTTTTTTCCCCATTACCTCTTACTTTTCTTTCTTCACGTTGTCACTGTCCATAACTTTACCACAAATCTGTGTATAAGTCCATATTTGGTTATTGGTTCACGGGTAGGCACTTTCGATTCCAAAAGTGCCTACCCGTGAACAGTAACTTTGGAACCGAAGGTGCCGTAAGAAAACCTAATATTTTACATAGAACCACTGGCAGAGTGCTTCCATCTTTGCTATACTTCATGATAGAAAGAAAAAGCATTTTTTATCAGAATGCTTTCTTCTAAGCTTTATTATGCACCTTGGGAGGGGCTGCTTATGGATTTAATACAACAATTTATCGATACATACAAGATGAAATGGACGTTCTACGACGCAGCCGGCCGGCTCGCGGCAGAGAAACTCCAGCTTGCCCTGCAAAATGCCGGTATCCGGGCGATCGTGACCTCTCGCGCCAAGAATCCCGCCAGACTCCGCACAAAAGTGCAGCGGCGCAATTCCAGACGTGAAGAACCATACCAGACACTCGAGGAAATCTACAACGACATTGCCGATCTGTCCGGCGTGCGCGTCTCCCTGTATTTCCCCGGTGATCGCGGCAAGGTAGATGCGATCATCTCGGAGCTTTTCAATATCCTGGAATTTAAACAGTTCCCAGAACAGTCGAAACCCCCGACTTACCACAAACGGTTTTCCGGCTATTGGGCGAACCATTACCGCGCGCGGATGCGCGATGAAATTTTAAATGAATCACAAAGAAAATACGGAGCGGCGCGCATCGAGATCCAGGTGGCATCCCTGATCATGCACGCGTGGTCCGAGGTTGAACACGACCTGATTTACAAGCCGATGCAGGGAACTTTATCTGAGGAAGAGCTGTCAATCTTAGATGAGTTAAATGGTCTGGTTCTTGCCGGTGAGATCGCGCTGGAACGCCTACAGGCAGCCGGAAATGAGCGGCTCCGCAGCCGCAATGCCGCGTTTGGAAGCCAGTACGAGCTGGCGTCCTATCTCTATAACTTCCTGAGCAGCCATCTCAAAACCGAGGACATCGAGCTTCGAATGGGAAATATTGCCCTGCTCTACCGACTTTTGCAGCGTTTACAGCTCACCGGTCTCAAAGATATTACCCCCATTCTGCGGTCTGTCAAATTTGAAAAGGATCGGCGCACCATTTCCCAGCAGATCATCGATCAGATTATCTCCGGCAATGAAAAGCGCTACCAGTGCTACCAGGAGCTGCGGACGGAACCAGAAACCACCTCACCAGAAACCCTGCAGGCTGTCAACCAGTTTCTTGAAGAGTGGGTACCGTTAGAGCGCCTGCTCAACAAGACTGCACGGCGCACCTCGCCGCGTTCCCGCGGTGCCTTCAATATCAATACGCTCAAGCGGATGGATCTCTTTGACAAAGAAATGATCAACCAGATTGTCCAGCTCCGCAAGCTGCGGAATGTCCTGATCCACGACATCGAGCTGCCGGATCAGGCGCAGATTCTCCGCTGTACAGAGGAAGCGAAAGCACTTCTGGCACGGCTGACCGGGCAGCATGAAGCAATGACAGACGGAGAAACCGGTGAGAAAAACAGTCACGCAGAAAACGCATAGGACGCAAACGCGCCAATCACCAAAAAGGTAAAACACCAGCTAACAAAAAAACACAATGATAAAAGCCATCCAGTTTTTAGCCGGATGGCTTTTATCATTCTAAATCAGAAACTTATTAAATTAGAGATTGCAGGCAAAAATCCCATTGCCGCAGGCAATTTTTAATGGATTTTTGCGCGTGACTGTGAAGGTACTGAACAGTTCCTAGAAATCAACCTCTGTATCATAGAAGCAGCAGGTCAGAAGTTTCGCCATCTGCTCCGGATTGATCGAACGCGGGTTGGAACCGGTACATGCATCGCCAACTGCCAGCTCTGCTACGGTTGCCAGTTTGTCATTGAATTCTTTCTCGTCAATGATTCCACCCTCATAGAGCTTAATGCTCGGAGCGATATTTAACTGCTTGTTCATCTCTTTGATCTCGGCAATCAGAGCGTCAACCAAAGCCTCGTCGCTATCTCCCTGTAAGCCGATGAACTTCGCGATATCTGCATAGCGGGAAGCTGCCTCCGGTTCCTTGGAGTTAAATTTAATAACCTTCGGAAGATACATCGCATTCGCTGCACCATGAACGATATGTCCGCCGGAGTAAGCTGCACCTGTCTTGTGTGCCATAGAATGGACGATACCAAGCAGTGCATTGGAGAATGCCATACCTGCCAGGCACTGTGCGTTGTGCATACGTGCTCTCGCTTCTTTGTCGCCATTGTAAGATTTAACCAGATAGGTATGAATCATCTTAATTGCGTGAAGTGCCAGCGGGTCGGTGTAATCACAGTGAAGTGTGGATACATACGCCTCGATCGCATGGGTCATCGCATCCATACCGGTGTTTGCGGTCAGCTTCTGCGGCATGGTCTCAGCCAGCTCCGGATCCACGATCGCTACATCTGGTGTGATATTGAAATCTGCTAACGGATATTTGATACCCTTATGATAATCGGTAATAACGCTGAATGCCGTAACCTCAGTTGCTGTACCAGAAGTAGACGGAATCGCGCAGAATTTTGCCTTTGTACGCAGTGTTGGGAAATTGAACGGAGTGATCAGATCCTCAAACTTGGTATCCGGATACTCGTAGAATGCCCACATCGCTTTTGCTGCATCGATTGGGGAACCGCCGCCGATCGCTACGATCCAGTCCGGACCAAATTCCTGCATAAGCTTTGCGCCCTTCATAACGGTCTCAACGCTCGGATCTGGCTCTACTCCCTCAAACAGAGCCACTTCCATGCCAGCTTCTTTCAGATAATCCTCTACTTTCTGAAGAAAACCGAAGCGTTTCATGGAACCACCGCCAACGACAACGACTGCCTTTTTGCCTTTCAGATTTTTCAGTTCCGCTAAAGATCCTTCTCCATGATAGAGATCCCTCGGTAATGTAAATCTAGCCATATTGATACTACCTCCTGTTAATTTTTTAACCACCCTATACCTAGATTATAGCACGCGTTCTGGTGGATTTCAACCGTTTTGGCTATTCATTTTTTTGTATATTTGTATACTTTTCAAAATTTTTACAAAATCCTACCTTGATTCCCGCAAAAATAGGCATCTCAGTTCGTCAATTGTCAAACGGAGTGCCGGTTCTTCCTGCCGATACCGGTGATACGTCAGATACACGCGATGCATCGGCGCTGAATTATCCTCAAGCGGCGCCGACACAAATCCCCTTGCCTCCATCTCCCGCGCAACCGCCGCCGGGGCAATCATCCAGTCATCCGGGCTTTCAAAATAAAGCTCCGCCGTTGAAGTCGTATTGACGCGGATCTTGACGGTGTGAAGCGGCCAGTGTGACTCAAACCACGCCTGAAAATACGAATCAAACGCCTGGAAAATTCCTTTCTGCTGCGCCAGTTTCGACGGCATCACCGGCCTCCCCTGCCCCTGGCAAAGCGTGCCTCCCTGCAACTGGATTACCCGGTATTCCTCCTCATAGAGAAGTTCCGAAACCAATTCCGGCGAGGTGACCGGAAGCTGCGTGATTCCCAGATCGATGCGCTTCTTTTCCAGCAGCGGAAGAATCTCCACCGTATGATGATCCTCCACCGTCAGGCAGATCTCCGGATGTTCCTTCCTAAGATAAGCCAACAGCGGAAGAAAGACCTCCCCGTGCGCACTGCGGATGCTGGCCGCCGTCAGATACACCCGCTGCTGCGTGTCCTTAAGCCTGAGCGCCTGTTCATAGAGAAGCTCCATCCTCTCTGCGATATCCACAAACGCCTCTCCGGCCGCCGTCATCCGGATCTGCTGCTGCCCTTTTCCCCGCAAAAAAAGTTCCGTCCCCAGCTCTTTTTCAAGCGCCATCATCCGCTTTCCGAGCGCTGGCTGGGACATATAACGCTGTTTTGCGGCTCCCGTGATACTCCCCGTCTGAATCACATCCAAAAACGCCCGTATACTCTCCATATCCATGATTTTTCGCCTCTTTCTTCCGTTTTTCTTCTTTTAAATAGTTATTTTAGTTTTATTATATAGTTAAAATAGAAATTTTACAACCATATCAAAATCCGCTACAATCAGAGCATAGATAGAAACATATTTCCACTTCTATCTATATAAGTACCACCTACTTCCGGAACTTTCCCATATCTGCTTTCATCCTATAAAAGCAAATCGTTGAAAGACTCCGGGCCGTATATACAATCTGCAAGGAGGTTTTATTATGTCAATTTCTTTAACTGATATCTATCAGGCCAAGCAACGGATCGAGCCTTATATTACAAAAACACCACTCATACGGCTTCAGAAACTGGATGAATTTCTACACTGCCAGGTTTATGTAAAAGCAGAATGCATGCAGCTGACCGGTGCCTTTAAGCTGCGCGGAGCATTAAATAAAATTCTTAAATTGTCCCCTGAACAGATCCAGTGCGGAATCGTTGCTGCTTCTTCTGGAAATCACGGAAGAGCCGTTGCCTATACAGCAAAAATGCTTGGAACAAGTGCAACTATTGTCATGCCTTTTAGTGCACCCGCCATTAAAGTCCAGGCAATTAAGGAGTTAGGCGCAAAAGTTGTACAGTGTGATACCTCTGAACGTTTCGATGTCGCCGCCCGCATCTGTGCCGAACAGCATGCTGTCATGATTCCACCCTTCAATGATGAAGATATCATGGCTGGCCAGGGAACCGCTGGTATCGAAATCCTCGAACAGTGTCCTGAAATTGACACCGTGGTTGTTCCAGTCAGCGGCGGTGGCTTAATCAGCGGCGTCTCCACAGCTGTAAAATCCATGAAGCCATCCATCAAAGTCTATGGTGCAGAACCAGCCGTCCTGCCGCGCTATTCTGCCAGCGTTCAGGCTGGAAAACCTGTCCGAGTTGAACAGAAAAAATCCATTGCCGACGCCCTGGTTGCACAGATTCCTGGAGATCTCTGCTTTCCTTGTGCCGCTGCTCACACAGACCAATTTCTGGATGTAGATGATACATTCCTTTTAAAGGCCTGGAAGCTTCTCTTAACTGAAGGGAAAATACTCTGTGAGCCTTCTTCCGCAATCGGTATGGGAGCTGTTTTACAGGGACTCACCCATTTTCAAGAATCCGATAAAGTCTGCTTCCTGATCTCCGGCGGCAGTGTATCCCTTGAACAATTAAAAATCTTAGAGGAGGTAACCTTATGAAATCCATTTTTAATGAAAATTCCCCCAGAGGCCATTACACCCCTGGCATGATCTGCCAGAATACTCTCTACATCTCCGGCCAGACCTCCGCTGATCCAGCCACTAAACAACCGGCTGAAGGTGGATTTGAAGCTGAAATGAATATGGCTCTCCATAAAATGGAGAGCGTCCTGCACGCCGCCGGCTGTGATAAAAACAGCGTCGTCATGTGTAAAATCTACCTCTCTTCCATGGAGCTTTGGGACAGAGCCAATCAGGTATACGCAGCCTTTTTCGAATCTCACAAACCGGCCCGCATCGTCCTTCCGGTCGGTCCTTTAAGCAACGGCTGCCAGGTTGAGATCGAAGCCATCGCAGAAATAGCACACAATTAGTGTACCGCATCACTTTCTGGAACCAGATTTCCCAAAAAAGCAGGGATGTCAGAAAAGATTTTCGCCCCTTTTACAGGCAAAATCTTTTCTTGACATCCCTATTTTTGTATACTATAACAAGAACAAACGAAAGCCGGCTTTTTCGGATTCTGTTCGTTTCACTGCATCCATCCGTCAGCAAAATCATTTTATTTTTCTAAGTTGCGGGATTTTTCCGGATGCATCAAAACTTAAGCTGCACCAGAATCTTCTCTCCAGACAGATGCAAGAAGATTCTGAACGCACACGACTTACATGGGAGGACTTTAATTATGAAACAGAACACCCGAATACAACTGGAAAACATCCTGATCGGCGCACTCTGTGCCCTTTCCCTGGTTCTGTTTGTTCTCAGCTTTCTTCCGGGACTGGGGCTTGCAAACCGAGTAAGTGTTTTTCTGGAAATGGGGCACATGGTACAGCGTGCTTTTTCCGTTGTGCTCTTTATCCTGACATTTCAACTGAAAAAGCGGAAGCGCGCCGCCTGGAATATTGCGGTCATTTTGCTTTTTCTGAGTTTTTTGCGCGGACTGACATCCCTCTCGGCACCGCTCTATCTGCCGTTTCACATCGCAGAAGCGGTACTGTTTCTGCTTCTGCTGTATTTCCGTAAGGATTTCTGCTGCCCGTCCGACCGGCGCAGCCTGGGAAAATGCCTTTTATTTTTAGGACTGTCCCTGGTAGGTGTCGTTGTCAACGCTGGCATCAGTTATCATTTTTCGGTAAAACCACTGGGGAAAACGACGATCGCCTCACTGGGAGACAGTTTTCTGCAGGGCACTGCCATGATTTTTGGAATGGGAAATCCCCTCGATGTTTCACGTGGAACACACGTATTTGAACTGGTCATGTTCTGGTTCAGCTGGGGCTGCATTCTCGCATCTATCCTGTATGCGGTCCGTCCCTGGCTGATGCGCCCTGCCAGCCACGCCTCGGATCTCCAGCATGCCCGGACACTTTTAAATCTGTACAGCCAGAACCCCAGCGCCTACCTGACACTGGAGGACGACAAGTTTCTGTACTTTGGACAGAAGGTGGACGGCGTAATTCCTTACGGTGTTGTTGGAAGCACCATCATGGTCAATGGCGATCCGATCTGCGCGGATGATGATTTTCCAGCACTCCTGGCAGAGTTTAAAGAATTCTGCCAGCGCAGCACCCACAACCTGTTTTTTATCAGCGTCACCGATCATTTTCTGGAAGAATATAAACGGCAGGGGTTTGGATGGGTTAAAAACGGCGAAGAAGCCCGCTTTCACCTCTCTAACTATGAGATCTCCGGCAAAAAAGGTGCCAAGATGCGCATGAACATCAATCATGCCCGGAAAGCCGGTGTCGTCGTTCACGAATACCGCCCGCTTGAAAATCGTGATCTGGAGATCGAGGCCAATCTGGACCGCATCACCAACGAATGGCTCCAGCAGAAGAAAAGTTCCATGCTGACCTTCGTCATGGGAACGGTAGGACTCGACAATCCGATGGATAAGCGCTATTTCTACGCCACCAACGCTGATGGAAAGATCGTTGCGTTCATCGTATTCGTCCCATTCCTCGGGAAAAACGGCTATATGGCAGACGTTACCCGGCACGGAACCGATGCCCCGAGCGGCGTGATGGAGACCATCATTTATGACGCATTTCAGGTATTCAAGGAGGAAGGCATCGAATACGGTAGCCTCGGAGTTGCCCCGCTTGCCGGTCTGGAAAACGACAGCTCCAATCCGGTCGAGAAGCTGCTCCGCTTTGCCTACGATCACTTAAATGACTGCTACGGCTTCCGCGACCTCTACCGTGCCAAAGAAAAGTACAGTCCGACCGAATGGGTTCCTTCCTATTATGTTTATCTGCCAAAGATTCCGACACCGGATATGTTTTACGCCCTGGTGACCATTCAGAATCCGCACCAGATCCAGGAAGCCGCCCGGGACATTCTGCATGGATGGGGACAGCGTTTTAAGAATCACCATAGCAGTCCAAAAAACAGTGCGCCGGATCATTCCAAAGACGGCGCGAAAGAGATAGGAAAAAAAGGAGCGGAGAAGGAAGAAACTGGAAAGAAAGAGACTGGAAAGAAAGAGGCTGAAAAGAAAGAAGCGGGAAAGAAAGAGGCCGGAAGTGAAGCAACTCAAAATGACGCAGTTGGAAATGAAGCAGTTGGAAATGAAGCAGTTGGAAGCTCTGAAAAGCCAAAAAAACTAGAAAAACCGGAAAAAACAGAAAAAACAACCGCAGAAAAAGACGCGTAAAAAGAGGAGCTGCATCATGGAAACACATGCTTATTTTTTTACTCACAGCAGTAAAATATATTATGAGATTCACGGCAGCGGCACACCGCTTCTGATCCTGCACGGAAACAGCCAGTCTCACAAGGTATTTGAACCTTTTCTTTCTTATTTTAGGCCTGGTTTTCAGGTGATTCTGATGGACAGCCGCGGACATGGACGTTCCCGGCTGTTCGTCCGTACCGCCCTTCGCGGCTTCTCCACAGAGGACATGGCCGATGATGTGGCTGCCCTGCTCCGGCATCTTCACCTTTCCTCTGTCCATCTGCTCGGGTTCAGCGACGGCGCCAATATCGGCCTGGAGATTGCCTGCAAATATCCGTCTCTTCTGCGCTCTCTGATCTGTCTGAGCGCCAATGCCTCTCCCGACGGTCTGCTCACACCGCTCTATCTGGGTGCCCGGGTTCAGCACGCGTTTCTGGACGGACTCAGCCGGTTTCTGTTTCCGCTTACCCGGCCATTTTTCCTAAAAAGGCATAGTTCCCGGCGGATCCCTGCGCTGTACGCGGCCGCCCGCAGCAGCCGTCATCTTCTTGCGCGTGCGCATCGTCCGCATCCTGTTCTGCCGCCTCTGTTGCACCGGATTCTCCGCCGCCGCAATCTGACCTCGCTTCTTCTCCACTCTCCCCATCTGAGTGCCAGAAAACTGCAGGACATCTCCACGCCGGTCTTACTCATCGCCGGGACCCGGGATCTCATCAAGACTTCCCACTCCCGCTGGCTCTCCCGCCAGATTCCGGGCAGCCAGCTCCTGCTGATAACCGGCGGGCATCACACCACCTTTTTCCGCACGCCAGAGCCCTACCTGAATGCCATTCTCCGCTTTCTAAGGCAGCATTCAGAAACCGGTTTCCAGGCACAGGCCGAGACATCGTCACAGCCGCATTCCCATTTCGCAGAATGACGCAAAAGTGAGGGAGCTTCTACACTCCCCCGAAATATGGAGGACCGCCAAAAAATCAATGACGGCAAAACCGCTATAAAACAAATTTTTAAAAAGGACTTCTGAAAGAGCAAAACTCAGAAGAAAAAGAAATTTACAATGGAATTACATATGTTACATCTGATTCAGGCCCTGCATAATCCCATTCTGGATTCGATCATGGTCACTGTTTTTAACCAGCTGGTAGGCTCCCTCGGTCAATTCTGGATCCTGGTTGGCCTGCTGCTTCTGATCATCCCAAAGACAAGAAAATGTGGTGCGGCAGTTCTCCTATCTTATGTTGTCTCTTTCCTCATTGGAAATGAGTGGCTGAAGGATCTGATCGCAAGGCCCCGTCCATGTGCCGTGGATGACACCGTTACATTAATTGTCAAAAAACCTGGAAGCTTTTCCTGCCCGTCTGTCCATACCTACCTAGCATTTTCAAGCGCGATGGCTATTTTCCACTACTATAAAAAAGCAGGAATCGGAATCCTCGCATTTGCAGCCATGGTGGGATTCAGCCGGATGTATTTCTTTGTGCACTATCCGACCGATGTGCTGTTCGGAGCCGTGTTGGGGATTGCGACAGCATGGGTTGTGTGTGGGCTGTTGGATAAGGTATCTTTTTCAGCAGAACACAGGAAAACGAGGACATAAAGTGCAGCCTAAACGAAAATCCCGCTATAATATATTTCCCGCTTCTTCCCCCCTCTACTTTACGTAGGTACATAATTTCGGCACAACGCTGTAATATAGTTTCTGGAGGTGATTATCAATGAATCAATATCTTACAGGAGCTGTTATCAAAAAATTGCGCGAAGAAAATCAGCTCACACAAGCCGAATTATCTGAAAAGCTGAATGTCTCGGACAAAACCATTTCCAAGTGGGAAACCGGAGTTTCCCATAGTTAAAGATACCATACCCAATATCACAAACTCACGCTTAAACAATATTCCTTAGTCAACCACATACAATAACAAATACAAAAAAGCTGGAAGCAGACTTAATTTTGCTCCCAGCTTTTCTTTATTTTGATGAAGTCGTTCAATGATACTTGTTTTTGCTATCTGCTTACATAATGTGCATACTTGTCATTTGTGTTCTGATATATCTGTCCCTCTTATTGCCTAAACTCATATTAAGGGTGTGATATATCCAAGTGCAATAGCCTTGTTATAGGCTTCGATAGCATTTTTAGCCCCCAGCTTATCATAGATGCTTTGGATATGGTTGTAAAGTGTCCGTTCACTGATATACAGTTCTTGCGCTATTTCATGCTTTGTTTTCCCTGTTCCAATCGCCTTAATAATTTCCGCTTCACGATCTGTCAGGGGATCTAATAAAGGGGGCGTAGTGGATTTGTGACCTTTACTAATAGCTGTAAGTTTTTTTACCAGCTCATCAGCAGAAGCCGACTTGTCAATATAACTTACAGCACCTCTTTTAAGTGCCTCCTGTCTATAAACCGGCATATCATAAGAGGATAGCATAGCCACTTTTGTTTTTGGTTTTTTGTTATATATTTTTTCTATCAGGTCAATGCCAGAATTTTTTGACTGATCTCTTAGGTTAACATCCAATAATACAATGTCCCATTCGTCTACGGAAAGAATATTCCAAAACTCTGTTTCATTACTTACATAGTGACAGATTGAGATTGCGTCCCAATCTTCCAGAAGTTTGCTTAAACTCTCTCCAAATATCCTGTGGTCATCAAATAGTAATATCTTCATTTTTTCTCCCCAAAACTGCCGTTGCAGTTAAAATACCATCTTTTTCTAAATACTGAATGTTACCGCCATTCCCATTTATCAACACCGTTAAGAACAGCATACCACCTTTAGAAGAAAGAATGTTTTCAATGTCATTCGATTTCGCGCCGTCATTTTGACAGGTAATTACGAGTTTACTTTCTTCATTTAGCGCGATTTCCAAATGGATAAAAGTAGCGGCAGCGTGTTTATAAACATTGTTGACAAGCTCTTTGATTATCTGCATAGTCTGTTCCAAACTGTTATCTTTTTTCAAAGCAATCCTTGCTTCGCTGTCAATGGTAAAATCTATAAATATATTTTTCTTTGGGTACAGCTTCTTAATAGCGTCAAGCATATATTCAATATGTTCCCATGAAGCATACCCCGAAAAGATATTAGACGAATAGAAATTCATCATATTTCTTATTCGCAGTTCCAAATCAGATAATATCCTTTTTGTTTCATCAATAGCTGGTGAGCGAAGCGACAGAAGATTTTTGGCACCTCCAATATCTTGAAGCACATCGTTGTGAAGTAGCCTTGAAAAATCTTCCCTCTCACTTGCAATATAGTTCGTTAATTCATAATACTTTGTCAGCTCGTTGTAACGAGCTTCCATGTCGCCAAGATGAATGACAGCAAAGGCCTCAAATAAAAGCATTATAAGCTGAAAAAACACATTGACTTGCAGGGTGGACAAATCAAAGCAATAAAGTACGATTGTAAGCAAAGGAATCATGAAAACAAGGACATATCTTGCTTTCCTCTGGGCAATCGGAAGAATATTAACCTGTTTCAAATTTATATATTTATAATCAAGGAAAATTCCCACGAACATTCCAATTAACATAGTTATCGCAGGTAGAATTTGAAAATGAAAAAGCGACAGTATGATAGCCGCAATTCCAAATAGCAAGCGAACCATTTTTCCCCGGCTTGCGTCAGTTCTTACCAGCATTATTCCGATAATCAATGCAAAAACCAGAAATGCACCCGTGTATAAGGTGGAAAATCCATCATACATCAGCGCCGCAATAAAGGAAACAGAAAGCAGGTTCCAGCCACATTCAGATATTGTTGCCTTTCGCCGTGATGTCATTACATGAAGATAGAGCAGATTGAAATAACAAAGCAAGACGGCAATCGACAATAAGTTGATGGTTCCGTCATTCGCAATTCCTTTATGTATTCTATCCAATATAACCCATAAAGTCACAATACCCGCATGAAGAAACAGATACGGATAGAAGCGTTTATCCTGCATAGGACACCCCTCCTTTCAGCTAAAATTCATTATGTTAGTAATATGATGATACGATCCGTTCTTTAGTCATCAGACATAAACCACACGCAGTCAAAACTATTATACTCACTGGAGAAAATAGTAGCAACACCCACACATTATTCGTTTTCATAAATATCCCACATTTTAAGACAACCAGCAAAATATGAAGCAGTGTTGCAAAGATAGGAATACTCTTAAACCAGTTCATATTTCTAATCCAGAGAATCAAAACATTTATAAATGCCGAATACAATATGCTAAGGATCAGAAAATAGGTGCTTAATAACAAGATAAGGTTTGGCAGGCGAATGGAAATCATCAAAAGTAGAGGAAACAAAAGGATCAGCGTTCCAATCCATAGTGATAGCAGATTCTCCTTAACAATACTTGAGATTTTAATACCATTAGCAAGTTTCCATTCTATTCTCTTTGTGATTTTTTCTTGCTGCAACATATCCTTGCTTATTTCTCCGGCAAAAAAGATAAATAAGCACAGGTATCCATCAAGCATAAAATACTTTATATCAACGCCAAATACAATGTTCTCTGAAATATCCCCAAAGTTCATCAGAGAGATCATGCCGAAGATAGCTGCTACCGCGCTCATAAATATAAAATTCCAGTTCAATACCCTTTTAAGGTTTGAGGTTATCAAACCCATTCGCCATCCCTCCTGATAACTGTTTCGTTGCTCATGTGTCGAGCCTTAAAGAAACTTAATAGTACAAACATCATGCAAAGTGCAACATCAACCACAATAATCAAATAGTCAATTCCTATATGATGTTGATTCACAAACTCTGTAATCTGTTCTGCCGACATCGCAATCAAATAAACCAGTGCAAAATTACCAAAGAACAGAACATTTTTGAACAGTTTTACTCGTTTCACATCCAGTACAATGATATTCAAAGCGACAATCTCACAAAAACTAAGTACAAGAATACTAAGATAAACGCATACGACCCGCCCAAAGCTCATTGTCCAGTCGGTAAAGTAATAGCAACTCATAAAAACAAAGAACGGGATAATACCAGAAAAGCGGAAAATCTGTATCGAATACTGTTTTATAATCTCTTTTACTGCAATTCCAGAAGCTGCAAAAAATTCAATTCTCCGGCTTAACTTATCCTTTGCTGTCAAATCTACAATCATAGCACCGGATTGCAGGGAGGTAAGACCAAAAATAACCGCATAGAGCATTAGGACTAAATAATCTTCTCCCTTAGACTGCAAGGCGTCCATCTGCATTGCAAAGCTCATAAAAATCGCCAGAATGGCAACAATCGCAGTATCAATTAGGAGGCTTTTACTTCTGGTAAGATAGTAGCCTGCGCCTTTTCCCATGTTACTCATGACGATTGCCCTCCTTAATAAAGATTTCTTCCAATGATTGTCCTTGCATTTCTTGAATACCCTTATCAAACAGCAATCTACCATTTTTAATCATAGATACATCATCAGCGCACTTTTCAATCTCGCTAAGGTCATGTGAAGTGATAATAACCGTTTTTCCGTCAGCTTTTAGAGCCCCTATCAAACTACGGATTTCTACTCTGGATATGGGGTCTACACCCGATGTTGGTTCATCCATGAGCAGAATATCCCGTCCCATCATAATCACAATCAAAAGGGACAGTTTTCTTTTCATTCCTTTAGAATAAGTGCTAACACGCTTTCCTAAATGCTCGGTCAATCCTAATTGCGTACAATAGCCGTCTGAACGATCATTTATTTCAAATCCAAAGTATTTCCCAAAAATTTTCAAATTTTCAAGACCAGTCTGTTCTTCATACAGATAGTCATTTTCAAGCTGCATTGCATATTTCCCTGCAATGTTGATTGTCCCTGCATTTGGCTGGTATACCCCTGTAATCAAGCGTAGCAGTGTTGTCTTTCCAGAACCGTTCGGACCAATAATCGCATGGATTGTATTTGCTTTTACATTCAGGCTAAAATTCTCAAACAAAACTCTGCCACCAAAACCTTTTTTTAAGTTCTTTACTTCAATCGCATTTTGAATCTCAGACATATTTTTTGCTCCTTTCATTTGGTGCTCCACCATATAGGTATAGTGTATAAAACGAAGAAGCATTTTGCATGAGTAATTACTGCAATTTCGATACTGCCATCAGGCAAATGTCACAGAAACCTCACAACGAGAAAAAAATTTAGTATTCAGTCAGCCTCACAATTACATTACTCTGCTGATACAGCCAGTCCGTAAATTCTTTCGGGCTGGCTGTTCCTGTTTTTACAGCCTTTTTTCTCTGTAATGCTTCTTTCTTAAAGTCGGCAAAGGCAGCCTGTATTTTTTCCAGACGGTCAGCCGGAAAGCCTGCGGTATTTTTTACCCGGTTTATTTTGTTGCGCCAGTTCTGGCATTCATTTTTATAAAGCAGGTCATAGTTATTTTCTCTTGCCCTCTCGTCAAATTCCCGCTTGTTTTGAAGCGCCTGTGCTTTGCGGCACTTATCGCTGCACAGCTCATACCGCTGGCTCTTTGCCAGAAAATATTTCCCACAGACCTTGCACTGTCGGAAGCAAAGCCCCCAGTCATTCAGCCTGTTCAGATAATAGGTAATCAACGGGTAGAGGGACGCATAGGCAGACACACATTCTTCTGTGCGCCGGTTGTCCGGGAACCAGAGGTCAAGCCGGGTATCTTCTGACGGTGCGCCTTTGAAATAAAGGCTGCCAGCTTGAAAATGTTTCGGTTTTCCTGTCTCCCTGTCAAAGCTCATGGCTTCGTTATGGAATACCCCGGTCAGGCTGCTCATTTTATCCATGAAGCGGTCACAGGCAGCGTTACGGTCACGGGGTTCTCTGGCAAGCAGATAGCTGTTCCAGATACGGAACGCTACATACATTTTCAGAGGGTCATTGCTAAGATATTTTCCCCAGAGAAATTCGCTTGCCGCCTGCTCCAGCTCCGGCTGTTTCCATCGGTTGGAGTGGAGGGCTTGCCGCAGTGGAGAAAGCCCATATAAGTTCCAATCTCTGTCCGTGTCATGCTCAAAGTTTATCAAAAAAGTTCCCAGTGGGCGTGTCATATCACAAAGCACCTCTGCGTTTTGGCTCCCGTTCAGCCGGAAGCGGATCTGCTGTTCTTCCCCAATCAAAATCCGCTCTTTCATTTTCTTCCTGTCCAGCGTCAGGACAAACAAAATCCTCTCAAAACATGGCTCATGCCGTATAAACTGATTCTCCATCCCTATCCCCTGCCTTTGCTTATGGTAATTATATAATTCGGTTATATCTGTTACACTCATGGTATCGCAGAAGCATTGTTTTGTCAAGGATAGTCCGCTATGATGATTGCAGTTGGTAATTTCGTACCAAACAGTACTTTGACAAGTGAATGACCGTCCAAAAAGGATATGACCGGCAGGAGAAGTGACGCATCCGGCGCACCAATGCAGGGAAACACCGCAGGAATGGGGCAGGAAAACGGATTTTGGGGAGAACGGCAACAGGAAGCATTTTAACCTATTTGATTTATGGGAGGAACAGAATGAACGATAAAAAGAGATTGAACAGCTACGAGGATTTACCGCTGGTTCTGGATGTGGCGGACATCCAGCGGATTATGGGAATTTCAAGAGCGAGCGCCTATGAGCTGGTACACACCCCCGGCTTTCCGGCGTTCCGCAGGGGCAGGCTTATCAAGGTCAGCAAGATTGCTTTCTTTGAATGGATGGCAAAAGGCTCCGAAACCGTACCGGGAAGTGACAAATAAGCGTGAGGTATCATTCCCTGACTGCAATACTGCCGCACTTTCCAAAGGGGCATACAGAGGGAAAAACCTTAAAAATGATACCGAGACGCTACACCAAAACAGCCTATCTGCGTACATCAGATAGAAACGGAGAAAGGAGCCGGTTATGGCAAGAATGAGCAACAAGCGACGGCTGGAATGGTCTTTCTTCTTAAATGACCGCAGCCGTATCACTTACAACGAACTGTGCCGGAAATGCCAGCACGAATGTAAACAGAGCTTCCGGGCGGTTGTGGTTGACTGCCCGAAGTATCTTTCCAAGCGTTCCAAGAAAAAGGACAAGACTGCCGGAAACGGCAAAATCCCTTAGGAACTAAGGGCGCACTTCTATACATAGTCTAAAGACCATGTATCGTGCGTCCTGCGGAGCTTACCTCTGCCGCTGATAAAATCAGCAATCCGAGGTCTGCGTTCGCTTCGCTCCGACAAGGTGGCTACACCCCCTTGCGCCGCTAAAGCGGCTATCCCCTGTGTACCCGCCGAAAAGGGAAATCCGCTCTGTGGTTTTCCCTTTTCATCGGGTTTTATAGAAGCACTGACACAGACTGTCTGCGGATGGTCTTTCTTTATCTTATAAGCAAAGGATGTGAGAACATGGAAAAATCTTTGGAACAGTTAAAGCAGGAATATGAAAAAACCACTGTCCTGCTGGAACGGGAAAAACGGAAAATGCAGCGTTTGAAAAACCGGCAGGCGTATCTGGAAAGCGGTTCCCGGAAACAGAGGACGCACCGGCTGATTACCCGTGGGGCAGCCGTTGAGAGCATTGTGCCACAGACAAAGGAGCTGACCGAAACGGAATTTTATTCCCTCATGGAAAGCATTTTGAATCTGCCGCAGGCGGAGCCTTTCATCCGGTCTGCCGCAG
This sequence comes from Clostridium sp. AF20-7, assembly GCF_003479275.1. Taxonomy (NCBI): domain Bacteria; kingdom Bacillati; phylum Bacillota; class Clostridia; order Eubacteriales; family Clostridiaceae; genus Clostridium; species Clostridium sp. AF20-7. The sequence goes on along the minus strand of NZ_QUGF01000001.1, from coordinate 57,997 downwards.
AAAACCACGCCCGTATTTCCGGGCAGGAGAAAGGCGGTGACTAAGGATAGCACTTTATCATTTTTCAATCGCACAGATAAAGCGCAGCGCCGGTCAGAGCGCCATTGCCAGCGCAGCCTACCGAGCCGGGGAGCGTCTTTACAGCAGCTACTATGGAGAAGTCAGCGACTACACCAAAAAGGGCGGCGTGATCGCTTCGGAAATCATGCTGCCGCCCCATGCGCCGGAAATATATCTTGACCGGGCGACCCTCTGGAATGCTGTGGAGAACTGCGAGAAACATCCAAAAGCACAGCTTGCCTATTCATTTGATATTGCCATGCAGAATGAATTGACGCTGGAAGAAAACATGGAGCTGGCGAGGAAGTTCGTGCAGGAGCAGTTTGTGGCAAAAGGCATGATTGCCGATCTTGCTTTTCACAGTCCGGAGAAAGAGGACGGCGGTATCCCAAACCCGCATTTCCATGTGATGACAACAATGCGCCCTTTGAACCCGGATGGCACATGGGGACAAAAACAGCGGCGGGAATATCTTCTTGATGAAGATGGAAACCGAATCCGGGATAAAAATGGCGATTATATGTTTAATGCTGTCCACACAACAGACTGGCACGAGCCGGAAACACTGGAACACTGGCGGGAGCAGTGGGCGGCTGCCGTTAATACAAAATTTGAGGAAAAAGGACTGGATGTACGTATCGACCACCGTTCCTATGTGCGGCAGGGGCTTGACCTGATACCTACTGTCCACGAGGGAGCTAATGTCCGGCAGATGGAAGCAAAGGGCATCCGCACCGAGAAAGGGGAACTGAACCGCTGGATTAAAGCCACCAACCGGCTCATGCAGGATGTGAGGAAGAAGATCAAAGCCCTGTTTGTCTGGATGGCAGAGGTAAAAGAAGAACTTTCCAAACCACAGACACCGAACCTTGCCGACCTGCTGATCGCTTATTACAACCAGCGCAACGCAGGGGCATGGAGCAATAAAGCCAGAACCGGAAACTTAAAGCAGTTTGCCGAAGCCGTCAATTATCTGACGGAAAACAAGCTGCTCACATTAGAGGATTTGCAGGAGCGTCTTTCCTCTGTCAGTGAAGAATTTGAAGCATTAAGCGGATCCATGAAAAAGAAATCTGCCCGGATAAAGGAATTGCAGGAATTGATACGGGAGGGCGAGAATTACCAGCGGCTAAAACCTGTCCATACGGAATTGAACAATATCAAGTTTAAGAAACAGAGGGAGAAATTTGAAACATCCCACGATGCGGAGTTACGGCTGTTTTATGCCGCCCGCCGTATTCTGAAAGAAAAACTGGACGGAAAACCTATTGCCCTGAAAGCATGGAAACAGGAATATGCACAGTTAAAAACAGAGTATGCCGAACTGTCTCCGCAGCACAAGCCACTCCGGGAGGAAGTCATACGGCTGCGGCAGGTGCAGAACGTCGTAGATACCGCACTGCGCCGGAGGGAGCAGCCACAGGAAGTACAGAGAAAGAAACATGAGATGGAGCTATGATATAATCGGCAGCTTTACCGCTATCGGTATTTTTATGGAGGGAGCATTTGAATGTATTTGAAGCGGTGAAACAGTCTGTTACCACCCGGCAGGCTGCTTCATTCTATGGAATCCGGGTGGGGAGAAACGGCATGGTCTGCTGTCCATTCCACAATGACCGCACGCCCAGCATGAAAGTGGACAGCCGCTTTTATTGCTTCGGCTGCAGGGCTTCCGGGGATGTGATCGACTTTGCCGCTTTGCTGCATGGATTGGGGAAGCGGGAAGCTGCGGTCAGGCTTGCGGAGGACTTCGGCGTTTCCTATGAGAAATCCGGCAATGCGCCACCAGATAGGAAGCGTAACAACAGGTCACAGCCCCGACAAAAATCAGCGGAGCAGAGATTTCAGGAAACGGAACGGTATTGTTTCCGGGTGCTATGCGATTATCTGCGCCTGCTGGAGCATTGGAAAACAGCATACGCCCCACAGCCGCAGGATGCCATCTGGCATCCTCTTTTTGTGGAAGCGTTGCAGAGGATAAGCTACACAGAATACCTTTTGGATATTTTGTTATACGGAGAAATAGAAGAAAAAGCGGCATTGATCGCCGCACAGGGAAAGGAGGTGCTGCGGCTTGAACAGCGAATTTCAGAGCTTGCCGCCGGAAACGCAGGAAGCGGTCAAAAGGACGATGGATACAATAGAGCCAGCGCAGACACCGGCAGAAATCCGGGAGACGTTAGAGGGGACGCAGAAAGGCGGCGTGAAGAACAGCATCCGAAACTGCCTGACGGTGTTCCAGCGTGACCCGCTGTTTCGTGGGGCGCTGCGCCTGAACCTTTTGACGGAGCAGATTGACATTGTGAAGCCGTTGGGCTGGGAGCGCACCAGTACCACTCTGACCGACATGGACATGAACTACCTGCTTTTGTATCTGGAAGAAAACTACGGGCTTACCAGCGAGAAAAAGGTGCAGAGCGCCATCAAGATTGTTGCCAATGAAAACCGCTACCATCCGGTCAGGGATTACCTGAACAACCTGCAATGGGACGGCACAGAGCGCATCCGTTACGCCCTGCATCACTTTCTGGGAGCCGATACGGACGAATACACTTATGAAGCCTTGAAACTGTTCCTGATGGGAGCCATCCGGCGGGTATTCAGACCGGGGAGCAAGTTTGAGGTCATGCTCTGTCTGGTTGGTGGTCAGGGAGCCGGGAAATCTACCTTTTTCCGGCTGCTGGCAGGCAGGGACGAATGGTTTTCAGACGATTTGAAGAAGCTGGACGATGAAAATGTGTACCGCAAGCTTCAAGGGCATTGGATTATCGAGATGTCGGAGATGATCGCCACAGCCAACGCCAAGAGTATTGAGGAAATCAAGTCATTCTTAAGCCGCCAGAAAGAAACATACAAAGTGCCGTATGAGACACATCCGGCAGACCGGCTGCGGCAATGTGTATTTGGAGGGACGACCAACCGGCAGGACTTTTTGCCCCGTGACCGCACCGGCAACCGGCGCTTTCTCCCCGTGACGGTGTACCCGGAACGGGCGGAGGTTCACATACTGGACGATGAAGCGGCGGCGAGGGCGTATATCGAACAGATGTGGGCGGAAGCCATGACGGTTTACCGCAGTGGGAAGTATAAGCTGTCATTCAGCATAGAAATGAACCGATACCTGAACGCCCATCAGCAGGACTTCATGCAGGAGGACACACAGGCTGGCATGATCTACGCCTATTTGGAGGACTACACCGGTGACAGGGTATGCTCCAAGCAGCTTTATGAGGAAGCGCTGGGGAACTTAAATTCCCCGGCAGACTGGGAGACACGGGCAATCTGCGAGATTATGAATACCGGCATTGCGGGCGGCATCATACAGGGCTGGGCAGCTTACAAAAGCCCGAAGCGGTATAAGAAATACGGTTCTCAAAAAGGCTGGGAGCGTGTCAACCAAGACCCGCCGGAGGGGGACGGTTTTCAGGAAATCACGGAAGAAGAAGCCCGGCAAATGGAACTGCCATTCTGAAAAGCCACCGGTTGACAGTTTGGTTGACGCTTTGGTTGACAGCCAGTTGACGGAGAAAAGCCTGATATTTGGGGCATTTCTCTCCTTTGTCAACCATGTCAACCAAGAAATCAAAGAAAAAGTAAAAAGTAATAATAGAGCGCCTATGGATTGTTTTCAAAGTCTTTTCTGCCGGTTGACACGGTTTGGTTGACACGGAGACAGTCTGCGGCTGTACACCTGCCTGACATTCCCTTGTCGGGCATATTTCATTTATGGAGGTAACTGCCTATGGCAAAAAACAAAAACGAGAGCAACAACGAAAACAGCGGCACCCTGCTTACCGAAAAAGACGGCACCCAGTATTTTGTCATGGGGAAAGTCCGTATCAAGGTATCGGAGCATTTCGCACAGGATGGGAAGCCGCTTGACAGCCTACTGGAAGATGTGATCCAGCACGCTGCCGCCGCTTCCTGAAAAAATACGGAATAACGACTGTCAATCAGCCCACGCTTATGATATACTTGTACCAGCGAGTATTGTATAAGCGTGGGTTGTTTCTTTTAGAAGGAGGATTTTTAACCGTGAAACAACCATACAATACAACGATTTATAACACTGCACTATATTTGAGATTGAGCCGTGACGATGAATTACAGGGGGAAAGCGGCAGTATCCAGACCCAGCGCATGATGCTTAGGCAGTATGCCGCAGAGCATGGGCTGACTGTTGTAGACGAGTACATTGACGACGGATGGAGCGGGACAAATTTCGAGCGTCCAAGTTTCCAAAGGATGATTGATGACATCGAGGACGGGAAAATCAACTGCGTTGTCACAAAGGACTTATCCCGTCTGGGAAGAAACTATATCCTGACCGGTCAGTACACGGAAATCTATTTCCCCAGCAAGGGAGTACGCTACATTGCCATCAATGACAATGTGGACACCATCAACGGAGAAAGCGAGCTTGCCCCATTCTTAAACATCCTGAATGAAATGCACGCCCGACAGACCAGCAAAAAGGTCAAGGCTGCCATGCGCACAAGATTTGCCAATGGCGCACACTATGGAGCCTATGCACCGCTGGGGTATGTAAAAGACCCGGACAAAAAAGGTCATCTTCTGATCGACCCGGAAACACGCTGGATTGTAGAGAAGATTTTTGACCTTGCAGTACACGGGAGGGGTGCCGCCAGCATTACACGGATTCTGGTGGAAGAAAAAGTACCTACCCCCGGCTGGCTGAACTATGAAAGATACGGGACTTTCGCTAATATCTACGCCGGTGCGCCCGCAGAAAAAGCCTATGCGTGGACGATTGCACAGGTCAAGAGCATTTTGAAAGAGGAAACCTACATCGGTCACAGCGTTCACAACAAGCAGAGCAACATTTCATTCAAGAACAAGAAAAAGGTGCGGAAGCCGCAGGAAGAATGGTATCGTGTGGAAAATACCCACGAAGCCATCATTTCCGAAGAAGTGTTCCAAAAAGTTCAGGAGCTGATTGCAAGCAGACGCAGGAAACGCAGAAACGGTACGACACAGATTTTCGCAGGATTGATAAAATGTGCAGACTGCGGATGGTCTTTAGCCTATGGGGAAAACAAGCAGAACAAAAACCCATACGGGTACTACCATTGCAGCAAAAACGGACAGGGATTACGCCAGTGTTCCATGCACTATATCCGCTATGATGTACTGTATGCCTATGTACTTGCAAGACTGCAATACTGGTCTATGCTGGCACAGAAAGACGAGGACAAGCTACTGAAACGCCTGCTCAATGCCAGCGACAGGGAAAGAAACTCTGCAAAGAAAAAGCAGGCTGCGGAGCTGAAAAAGGCAGAGAAGCGTAAAGCCGAGGTTGACGGGCTGTTTGCTAAAATGTATGAGGACTGGTCTGCCGGACGCATAACCGAGTATAACTTCAATATGCTGTCCGAGAAGTACCAGAACGAGCAAAAGGAGCTTGAAACAAAAATAAGACAGCTTCACGAAACGATGGAAGCCGCCGTACAGACCGCAGCGGATGCTGAAAAGTGGATTGCCCTAATGAAACAGTATGTCAACCCTGTGGAGCTGACCGCCGAACTTCTGAACACTCTAATTGAAAAAATAACCGTCCACGAAGCTGTCAAGGGCGAGGACGGAAGCCGTGAGCAGGAAGTAGAAATCTACTACCGCTTCATCGGCAAAATCGACTGACCTTTCTTTTTTACCCAATAATATCTTTAATTAAGGGAAACGGGCAAGGGATATCCGGATATCTCATTATTGGAACCAATCGCATCCGTATTTGGCGTCTCCATTATGGAGCTGCTCTCCGGCAATGCGATTTCAAATCTGAACGTATCCGCCAATATGCTGCGCTCCAACTTTTATGTCTGCCCTGTATGCGGCAATGTCGTTCATAGTATGGGAGAAATCGCCATCAGCTGCCATGGGATACAGTTACTGCCGGAACCTGCCGAGTGCATGGATGAAAATCATAAAATTCGAATCGAGCAAGTTGAGGATGAGTATTATATCCGGATCGAACATGAAATGACCAAAAAACATTATATTTCCTTCGTCGCTGCCCTGTCTTCCTATGGGCTTCAGATGGTTAAGCTGTATCCGGAAGGTGCTCCGGAGGCACGGTTAAAAATGAGCGGTGTTAAAAAAATCTTTTGCTATTGCAATCAGGACGGCTTATTTTACATCGATACACGTAAGCGATGATTGATTTACCGAACCATCCGGATATGGCACCTGATTTTCCATTTTCTGTATATAAAAAAGCCGGACGCACTCCCCCAAAAGGAGCTGCCGCGTCCGGCCTTTTTCATATCGAAAAATTTGATACATTTTATGTTTCACGTGAAACATTTTTAAATTTCAAAATTCATTATCTTTCCTGAAACTCTTTTCTCCGTATCTCCTCCGGCGGCTCAAACATATCTGCCAAACAACCTCCTCAGAAGCTCTGCTTCCGGCACTCAAGCACATCTCAGCACAACTTCCGCCCATTATCCACTTCTTCCTTCTGGCAGATCTCATCCAGCACCCAGTTTCCATCTTCCAGAACAAACCTCCAATATTCGAAGAAATCTTCCATTTTCCGGGATCCCTTCAAAAGTTCTCCGGTTTCTTCGTGATACACATAGTCGATCATCTTTCCATGGATCAAATACCAGATATAGTCGCGGTCGTCGCCGTCCTCATTCTCCGCTTCCACCAAAATCGCATCCAGAAGCTGGATCCCTTCCATGACAAACACCTCATGGCGCATCCTGCTCCACTCAAATTTCGTCTGAAACTCCTGCTGCATCTTCTGGCTCAGGTAAGGATGCCCTTTTTCCAGATCACGATCCCGCCAGCATTCCTGAATCCGGTAATATGATTCCCGCACCCGCTCCTGTATCTCACTCCGATCCCAATGATCTTCTCCGATGGAAAATTCTTTCAATTTTTCACGGGCTGCCGCCTGTTTCTTTTTTGCCCGGTGCAGGTATGTAATAGTTCCGGCACTTCCCAGAATCACAAAGGTTCCCGTAAGCAAAAGCGCCTGAAACGCACCCGCCCGTCCGCCTTGTCCCCGGCTGCTGCTTGTATGATGATGGGAAGAACCACCTCCGCCACCTCCGCCGCCGGAAGCACCTCCCGCTCTGGCAAAGGCAGTAAAAGATCCAAGAACCACCATGGCTGCTGTCAGGCAAAGCAGACGGACGAACATTTTCCGGCACAGGCGACCTTTCTTTCCCAATCTGGAGCCCACCCTGATTCCGCCGTTTTCATTTTCTCCCCTGCTTCTCCCCGTTGCTTTCACATCTCTCATATGAATTCTCCTAAAATCTCCCACACCTACTCGTGCTGCTGATCCTCCGGCTCCCTGCAGACATCCACCCAGCCTTTCGCTCCGGACACTTCTTCCAACTCCGGGATCGTGAGACGTACCGCACTGTGGTCGTCTCCTGCTGCCGGATAAACCGTCTCAAAACGCTTCAGGCTCTCATCCAGATACACTTCAATTCCATCCTTGATACCAAACGGGCAGACCCCACCCGGCGCATGACCGGTAACCTCCTCCACCGGCTCAAACGGGATCATCTTTGCTTTCACGTGAAACGTATCTTTATATTTCCGGTTATCCACTTTCGCAGTACCTTCTGTCAAAATCAATACCGGCTGTTCTCCCTGCAAAAAAGACATCGTTTTCGCAATCATCCCCGGCTCCACGCCTAATGCCTCCGCTGCCAGCGCAACCGTCGCTGTGGACTCTTTTAACTCAATAACATGATCCAAAAATCCGGCTTCCTTTAAGTAACTTTCTGCTTTTTCCAGTGACATGGTTGTTTTCCTCCCGTATCCTCTATCAATTGATCTGCCGTATCAATTTCTTTTATATTTTAGAACTCATTCATCTTTCCCATCATATCACACTTTCATTTTCCATATCAATATTTCTATAGACGAAAAAAGACGGTTCCCTGCATTTGCCAGAGAACCGCCCCCTATTTCATTAATTCCTATTTTCAAGATCGTTCCGACCGCTTTTTGTAAAACCAACACAGATTTTTTGCAAATCTATCTCCAGATTTCAGATCCAAATTCCGACTTTGTTCGATTCCCTCTTATCCAGTTCCGTCCTGTATTTATCACTTCTCCCCGAAAAATAATTCCACATCGCTCTCCACGCTGTCAATTCCCGCGATTCCAAACTTTTCCACCAATACATTTACCACGTTCGGACTTAAAAATGCCGGAAGCGTCGGTCCAAGATGGATATTCTTGATACCGAGTGAGAGTAGCGCCAGAAGAACAATGACCGCCTTCTGCTCATACCAGGCAATGTTGTAAATAATCGGCAGGTCGTTGATGTCATCCAGCCCAAAAATCTCCTGCAGCTTCATCGCAATGACCGCCAGGGAATATGAATCATTGCACTGCCCCGCATCCAGGACACGCGGAATTCCTTCAATATCGCCCAGATTCAGCTTATTGTAGCGGTATTTCGCACAGCCAGCCGTCAGAATTACCGTGTCCTCCGGCAGCGCCTTTGCAAAATCGGTGTAGTAAGTGCGGCTCTTAGCACGCCCATCACACCCCGCCATGACGACAAACTTTCGGATTTTTCCCGATTTGACCGCATCCACTACCTTATCTGCCAGCGCCAGCACCTGTGCATGGGCGAAGCCGCCGACAATCTGCCCCTGCTCAATCCCGGTCGGCGGCTCACAGCGCTTCGCATGCTGGATGATCACTGAAAAATCCTTCTTTCCTCCGATTCCACCGTTGATATACGTGCAGCCCGGATATCCCGCCGCACCAGTTGTGTAGAGACGATCCTTGTAGCTATCCTTCGGCGGCACGATGCAGTTCGTCGTCATCAGGATCGGTCCATTGAACATCTCAAATTCCTCCTTCTGACGCCACCATGCATTGCCGTAATTACCCTTAAAATTCGGATATTTCTTAAATGCCGGATAATACTGCGCCGGAAGCATCTCTGAGTGCGTATATACATCGACGCCGGTTCCCTGCGTCTGCTCCAGAAGCATTTCCATATCGCGCAGATCATGTCCCGAAACAAGAATGCCCGGATTACTTCCGACACCGATATCAACCGTAGTAATCTCCGGATTTCCATAAGTCTCGGTGTTTGCTCGATCCAAAAGCGCCATTCCCCGGACACCATATTCGCCAGTTTCCAGCGTCAGGTGAATCAAATCATCCACACTCAGACCATCATCCAGCGTCGCCGCAAGCGCCCGCTGTAAAAATGCATCCGCCTCCCGGTCCTCCTGCAGCAGGACGTTCGCATGCCGGGTATAGGCAGACAAACCTTTCAAGCCATACGTAATCAAGCTGCGAAGGGAAATAATATCCTCGTTCTGCCCGATCAGAACGCCCGCTTCCGACGCTTTTTTTATAAATTCAGACGGCTCACCTGTCCAGCCAGCCGCCTCCGGCAGATTGTCCCGACGTTCCAGCTGCTCCCACAGTGCCGTCTTCATTTCCAGCGTCTTTTCAATTCTTTTTTCAATCGCCGCCTTATCAAAATTGGCATTCGTGATCGTCGTAAACAGATTTTCGGTAACCAGATGATTGACCTCATCTGCCACCGCACGTCCCTCCTCGCGAAGCCGTGTCGTCACCGCGCTGATACCCTTCGTCACCCACACAAGCAAATCCTGCATTGCCGCCACATCCGGCTGCTTACCGCAGACACCGACCACCGTACAGCCCTTGCATCCGGCCGTTTCCTGACATTGATAACAAAACATTTTCTGATCCATTGTTCGCTCCTCCTATCGCATCTATCGTGTCTTAGATATAATCTGCATTTCGCATGATTTATATTCTTGATAGGGATAGATAACGAAGCTGCCTTCCATATTATCAGCGCCATGATTAGCGCCATCAGCGTCAAGAATAGCGTCATCCGTGGTGCTATTTGTCATCTGATTTAAAAGTTCCGGAAGGATTTTTGCAGCCTGATACAATTTTCTGTAATCTCCGCCATAATAAAAATATCTCCATCATTTCAAAAGAGAATGACGGAGATATTTCGCCCTGCTTATTCTTGTAGCAACCAATCGGCTATATCATGGATTTCGATTCCTTCATAACTATATTTTGGATGTTTGGTTCTGGCAATAATCATTTTCGGATAAGCATCTCGGATCTGAAGCAGAGGAGAGCATTCTCTCTCAAATGTTTCCTGCCCGGAAATGTTGTCACTGACCTGAATATAAATCTTCTCGCTGCCTCTCTGAGCAACAAAGTCGATCTCCTTTTGATAGAGCTTGCCGACATAGACATCGTATCCACGGCGAAGAAGTTCGATGCAAACGATGTTTTCATATACTCTGCCGTAATCCATATTTCTGCTTCCCAGTATTGCATATCGAATACCGCTGTCACACAAATAGAACTTTTCAGAGCTTTCAAGGTATTTCTTGCCTCGGATATCGTATCTCTTAATATCATAAAATACAAAAGCATTGCACAAATACTTAATGTACTTGCCGACGGTTACATGATTGGTCGGAGTCTCATTTGCTGTCAGCAGCTGACTGACCTTATTAGGAGAAGTCAGGTTGCTGATATTATCCATAAGGAACTCGCTCAGACGCTGTAAAACCAAAGTGTCCGGGAGCGCATATTTCTGCACCAAATCCCTTGTAACAATCGTTTCGTAGACCTCTTTGATATAGTTTGTTCTGTCTTTTTCGGTTCTGTAAGCGTAAGAACCTGCTAAACCGCCCTTGATAGCGTAATCATCAAAGAGGTTATCTTTATCACTAACATCATCATAATATTGGCAATATTCCTGGAAGCTGAAAGGAAACACATGAATTTCAATATAGCGTCCGGTAAACAGAGTTGCCAGATCCGCACTCAACAGGAAAGCATTGGAGCCTGTTACATAGATGTCGTATTTTCCCTTAGAGTACAGGCTATTGATTGCCAACTCAAACTTGGGGCACATCTGCACCTCGTCTACAAACAGGTAGTTCGTTTTACCTTCCTGATAATATTCTTCCACATAGGCGTGTAAGACATGGTATTCCTTGATTTCCTCATACGCCAAATCCATGAAGTCAATGAAGATAATATTGATGTTTTCAAAATGGCTTTTCAGATACTCAATATACGCCTGCATCAGCTTGGACTTACCGGAGCGACGAATGCCCGTGATGATCTTGATGTCAGGAGTGTCATTCAGTTCAATGATTCTGTCGAGATACTTTGCTCTTGTAATTGTTTTCATATCATCACCCGCTTTCAAAAGTCGAATATTTTTCATTTTTTGAAACTACTTCGATGTACTTATTATACTGTCTGCTAATAGTATATGCAAGATGTCGCTTTCAAAAACATAAAATTTTTTATTTTTTGAAAGTGGAAATTATGTAAAGGCTGCCCCAGGCATCAAGCCTATCCTGTTTACACAGGTTCATTATCATCTTCATCGACGGAGCTATCTGCATCATCGTTCTCAAACTCCGGATCGTACCCATAGTCATCGTCCACATAATCAGCATCTGGGTCAGGCTTTGCCGCTTCCTGCTCCTTCTTCTTTTCCTGGACTTTCTTAAATACGAAGATTACCTTTGTGTTAAAATGAAGGAAGATAGGCAGGTATAAAAAAAGATCTGTCACCCTTAGGATTCTTCCCAAAGCCAACAGATCTTAAATTTTCCCTTACATCTTCATACTCTTCGCCAGACTCGTCAGCAAAGCTGCCATTTCCGGATTAACCCTTTTTCTTTCCATCCCACGTTATTCTGCATCTACGGTTACCACTGTTTCCTTTTTTCGACATAAGCCAATAAAACATAGAACAAAATATTAATGCAAACACAACGCCAAAAACATTCTGAATCACTCTAAGACCAACTGCTCCTTTTAGCCCATAACTCTCTGTAGCAATGGCCAAAGCACCAAATGTGTTAAATACTGCCTGCCAGCCATATTTTGCAGAAAGTCCTACACCGATTCCACCAAGAATTCCTATATATGCATAGATTGACGAAGGAAGCAGAAAATATAATACTGTAAAACATATAACACCTGCAATATTTCCGACAATCCTTTTGCGGACTCTGTATTGCATGTCCTCCATAAATGGTAAGATTGCTGACATTGCCGCAATTCCAGCCCACATTGCCCGTGGCATATTGCAGAGTTCCGCAATGCAGAGTACTGCCGGTACGCATATGATCTGACATAACTGCCACTTTGTTCTGGAAGAAGATATATCAAATTCCTGTACCAAATCATTCAAATTTCTTTTATACGTTCTGTTTTTATGATTTCGATAAAATACGAAACAGGTAAGTGCTGCACCTAATGCCATTCCGGTTAATCGCATCTGATAACTTTTTCCTGTTACATCATATCCATACAATAACAGATAACCAAGAACCAATGTGGATTGGTTAAACATGAATGGGTTATGACATCCGAACAGAATCAGCACTGCCAGTGCAGCAATGTTTAACAGCATTCCCAATACCGGTGAAAGCTGGTTTGCTAAATGCGGACATACAGTCATAATTACAAAGAACAAAGCCAAAAGCATCGTAGATTGTCCGGTGTGGATCCCCAGATCCGCATTCCGAAATACCATAAGGCATAATAAAACTACTACACCCACAATACTATTCTCATTTCCAAATAAGATACTGAAAATAGTAACAAATAAAAAACAAAATGCCATTGTAACAGCTATCTTCACCAGATATACCCACATATGATATAATTTTTCTTTCACTGTTTCACTCTTTTTCAACAGATTTTTAGAACCTGCCTGATTTAACTGCAATTCCTGATAAAATGTCATGTAATTCCTCCTCTATCTGTTTTTCTTAAACTTATATGGCCTCATCTTTCTGTATTGGAAGCTCTACAACAAATCTGCATCCACCATATTCACGGTTTTCTGCTTTGATTGCTCCTCCGGCACTATCTACAATCCGTTTTACAAGTGCAAGACCTAGGCCATTTCCTTCTGCTTTGTGAGAACCGTCTGCCTGATAGAACTTGTCAAATATTCTGGTTTTCACATCATCCTCTATTCCCGGTCCTTCATCTTCCAGAATAAACATTACAGAATCCTTTTCCTGCTTCAGAAACATCATAATTGTCCCCTTTGCAGGACTGAACTTAATCGCATTATCTAAAAGATTCATCCATATATGCATAAAAAGTCCTTCATTCCCAGTATATTTAACTTCCTCCAGCTCTACCTGGAAACCAATTTCTTTTTCTGTCCATTTTGTTTCCAATGAAAGAAATGCCTGACGGATCTGTTCATCCAAACGATATTCTGTTTTTTTCATTGGTATGTTCTGATTCTCTAACTTGGATAACAGCAAAATATTACCAACCAATCCAGAAAGTCTTTGGGTGTTAAATAAGATTTTTTCTACATATTCCTCTTGATCCGGAGACAGTTCTTCTCCCTGAAGCAGCATTGTATATCCTTCAATGGCATTGATCGGGGTCTTAAACTCATGAGAAACATTGGAGACAAAATCCATCTGCAGTACTTCTGTTGCACGAAGCTCTTTTGTCATCACATTAAAACTTTGATAAGATTCTCCAACTTCTGCGATACGGCTGTTCGTTTCCAAGTGCTGTTCAAAATCTCCCTGCGAAACTTCCTTCATTGCTTTACTGAGTCTGGTAATTGGTTCCAGTAACTTTGCATTGATAAAGGAAGTGATCAGCCCTGCAATCAATGTATTGAAAATCAAAAGCCAGCCAAGCACAGGTATGCTGCCCGGCAGATTAAAAAAATGATTCAAAAAAGCAAATAATAACGCAGATATGACTGTTGAAAATACAAGTGCCAGCCAGATTGCACCAGTCAGACAGGATCGGATCCGCAATCCTTTTTCTTTCTTTTGTTCCATTATTTTTTCACCACCTTGTATCCAATTCCACGCATTGTTACGATTTCAAAATCCGGGTTATCTTTCAAACGCTCCCTGATTCTTCCTATATGTACCTCTATCGTATGTGGGTCTGCCTCCGTCTCGTATCCCCATACTTCATCCATCAACTGTTGTTTTGTAAATGTTCTGCCTGGCGAAGCTGCAAGCTTATATAAAAGCAGGAATTCTTTTTTAGGCAAAACAAGACTTTCCTTATCAGTTGTAACCGTCATTGCATCATAATCAAACTCTGTTGAACCGATCACAATTTTGTGTTCATTCAATATCTGTGCACGGCGAAGCAGTGCTCCGACTCTTAAAACCATTTCATTCACATTTACCGGTTTTACCATATAATCGTCACTTCCCGAAAGAAATCCCTGGCGCATATCATCAAAGGAACCTTTCGCAGTGATCATAAGTACCGGTATCTGATATCCTGCTGAACGGAGTTTCGACACCAGTTCATAACCATCCATAACCGGCATCATAATATCGGAAATGATCAGATCAATATACTCTTTATCCAATATTTCTAATGCCAGTGCTCCATCCGATGCACTTTTGACCTGATATCCATTCTTCTCAAGCACTTTTTGGAATAGCTGGCTTAATTCTTTATCATCTTCTACAATTAATATTTGAAACACGATCTTCTTCCTCCTTTATCAGAACAGATATCTTGCCCATCCAAGCAAATGCTGTACCAAAAGTACGTTTCTCTGACGCTTCTTTGTCAATTCAATTGGCTCTACATGATACGGATCACGATAGGTTCCATCTTCCAATACCTGTCGGGACACTCTTTCATATTCCATCATGCCTTCTTCCAACTGTTTATTAATCTCTTTGCTACGTATTACAAGCATCAGTTCCGTATCCAGATACGTGCTTCTCATATCCATGTTAAAGGAACCGATTACGGATAGATCATCATCGATCAGGATGCTTTTTCCGTGGTAAGAATAACCGCCTTCATACTCCCAGATATCAATTCCTGTATTTAAAATTCTGTTTCTGTTTCTCGCATAATCAGCAGAACCAAACGGATTTCCATTGTTGGCAACCGAATTGGTCATGATAGAAAAATCCGGAACTCTCTCCGCAATCTCTTTCCATGTATTATACATCATATCATTGCAGATAATATATGGTGTATGAATTTTCACGCGCTCTTTTGCATTTTTCATTAGTTCTCCCAGTTGATACCAGACTACTGGTTCCTTGGGACCTGTGTGGATAGGATTTGACACTAATGCAATCTTTTCTGTCTCAAAAGTTTCGTCCGTGTAATCGGTATCGCAGATTCTTTCCTTATTCTCTTCAAAATATTTCTGATAGCCGTTCTGCAGCTCTAAAACTGCGTTCTTTACAGATTTTCTATTTGCCAGTTTTTTATTGTCATGAAAATAACCACTGTCTTCTTGTTCCCATATCGTTTCAAAATACTCTGACAACTGGTTAACTGAATTTTCTTTCTCAGGTTCATTGCAAACCACTAACACATCTCTGTCATAGTTCTTATGTCCCGGAAAATCACCCAGGAAATAATTGTATGTATTTCTTCCACCAAGAATATATGTCTTACCATCTGCAATCAAATATTTATCATGCATTCTCCCCATCATCTTCCATGGTTTCAACGGATTGGCCTTATTATACAGTTTAATTTCAACATTCTCATGGGAAGATAATCCATAGAAATACGGATTGCCTTCCATATCAACCCAGCTCTCCATTCCATCTACTAACAGACGAACATGCACACCTCTGTCTGCCGCATCATGCAGTGCTCCTAAGATCAATTTTCCACTTTCATCGGATTGAAATGCAAAAGTAGAAAGAATAATTTCCTTTTTTGCATTCTTGATCAAACGCACTCTTTGTAAAAGCGCTTCTGAATTCTTTTCTATGATTACTGCCCGTTCTGTATTTTCACTGCATTCGTTCCATGACCCATTTTTTGTTTCTTTTTTGGTTGTATTGGACACTTCCGGCTGCTTTTTATATGCAACGCAAATTCCGAGCAATTCATAAAAAGCCACACATAAAAAAATTGCCAGTATAACAAGAAGAATTTTACATATTTTATGCTTTTTCATTGTACAGCACCTGATTCCTTTTTATTTCATACTTATACAATACAAAGTCAATCTCAATTTAACCTCAACAAAATTTATTTTTCATAAAAAAATATGACCGGCTTCTTTTTAAAGAAAGCCAGATAATTGAGTTCATCCAGACTTTCGTATTCTCCCAGCATTTCATACAGCCCATCGACATAACAGTCATAATCACTTATGAACCATTCTTCATAAGGATTACCAAAGTCATCTTTTGAACCGATTCCAATTCGTTCAAATACTTTTTTCAGATCTTCTGATGTGGTAGGAAACTTTACCCATTCGCCTACCAACTCCCCTTCGTTATATTTTCCGAGATTCGTGATGTAAGCTTCAAATGGGCAATCGTGGCCATATTCATATGCCATGCTATTTCCTCCTGTTTCATTTTTCAGGTCATCACCCGGTTTTCGGCATCAAAAAAAGCGCCATACTCATCACCATTCCGGCAATGAGCAGACGCTTTATATTTTGTCCGTATTCTTTTGCAAAAGAGAAACAAATGAAATGTAAGTTTGTAGCTCATGTCTCATTTGTCTATGATAATATTAGCACAGGTCAATTCTGAAAAAAAGAGGTAGAATGGTAGCAAAAGGATAGCAATTGGTAACAACATGGGAGTAATACGGAAACATGCTGCACATTCCCCTATCCTCTATCCGCAGACTCTACACATATAACCATAATCTGTTCATCTTGATCTTCTATCTCATCATTATGATGTTCTATAAATTCATCAAGTTTGTGTATAAATTTCAGATGTTGAACTTTCTGTGTAAATAACTTCTTATAATTAATAGATTCCATATACTGCTCTTCATCAGTAAAGTGTTTTACTGTATAATCACGAAGATTTTCCAATATTATATCAATTCTATCATATTTATTCCATTATAATATTCTGGTTTCATTTCATACATCCATTAGTCCTGCTTTCATTTTTATTCAGCCTTTGAAAACTGGTCTTTGCCTACAAAACATAACGGACATTCAAAATCTTCCGGAATATCCTCCCACTTTGTACCAGGTGCAATACCACCTTCTGGATATCCCTTCTCCTCATCGTATTCCCATCCGCAAACATCACATACATATTTCATTTGTTGTTCCTCCTTGTAAATACATTAATACACAGCCTATATTACGGTTATATTTGTGTTGTTCTTAAATCTTAATATGTATAAATGCTTTTAGCATTTCCATAATCCATGCAGGTTACAATATGCATATACTTCTTCTACCTGTTCACCATCGCAAAGACAAAAATCTGCTATCGGCTCCTGCCCTGGATTTAACTGTTTTCTGTATATTCCCTGATTGGTATTTAATGTAATCCACTCAATGAAATGTTCTTCAAGCATTGGATGTTTTGTCTCTCCGACCACGACATGAACATAATTGCCTTCCACTGTATATACAGGCACGTGCTTCTCAACAGCCGCATCTGTCACACCGGCTTTTAATTCCTGCATAGGTTCTCCGCAACAAATTACAGGAACACCTTTATCCTTTACCTTTTCAACAATGTTTCCACAATGCTTACATATATAATACTTTACTTCCATGCTTTTATCTCCTTCCATGTGTATAATTTATAGTTCAATCGTCTCTATAATCTTTTTCAAAGAATCTGCAGATTTCTTAAGCTTTAATGCTTCCTCACCACTTAAATTAATAGGTATATTAGACTCAATACCATCAACACCTACAATAACTGGCATACTTAACGATACTCCGTCAATATCATATACGCCATGAATTATGTGCGATACCGGAAGTATTGATTTTTCATTTCTCATAATTACTTCACAGATTCTTTTTACAGACATTGCCATTTCATAATATGTAGCGTGCTTTTTATTTATTATTTCATAAGCACTGTTCTTGACTGCTAATAATCTTATCTCCTTAATAATTCTCTTCATGTACTTCAAAATAGCTTTGTGGATGGTTACATACCGGACATACCTCAGGAGCCTTTGTTCCTACCACAATATGTCCGCAGTTACGGCATTCCCATACCTTAACTTCGCTCTTTTCAAATACCTGTGCAGTTTCAATATTCTTAAGAAGTGCACGATATCTTTCCTCATGGTGCTTCTCAATCTCACCTACTGCCCTGAATTTTGCTGCAAGCTCAGGGAATCCTTCTTCCTCAGCTGTTTTAGCAAAGCCGTCATACATATCTGTCCATTCATAATTTTCGCCTTCTGCCGCTGCCGCCAGGTTTTCCTTTGTATCACCAATTCCTGCTAATTCCTTGAACCACATCTTTGCATGTTCTTTCTCATTATCTGCAGTCTTTAAAAACAATGCTGACATCTGCTCGTAACCTTCCTTTTTCGCTACAGAAGCAAAATAGGTATACTTATTTCTTGCCTGTGATTCCCCCGCAAATGCCTCCTGTAAATTCTTCTCTGTCTGTGTTCCTACATATTTGTTTTCTGCCATCTCTTTTACCTCCGTTTTCTTTACTACTTTTTCAAAATCTGATGCCGGGTGCTTGCACAAAGGACATATAAAGTCATCCGGTAATTCCTCGCCTACATATTCATATCCGCAAATTCTGCAACGCCATATTGTCTGACTGTCCTCTGTTTTTCCAACCTCCTGTGGCTTAGGCTTAATGTTATTCTGATAATAATCATATGTTACTGAAGGAACATTGCTTAAAACTTCCATATCGGTTATCTCACCGATAAACATCGTATGTGAACCTAAGTCCTCTGTTTTAGTAACTGTCACAGAAATGTATGCATTTGTACCTTCTGTAATATAATAAATACCATTCGTGCCCCTGGCACACTGCTCAAATGCTTCAAACTTATTGGTATCTCTTCCTGATTGGAAGCCAAAATGTTTGAACAATTCAAATTGTGCCTTCTGACTTAAGACTGATACAGTAAATTTTCCGGTTCTTTGAATCATATCATGCGTATAATTTGCCTTATTTACACAGATACTTAACTGGTTTGGTTCCGAAGCTGCCTGAATGGCTGTATTAATGATGCATCCGTTATCTTTTTCTGCTTCTTTAGCGGTCAATATAAACAGTCCATAACTCAACTTATACATTGCTTTCCTATCCATGCTGTTCCTCCTTTACCTTCTCCCTGCATTTCGGGCAAATGCCTTTAAATGAAATATCGTAATCCACAAATTCAATTCCATGAGTGTTATGAATTCTTTCCAGCAAATCCGGTATTTGATCCATATCCACATCAAAAATTTCACCGCACTTTATACATCTTACATGGTAATGATTTTTCAATGTAAAATCAAATCGGTTCGGTCCATTCGGAACTTCAACCTTTCTTAATGCACCTTCCTCTACCAATATATCAAGATTTCTATATACAGTTCCTTTTCCAATTGATGGATATGCTTCTTTTATAAATTCATACACTTCAATTGCCGTAACGTGTCTTCTCATTTCGTATACGGTATTTCTTACGAGATCTTTTTGAATGGTATTTCTCCTACTTGTCATCCGTCCTCCTTATTAGGATTAGTTCTTAATAAGGATTATATACCACTATCATCCTGTTGTCAATAAAAATAGTAATGATTCTCATTATTATAAAAGGTGCTAAACTGAGCATCTTTTACCTGAATAACTATTTTATTTTGCGTTCAAATACATATTCTGAATCTGAAGATAAATCAGACCTAAACGAATATCCGAGTCTGTCAAATTTCTGAATCTCCACCGGATTTTCAATATTATTTTCCGCTATGAATCTGACCATTTCACCACGAGCCATCTTGGCATAGGTACCTTTTGTTACCAATTTATCTCCGGATAACTCACAAAATACAATCGTAATATATCTGTCCTGTGGTGTCAGATACTTTTCTATACATTTCGAGTATTCTTTTGATGCAAGATTAATGATAATCCTGCTGTCATCAATTACTGAATGATATAACCGGTCCCCCCAGTAATCATATAGATTTGTTGTTTCTTCAATCTCAGCTTTTGCCTGCATTTCAAGGCGATAAGGAGTCACACCATCCAGTGGTTTTAAAATGCCATAAAACGCAGACAGGATTCTTAAATGATTTTGCAGATACTCAAACTGCTGGATTTCAAACACAGCTGGTGCCATATATTGAAATGCAATTCCTTCATATGCTAAAACAGCCGGAGTAAGTCTGTTATAAAGATCCATATTTTCCAATCTGTTAACGTTCTGCTCTGCAATCTTGTCATTACATTTCCAGATAGCTTTCAGTTCCTCTTTTGATTTGCTTTTCATCCAGCTTAATATCTCTGCTGTCTTATCAATAAAGGCAGGCAGTTCAACCGGTGCTATGTTATCTGTATCTACAATCATCTTTTTTGCAGGTGACAATATAATCTTCATCAATTTAATTCCTTAAGCATATTTTCAGGATCATCTGCCGCCTTGACTTTATCATTTGCCTTTCTAATGATTCCCTGCTCGTCAATAAGATATGTGGTTCTTACCACACCCATAGAAACCTTGCCATAGTTTTTCTTTTCTTTCCAGACATCATATGCTTCGATCACCTTACGCTCCGGATCTGCCAAAAGTGTAAATGCCAATCCATATTTTTCCTCAAATTTCTTGTGAGAGGCTACAGAATCCTTACTGACTCCAAGGATCACCGCACCTTTCTCGGTGAATTGTGGATAACGCTCAGAAAAGCCACATGCCTGCTTCGTACATCCTGGTGTATTATCCTTTGGATAAAAATATAAAATTATTTTTTTACCTAAATAATCACTTAATTTATGCACTTCTCCGTTCTGAGCCGGCAATTCAAAATCCGGTGCTTTTGTTCCTATCTCTAACATTTACTATTCCTCCGCTTTTGTATTTTCCACCTGTTTTCTTGTTCTTTTATTACCTGAAATCATTTTATGACCAGAATAGACTGCCATAATCATGCATATCAGAGAGCCAAATGCAAAGTATTTGTGTGCTGCTTTTAACCCTTTATATCCTGTATAAAAAGTTCCAACCATTGTAACTATTGCTCCGATTGACCAATATTTATGTGCTTTCATTTTATACCTCCAAATTGATTAAGCTGTTTCCAAAATAAATATCTCTGGATCATTAACAATATTATACCTTCCATTCATCACTTTCTACAAGTAAGAAAAGAAAAATACTCAATCCATGTAGAGATCGATGTAGCATTCACAGTTTTTAACCGCCTTATTGAAAATGTAATCTGCCATCTTATCAAATAATACAAAAGGATGTATCACGATAATTCTCCCATTACCTTGACGCATCCTTTCGTATTGTATTTTTTGCTATTCTTCTTAATGACAGCTATGGTTTCCACATCCATGTTTACCACATGTATGTCCCTCTCCGTGGCTGTGCTCATGGTGAGAACACTTAACATCTGGATTATAATCAAGTGTATCATTGATAAAAGCTTCTACTGCTTTATCTGCATCTCCTGAAACTCCGCCAAAAAGCTTAATGCCTGCTGCCGCTAACGCAGTCTGGGCACCTCCTCCTATTCCGCCGCAGATCAAAACATCGGCATTTAATGCATTAAGAACTCCTGCCAATGCACCATGTCCGCTTCCATTCGTATTTACTACTTCTGAATACAATCTATAATGATAAAATCATAAAATTCCCTTAATCTCTCAATAAGTGACCTCATAATCAGTTCCCTGCTCATTGCGTTTACCAAAGATACCTCAATCGCTGATAATTCTATATTGGCCGGTATCAGATCCACACCTTCCTTATGATGAAGGATTGTTTTTTCCATGTTCAGTTTTTCATCATTCACAATATTTAGCATCAGCGTTGCAAGAGAATACTCCATTTCATCCGGTTCCTCATACCCTAAACTAATTGTGAGACTGCCCTGCGGATCTGCATCTATCAGAAGAACCTTTTTCCCTTCCTGTGCCAATCCGATTCCTAAATTCACGCACGATACCGTCTTTCCAACTCCACCTTTTTGATTTGATACTGCTATGCACCTGCTTCGCACTGTCACCACAAAGTTCTCCGATTACGTCAATACTCCTCTTTCCTGTATTGTGGTCAACTTGACTACAATTCTTTCTGCCTGCCTTTTTTTTGATGGCATCATATTTCATCTTATAGGCATAGGCCTTTTCACTTGGTGTAATTTGCTCTCTCTGCAAATTGGAATCGACCATGATCACTACTGCTTCATCATCCTGCAACATACAAATGATTACCGGAATTTTCTTATATCCCAGCTTCTCAGCCGCATATTTTCTTCTGTGGCCAGAAATAATTTCGTAGTAGCCTTCAATCTTTGGACGAACAATCAATGGATTCAGTACACCATACTTTTTTATGCTGTCCTGCAGCTCAATCATCTGACTGTCTCCGATCACTTTAAATGGATGATTTGAAAATGCTCTTAACCGTTCCATTTCAATCTCAACAACTTTTTCATCCGGATCTCTTACATCCGTTTTTTTATCCATAAGCTATCCTCCTCTAAAATATCTGTAACGAAAAAATCCGCCCAGAATAGATTCTTAATCTAATCTGAGCGGATAGATCCGTCAGGCCTGTTTTGTTCAGGCAAGAAAACCATATTTACATTCATTGACACCCCAATCCTTATCCTACGCTGTAGTTATCTCCGTTCGGTACCAGGATTGAATTATTGCATTGGTGCCCGTTAAGAAATTTCGGTGCTCAATATCTGCGTTTAAGTGTTCTCTCGGTGCTCACGAGCACCGGAAAAAAGAAAAAGCAGCAATGAACTTTTACGATCATTGCTGCAAAAAATGCACGTTCCCAGGGGGAATCGAACCCTCAACTAGTGCTTAGGAGGCGCTTGTTATATCCATTTAACTATGGGAACAAATGCCGTATTTTCGGGCTTTTTCAGCCTTTTCGGTCACGGCGACCAACTTTATGAACTCAATCACTTTCGTGATGAATTATCTCTTTCTTATCTCTTCTGATTTTTCAGATTTCGCTTCCTTAAGTGATCCTCAAACGCTACCCTTTTTCTTCAAAAAGGTTCCGCCATGGTTCTACCTTAGGAGGCGAACGCTCTATCCTACTGAGCTACAGAGATTTATATGTTTCACGTGAAACATATATCGTATTTTCATACTGCATTTTATTATAATTCATTTTCATGTGTTCCGCAACTATTTTCTCTTCCTGCCTGCTCCGTATGTAATTTCTGTGTAACTGTTCACGGGTAGGCACTTTGGGAAGCGACGATTTTTTATAGGCATTTACGCAAAATGAGCCGTTCCCATCATCCATATTTTTCCTTTAAACCGACGTCCCGGAAGCGGTTCTCCAAGCAGGTCCATCTTATTGATACCTACGCGGAAATACAGCTCGTTGCATTCCACCTTGAGATCATAGATTTCCTCGCCGGTAAACCGGTTTTTCTTACATACAACCTCTTTGATCTCGCCTAAAATCGAATACTGATCGCACTCGATCCCGCTTGGCATAAAAGTTGTATCGACGATCGAATAAATATCCTCTCTCGTCGCCCGGCGCGATGCCATCGAATAGAGATCCAGATCCTCGATTGTTAAGGACTCCATCGCATCCTCGTCGCCATTTTTTGCCGCTTCCAAAAGTTCATCCCGGTTTTTCGCCGCCACTTTGGCTTTTTCAATCTGCAGCGCCGTCTTTTTGATCGGAAGAAGCACCTTGCCCCGATTGGCAAATCCTGCCAGGCTGACCGAAGTCACCTGTAAGCGCTCGCGCTCTTTCCGGTAACACTCCCTGTATTCGATCGGATTCAAGAGATAAAAGATCAGCGAAAGCCCTACCTTATACTCATCCAGAAGCCCCGCATAGGTTTCCTTCTCCGTATGACGCTGAATGGAACATTCTGCCCGCGAGGTTACCTCCTCGTTCAGGATATAGGGATAATAATACTCTATCTCCATCTCATCCTGCTCATTCAGCTCCCCATACATCGCCACGCCGATCCCCGGCGCAACTTCTGTCTTGATCTCATATAATTCGGTCTCCCTGTCAAGCTGAAGACAGCTGGAGGTTCCCGCCTCTCTCGCCAGACAGCGAAGCAGGGCACGGATGTCCTTCTTCTTCTGATACATACTAAATCCGGCAGCTCGCAAAAAAAGATGCATATTGACTCCTTCTAACTACAATCCGCAGCTGCTGCCAACACATACAGCCGCCTCATTTCTATCCTTTATTTTCTTTACTTATACCCAAGCGCACGCTCCAGTGCTTCCTTCTCTTCACTTCCTAAAAGCACCTCGGTCTTGCCCTCTACGACATCCTTCAGATACAGGTAACAGCCTTCACGGCTGTGAACAGAATTCAGCACAAATCCCGTGTTGTTATCATCCAGCATGGCAATGACAAAACTCAGATTGCCGCCCATGCCCTTAAACGCATTGTACTTGACAATACCGGTTTTCTGGTATCCAGCCTGCGCCTTGGAGACAACCGAATCCACCAGGCGTTTTGTATCTCCGTCCTTTGCCCGCAGATACTCGGTCTCATCCACCAGTTCCATGATCGTGTCTTCGAGCGTCTCCGCATCTTTTCCCCGCATAAACATATCATATCTGCGATACAACTTCCTATACTGCGAAAAACAGATGACGGACGCAATAAATGATATGAGTGTCAGGATCGCCAGAACGATCACGATAACCCCCGGATCGATGCCAATCCCGCTAAAAATACTGCTCTCCATCTTTCATTCCTCATTTCCCATCATCCGTCCCCTGGGACGAATTTTGTGTGATTACTGTCTTAATGACTCCAAAAGCTCAATCAGACGTTCCAGTTCCGCTGATGAATAGTATTCGATCTCGATTCTGCCTTTATTCTTATCCTTGCGGTTGATCGAAACCTTCGTTCCCATAACTCCTTTCAGCTTCTCTTCCACATCCTTGAAAAAGACCTCCATATCGCGTTCCGGCTCTGCTTTCTTTTTCGCCTTTTTCGGCTTCAAAAGCTCTTTCACCAGACGCTCGACCTCGCGGACGCTCAAATGATTTTCTACTGTTTTAAGCGCCAACTGGTACTGTTTTTCACCATCTTCCAGCGAAAGAAGCGCTCTTGCATGACCTCCGGTAAGCCGGTCCTGAATCAGCATCTCCTGCACTCTCTCATCCAGTTTCAAAAGACGCATGCTGTTCGTGATCGTCGCACGGTTCTTCGCTACGCGCTCTGCCACGTCCTCCTGACGCAGCCCAAACTCCTGAATCAGCATCTGGTAGGCTTTCGCCTCCTCAATCGGATTTAAATCTGCACGCTGTACATTCTCGATCAGGGCGATCTCCATCGTCTGCTGTCTCGTATACTCGCGCACGATCACCGGAACTTCCCGAAATCCTGCCAGTTTGGCAGCTCTCCACCGGCGCTCTCCGGCAATCAGCTCATAACGATCGCCCTTTTTCTGAACCAGAAGCGGCTGCAGCACGCCGTAACGGCGGATGGATTCTGCCAGCTCTCCGAGCTGTTCTTCATCAAACATCTTACGCGGCTGGCTGACATTTGGCTCAATCTCCGAAATATTTAGAAATTTCTCTTTTTCCACCTCAACGATCTTTACGACCGGCTCCGCTTTTGCCGTCTGTGTCTTCGATTTTGCCGCCGTCTCCCCGGCTGTGCGGGTTTTTCCTTCTGTCGTCGTCTTTCCGGATGCCTTTGCAACTCCCACACGGCTGCCTTTTCCCACTGTTTTCGCAGCTGTCTTTCCGGCAGACGCCGATTTTTTCTGTTTTTTAGATCCCGGAAGCACCATATCCAGCTCTTCCAGGCTCTTTTTCTCTATCTCCTGTTCCGTCTCACGAACGGAAGTCTTTTTTCCGGCTTCATCCGATGGCTTTGCGCTGCTTTTTCCCGCTTCTGCATCCTCGTAATCATTTCCAAAAAAAGCTCCCAGTCCTCTGCCAAGCCCCGTTCTCTTTGACATTTCCTTCCTCCTCACGAACCTCCCGACGCCCCCGGCAGGCATCCTTTCTGAATTTCACTTCACCGTTATTTTCCTGCCTACAGCTCTTCTCCCCGGCTGATCACCTCTGCTGCCAGCAGACGGTAGCTCTCTGCACCGGTCGAACGGCTGTCGTACAGGTTGATCGGCATTCCGTGGCTCGGCGCCTCCGCCAGTCGCACATTTCTCGGTATGATCGTCTTGTAAATCCGCTCATTTAAGTTCTGTTTTACATTCTCTACGACCTGCAGGGAGAGATTCGTTCTCGCATCATACATGGTAAATACCACGCCCTCCAGCTCCAGCGACGGATTCATCTTTTTCCGGACCAGACCGATCGTCCGGAGTACCTGGCTCAATCCTTCCAGCGCATAATATTCGCACTGGATTGGCACCAGCACCGTATCTGCCGCTACCAGCGCATTGATCGTCAAAAGACTCAGCGACGGCGGGCAGTCGATGATAATAAAATCATACTGATCGCGGATTGTCTCCAGATAACCGTTTAACACCGACTCTTTATTTTCCACATCCAGAAGTTCAATCTCAGCTCCTGCCAGATTCGAATCCGAAGGAAGAACATCCAGATTTTCCTGAACATCGCGCATCAGACAGTCCTCCAGTGTGCAATCGCCCAAAAGCAGCTCATAGACTGTATCTTCAATCTGTTCTTTTTCCAATCCCAAACCAGTGGTTGCATTTCCCTGCGGATCAAAATCGATCGTCAGAACCCTCTGTCCCGCCTCTGCCAGGCATGCCGACAGGTTGATCGCCGTTGTCGTTTTACCTACGCCGCCCTTCTGATTTGCAATCGCAATCGTTCGTCCCATACCGTATTCCTTCCATTTCCTCGGTTTTATCTCACATGAAAGACAGGAAAAAGCCTTCCCGCAGGCATCCGCACAGCGATTTCCAGCTTTTTCCCGTTCTTGTCTTGCCTAATAGTATAACACACTTAAAACTCATTTCCTACTTTTTTAGAAAAATTTCATTTAAAATGTTTCACGTGAAACATCGGCTCCACCATCTCCCCCAGAGCACACCATTTATCTGCCAGACACACAATCCATGCCTCGCGGCACTGAGGCGGCACCGGTATCAGCGGAAACATATGACGTGCGATGATATTTTTTTCCTTCCAATTTAAATGGTAATCTCTCTGTGCATTTCCAAGCGCTGTTTTCGGGTGACGGAAGCCGTGCAGGCGGTGCGAGGAATCCTTCTGATGCCAGTCATACAAAAAATAATCGTGCAGCAGTGCCCCTCTCACAAGTGATTTTGGTTCCAAGCGAATCTGCCACCGTTCCATCATCCAAAGGCTTGTGTAGGCAACATTGAGGCTGTGGCAGTAAATGGATGTCGTACCATGCTGCATCGCCAGCTTCTCCTCGTCTAAGCGCCCTTCCTGCTTCAGTTCGCGTATCGTTTCCGCCAGCAGCCGCTGCCTGCCCGCCGACAACTGAAAAGATTTCTCTGTCTTCCGTTCCATACGATGCTGAAAGCATAACTTATTTTCCTTCTTTATCATATCGCGCATTTCTTTCCCCATCGATTGATTTTTGATACGTGAACATTATAATGAATTTAATATCGATTTTCAATGAAATTTTGTTTACATAAAATAGCATATTCATAACTGTTCACAGGTAGAAATTTTCTGAACTGAAAATTCCGAACGCTATAATTCTGGTTGCAGATTTTTCCGATTTGAAATGCGAAGCATCGGCAAAATCCCGTTACTTGGGCACACATCTGTGAACAGATATTCTGTGAAAAAACGCTGGAAATAGCTGAACTGGAATACAGGAAAATATGATATAATGAGCGCAAGTGAGCCAGAAAGCTGCTTGCAGATTTATGGCGAACGGCGAATGGCGATCACGATAGCTGCGTCAGCAGCGGTAAGCATCGAAGATGCGAATCGTGATATAATGTGAACACTTGACGAGGTATTTTCGAGTCTAGTGAGAACATATACCTGACCACTTAATGAGGTGTTTCACGAATTTAGTGGTCATGGTATAATGAGCGCAGAAGAAAAGAATGCGGCTGCGAAGCAGACATATTCTTTTCTTGCGCCATTAAGGAACGAACAGCCATGCGAAGCAGGGCGGTAGAGCGCGATAGCGCGGGTTCGTGAGTGGACGGGTGAGAATACGTTCATATGATATATATGAACACTTAGCGATGCATTTTCGATCCTAGTGCGAGTCATACCTAAATACTTAATGAAGCCAAGACAAAGGCGATAGCTGAATTTAGTATTTATGGTATAATAGAATTACTTGATGAGATATTTTCGAGTTTAATTTTTCGATTCAAAAGGAGCTTTCTATATGAACACAAAAAACAAGATCATGACCTGCCTGATGCTGTCCGCCGGCGGCGCAGTTTCACTGGCACTTTTAAATAAATATATTCAATTTTCTGCCACCTCCCGCGGTCTGACCCGGGAAGAGAATTCTCTCTGCTACAAATGGCGGCTGGGAAATATCTACTATACAAAATGCGGTTCCGGCAAACCGCTTCTGTTGATTCACGATCTGCACTTTGCATCGAGCGGCTATGAGTGGGAATCCATCCGCGAACAGCTCAGCCGCTCCTACACCGTCTACACGCTCGACCTTCTCGGCTGCGGACGTTCCGAGAAGCCGAACCTGACCTACACAAATTACCTGTTCGTCCAGCTGATCTGTGATTTTATCAAATCTGAGATCGGACATCGGACCAACATTCTCTCCACCGGTGATTCAGCGGCACTGTCTATCATGGCGTGCAGCAACTCTCCAGAACTATTTGATCAGATCATGCTCATCAACCCGAGCAGCCTTACCGACTG
This sequence comes from Clostridium sp. AF20-7, assembly GCF_003479275.1. Classification (NCBI taxonomy): domain Bacteria; kingdom Bacillati; phylum Bacillota; class Clostridia; order Eubacteriales; family Clostridiaceae; genus Clostridium; species Clostridium sp. AF20-7. Next base: position 29,159 of record NZ_QUGF01000001.1, on the reverse strand, counting down.
TTGTCAGCTTCCGGGTAAAAATGCCAAGCTTTATAAGCTTCTTCTGGATCTCCCGCTGGCTGGAACGCTCATTTACCACATTGCGTGCAGCCGCTCGATGATCGAAGAGGCATTCCGCACCAAATATTTTTACAATCCGTATACCGTAAAACCGGTTCAGATCGACCGCAGCCACGAAGCTGCACATCTCGGTGAATGTCCGAAAGCGATCTTCTCCAGTATTGAATGCCGCTATACCAAGTGCAATATTTCCAATGCTCTCAGGAAGATCGACAACAGCATCTTCATCATCGGCGGTTCCGAGGAACCGATGATCGAGGCGACGATTCAGGATTACAAGATTTATAATTCCGCAATCGAGTCCTCTATCATCCCGAAGACCAAACATCTGCCGCAGTTAGAACAGCCGGATGCCGTGATGGATGCGATCCATATGTTTTTTTCTTAAAAAAGGATAATGCGTATGCATACCGCGGAGCGTTTTTTTCGTCATAGGACGAAGCTTATTACTGTTCACGCATACGTGCCCAATAACGGAATTTGCCGTGGCTTCACATTTAAATACGGCAAATTCCTGCTGCCACCACGTTTTCTTACGACACTTTCGGTTCCAACAGTGCCTACCCGCGAACAGTTACTCTCTCTTTCCCACATCTCCATAAAAAATGCTTTTTCATACTCATACCATGATGCAGATACCATTTTTCCAGTATCCTTCATAACTCACAGCGTCATCCTTCCGTGCGCCTTGTTTGTTTCTTCTTGATAGGAACGGTCCTAATGTGTCATCCAGGTCCCGCCGCACTATCTATATACAAACAAAACCCCCGGAATGCTCCTCTTTATTCTACATTATTCCCACTCTATCGCCTCGGCTTTCGCACAAAAAACTATATTCTATAACGAAAACTCAAATTTTATAAATTTTCCCTATTATTTCCAGCTCTGCCATCGCCTCTACCTGCTTCTCCAGATTTCCTCTGTCATATGCCTGATACGGCTTCTGGAACACAATCTTCCCGGACAAATATTCAGTCATACATTTTTGTTTAAACCCCGCCTATATGAAAAAGAAAGACTGCATACCCTACGTGTTCCATATACAGTCTTTCTCTATCTACCTTTTGATTGCTTTATTTCAGCGGCTCCCGCGACGGCGTTCCCGCTTTTCTCGGATACTTTTTTCCCGTCCTCTCTGTCTTATGAATCCGGACCAGGTTACGCTCATCCTCATTGGCAAGGTGGAAGGAAATCACATCCTCCAGCTCGCCGCCCAGCTTGCGGATCGCACCTTTTCCCGTCTTCATCTCTTCCTCCAGTTTGCCTGATTTGTACGGTACAAACCAGCCTCCCACCTTGACAAATGGCAGGCAGTATTCCGACAGCGTGGACAGATTTGCCACCGCGCGTGAAACGCAGAAATCAAATGTTTCACGTGAAACATTATCATGTGCCGCATCCTCCGCCCGCCCGTGAACCGCCTGAATTTTTTCCAGTTCCAATGCCTGAATTACCTCGTTCAGAAAGTTGATCCGCTTATTTAAAGAATCGAGAAGCGTGACCTTTAAATTTGGAAATGCAATCTTTAACGGGATACCCGGAAATCCAGCTCCCGTTCCAACATCGATCAACGTATACTCTTTCTCTGCCAGATCCGGCACCGCTTTCACAAGTGCCAGACTATCCGAAAAATGTTTGGTCACAACTTCCTTCTGTTCCGTGATCGCTGTCAGATTCACCATCGTATTCCAATGAATCAACAGTTCATAATAATCGTAGAACTGCTTGATCTGGTGTTCATTTAACGCGACGCCCATCTCCTGCGCTTCTTTCTGAAGCTGCCCGGTAAAGTCTGCCGGAGGCAGAACCACACCGCTTTCTACTTTATTTTCTTCTGCCATAAATATATCCTTCATGATATGTTTTATTTTTTCTCAGGTTCTTATCTATCTTACACTTTGAGTTGCTGCAATGCGTTTACCTGTTTCCATGCAGTCTCTGACTCGTTACTGTTCACGCATACGTGCCCAGTAACGGAATTTGCCGTGGCTTCGCATTTAAATACGGCAAATTCCTCCTGCCACCAGGTTTTTTTACGGCACTTTCGGTTCCAAAAGTGCCTGCCCGTGTACAGTAACTCTGAATCCGCTCGTTTCTATTTTACAGTTCTTTCTTCTCTTCCCCATGTCCCGCATGGCGGCTCTGCTCTAAGTGTACCAGCAGCACCGAAATATCCGCCGGTGACACGCCCGCGATTCGGGATGCCTGACCGATATTTGCCGGTTTATAGAGATTTAATTTCTGTACTGCCTCACGGCGCAGGCTTCCGACCGTGGAATAGTCGAAGTTTTCATCCAGCTTCCGGCCCTCCATCTTCTTGAACTGTGCAACCTGCTGCAGCTGGCGGCGGATATAGCCGTCATACTTGATGTTGATGTTGATCTGCTCGATCACATCTTCCGGAAGTTCCGGACGGTTCGGATCCAGCTCTGCCAGTGCTTCATAGCTTAACTCCGGACGGCGTACCAGCTCTGCCAGCGTTGCCGCGGTCTTGAGCGGGGTGCTTCCGTGGCGCTCTAAAAATTCCTGCACTTCTTTTCCAGCGCCAATGTTGATCTTCTCCAGACGCTTTGCCTCTTCCTCGATCATTTTTTCTTTCCAGAGGACACGCTCATACATCGCATCACTGACCAGTCCAATCTCATGCCCGATCGGGGAAAGACGCAGATCCGCATTGTCCTGACGCAAAAGCAGGCGGTATTCCGCACGCGACGTCATCATCCGGTACGGTTCATGGTTTTCTTTGGTAACCAGATCGTCGATCAAGACACCGATATATGCCTGGGAACGGTCGAGGATGATCGGTTCTTTTCCCAGCACTTCGCGCGCCGCATTGACACCCGCCATAAAGCCCTGTACCGCCGCTTCCTCATAACCGGAGCTTCCGTTAAACTGACCGCCGCTGAACAATCCCCGGATCGCCTTAAATTCCAGCGATGCCTTTAACTGGCGTGCATTGATACAATCGTACTCAATCGCATATGCATTTCGAACAATTTTGACATTTTCAAGTCCCGGTACGGTACGGTACATCGCGTACTGCACATCCTCCGGCAGGGAACTGGACATACCGCCCAGATACATTTCATTCGTATAAATTCCCTCCGGCTCGACAAAAACCTGATGACGGTTCTTATCTGGAAATTTTACCACCTTATCCTCGATCGATGGACAGTAACGCGGACCTGTTCCCTCGATCGCGCCCGAAAAGAGGGGCGATCGATCCAGGTTGTTGCGGATGATCTCATGTGTTTTCTCATTGGTATAGGTCAGCCAGCAGGACACCTGCTCCTTCTGCACCGACTCCGGATCGGTGGAAAAAGAAAATGGCACAACCCTCTCATCGCCGAACTGCTCTTCCATCTTAGAAAAATCGATGCTGCGCTTATCGACACGCGCCGGTGTGCCCGTCTTGAAACGGAACATCTCGATTCCCAGCTTTTTCAGGGAATCTGTCAGATGGTTTGCCGCCTGCAGACCATTCGGTCCGGTCGGATTGCTCACATCGCCATAGATACATCTTGCTTTCAGGTACGTTCCCGTTGCCAGCACCACCGCCTTGCAGTAATACGTCGCGCCGGAGTACGTTTTCAGTCCTTTGATCTGACCTTCTTCCACGATCAGCTCTGCCACCTCTCCCTGACGGATCGTCAGGTGATCGGTATTTTCCATGGTACGGCGCATCTGGCGGGTGTATTCCTGCTTGTCCGCCTGCGCGCGGAGCGAATGCACCGCCGGTCCCTTAGACTGGTTGAGCATCTTGGACTGTATAAAGGTTTTATCTATATTTTTTCCCATCTCGCCGCCGAGCGCATCCAGCTCGCGCACCAAGTGGCCCTTCGAGCTTCCGCCGACATTCGGGTTGCACGGCATCAGGGCGATGCTGTCCACGCTGACGGTAAACACGATCGTCTCGAGTCCCAGTCTCGCGCTTGCCAGCGCCGCCTCACAGCCGGCGTGTCCCGCCCCGACGACCGCTACATCATAATTTTCTGTTAAACAGGGCATGTTTCCTCTTTCCTCTCTATCTCTGCGTTCTATTCAAGTCGAACATCCGTGAGACTTGGCGCGTGATTCTGGTCAGCGTAAGCTGACATATTCTTTACAGAATCACTGCGCATCCTCGCGGAGCGTTTATCTCAGTCGGAGACAAGGCTTCCACTGAGACAAATTTGCTATTACTCACCACCTGAAGAGGTGGGAGTCTTCTCGACTGAGATAAACGCTACGGCTCATGCGCCGTATGTTTCGCAGCCGATTTTACTGCAGCTGCACATTTCAATTCGATCAAACGCCTTATATTCTTTCTTGTTTTCAGATCCACCCTATCATACCACAAGGAAAGAAACCTTGCAAAAAAATTGATCTATTTCCCCATACAAAAATGGCTGAAAATCTCATTCACCAGATCCTCTTCCAGTGATTCCCCAAGGATCGTTCCAAGATGTTCATAGGCATCCATCAGATCAATCGAGAAAAAATCCTCCGGCATCGCATTGTCGATGCTTGTCTCGACCAGGCGCAGGCTTTTCAGCGCCTGCTCCATCGCCGTCTTGTGACGGACGTTTGTCAGCATGACCTGATCGTTGAAATTCAGGTTTCCCTGCAAAAACATCGTCTGAATTTTTTCCTCCAATCGATCAATTCCCTGCTGTTCCTTCGCCGATACCGGGATCACTTCCTGCCCGCACGCTTCGCGAAGCGCTTCTTCTGTGAGAACCGGTTCCAGATCTGTCTTATTTAAGAGGACGATCACCTTCCGTCCCCGGATCAAATCGAGGATCTGACGGTCATTTTCATCCAGCTCCCTTGATCCATCGACCACATACAAGATCAAATCTGCCTCATCCGCAATCTTTCTCGCCCGTTCCACGCCAATCTTTTCAACGATATCCTCCGTTTCCCGGATGCCCGCCGTATCGATCAAATTTAAGCTAAGCCCGCGCAGACGGATATTTTCCTCCAGCGTATCGCGTGTCGTACCGGCGATCTCTGTCACAATCGCGCGCTCCTCTCCCAGCAGTACATTCATCAGGGACGATTTTCCTGCATTCGGCTTACCTAAGATCACGGTTTTGATCCCCTCCGTCATGATACGCCCGTTGTCAAACGTCCCGATCGACGCCTCCAGTTCCATCTCAATCGGCTGCAGCGTCTCCCGAAGGCGCTCCGGGTATCCGTCCAGGGAAATATGCTCCGGATCATCAAGTGCGGACTCAATAAAGGCGATCTCATAGATTAGTTTTTCGCGGAGTTCCCGCACTTTCCGCGACATTGAACCGCTCAACTGGCTGACCGAAGACTGCAGCGCATACTCATTTTTCGACTGGATCACATCGATCACGGCTTCCGCCTGCGAAAGATCAATTCTGCCATTTAAAAACGCCCGCTTCGTAAATTCGCCTGGTTCCGCCAGCCGCGCCCCACATTTTACCGCCAGCTCCAGAATCCGCTTCATCACCAGAACGCCTCCGTGACAGTCAATCTCTACCGTGTCCTCCGCCGTATAACTGTGCGGACCGCGCATCAAAAGAAGCAGCACTTCATCGATCCGTTCCTCTCCATCCCGAATATATCCATAATGAATCGTATACGTTTTCTGCTCTGAAAGCCTCTTCCCCGCCACCGCCGGTTCAAACATCCGCTCCGCCACCGCAACAGCGTCCGAACCGCTAATCCGGATAATCCCAATCCCCGAACTCGAAAGCGCCGTCGCGATCACGGCGATTGTATCTGTATATACCATATATATATAAATCCTTCCTTGCTTTTTATCTTCTTATTCTATACCATATGGAAGCATTTTCCCATCTTTATTTACAAATCTAGTCTAATATTTATTTCTTTTTTCATGTTTTCACGATAAACCTCTCGCGCTCGATCCCCCACAAAAAAGAAGGTCTAGATACCTCCAGACCTTCTTCGTCACACTTATTTACTTCTCATATCTCCCATACCCGTCACTTCTCTCGCGTCTGCCCTCACGCTTCAGCGAAATAATCACATGCCGGAACGGATCCTCGCCCTCGCTGCGGGTGGTGACATACTTGTCATTCTGCAGCGCTGCATGAATGATCCGTCTCTCATACGGGTTCATCGGCTCCAAAGATACGGAACGTTTCGTTCTCTTTACCTTGTAAGCAATGTTCTTTGCCAGTGTCTCAAGCGTCTCTTTCCGTCTCTCGCGGTAATTCTCGGTATCGAGCTTCACGCGGACGTAATTCTCGCTCTTCTTGTTGACAACCAGGCTGACCAGATACTGGAGAGAATCCAGGGTCTGACCTCTCTTACCGATCAAAATACCCATGTCCTCGCCGGAGAGGTCAATGTTCATCTCGCACTCTTCCTCATTGAAAGCCGCTGCGATCTTCACATCTAAGTTCATCGCATCAAATACCTGGCTTAAAAAGTCGATCGCACGATCCTCGAGCGTCTCTTTTTTCTTAGCACGGATGATCGCCGGTTTCGCGCCGATCCCCAGAAATCCGGCGCTTCCTTTTTCGACCACTTCGTACTCTAATTTATCACTGGTGGTTTCCAGTTCAATCAGTGCCTTTGTTACTGCCTCATCGACTGTCTTAGCGGTAACCGTAATCATATCCATCCTGCGCCCTCCTTCTATTTTTTCGCGTGCTTATCGTTGTACTTCTGCACCATCTTGGCCTTGGAAGCCAGACTGCCCGGCTTCGGATCGGAATTGTAAAATGCTTCAGACGCCTCCATCTGCTTTTTATTGCGGGAGATCTTGTCCTCTTTCGCCTTGCTTTCCGCATCCTCGCGTGCCTGCAGCGCCTTTAAATTCACGCTTGCCTTCTCGCTGACATTGGCCGGCGGCAGACCTTTTCTCGCTCTCTTCTTGTTCATCTTCTCCACGTTGCGGCGGATCAGATCATCGACATCGATCTTGTTCATATGTGCATTTACGATCAGCTGCTGAACGAGCTGGAATGCACCCTGAACGACCCAGTAGATACCGATCGCGGACGGCAGGGAGAAACAGAAGAATACGGACATCAGCGGCATCGTGATCATCATGCTGTTCATCATGCTCGCGCCCGGCGCGTCCTGATCCACCTGCTGTAAATTGGAAATCAGCTTGGTGGAGAGCCACTGGGTCAGACCTGCGAGGATCGGGATGATCCATGCGATCGTGATGTGGTTAAAACCGGTAAACGGCGGAGTTGCCAGATTGATGCCGAAGAAATAGTTCATCTGCTCAATCTTGCCCGCATTTTCTGCGATCGTCGAAGAGATCTGCGGGAATAAACTTTCCAGCGTATCCCATCCAGCCGGTGTCAACTTATATAACATATCTACGACTTTGTTTGCCACGGTGTAGTCTACCTTGTCCACCGCCATGCCGACACCGCTTGCCAGCTCGGAAATCTTGTTGACGTAATCCGGCTGCTCCATCAGCGGGTTCGCTACGTTGTCAAAAAAGACACGTACTGACGGTACGTATGCCGGAATGTTGTAGATAACCCGGTACAAAGCGAAGATAATCGGAAGCTGAATCGCCATCGGCAGACATCCTGCCATCGGATTCGAGCCATATTTCTCATAAACTGCCTGCATCTCAACCTGTTGTTTAGCCATCGATGCCTGATCGGTTTTTCCCTTATACCTATTCTGAACCGCCTTGATTTCAGGGTTCATAAGCGACATAAGTTTTGACGATTCCTGCTGTTTGATCGTCAGAGGAAATAACAGTAACTTTGTGATAATGGTAAACAGGATGATACACAGACCGATATTCATGATCCCCATGCTGCTGGTAATCCGGAATAAAAAGTCCATGATATAACCAAACACACTGGCGATCGGTCCCATGATCGAACCTGCCTTTGTCGCAACTAAAACGCTAACGTCCAATGAACTACCTCCTCATCCTTTACGGAACTGGATCATAACCGCCTTCTGCAAATGGATTACAGCGAAGAATCCGCTTACATGCCAAAATCATACCTTTTACAGCGCCGTACTTTTTAAGTGCCTGGATGGCGTACTCCGAGCACGTCGGCGTGTACTTGCAGTGAGGTCCTGTCATAGGGGAAATATAGAGCTGATATCCCCGAATCATCTTTATCAAGATCTTCTTAATCAATATTCTCACTTCGATTCTCCAGAATGTTATGCAGTCCGCATAAGTGCAGGTATGCACTCTCAATTTTTTTGAAGTCTGCTTCTTTCGCTGCCGGTCTGGCAACGACTACGATGTCTAATCCGAGTCTGACTCTGTCCTTATTTAACCGATAGCTCTCCCGTACCAACCTTGTCACGTGATGGCGGACCACGCTGTTTCCAACCTTTTTGCTGACGGAGATACCGATCCGAGGCTCCTTCCCGTCATCCACCCGCTTCACGTACATAACCAGAAGCTTATTGGCATAGGATTTCCCTGTCTTGTAAACCTTTTGAAATTCGCTGTTCTTCTTAATTGAATTAAAACGCTTCATTAAAATCACCAATTCCCCTGCACCGAGTGTGCATCGCAGAGCTTTTCTTAATATTCTTAGAACTTTTTCTATGAATATTAAGAAAGGCCACAATCTATAACTCGATTGCGGCCTCGTTCATTAAGCAGATAATTTTGCTCTACCTTTTGCTCTTCTGGCAGCCAGAACTTTTCTTCCACCTGCGCTGCTCATTCTCGCACGGAATCCATGAACTTTTGCTCTCTGTCTTTTCTTCGGCTGAAATGTCATCTTCATGTCTGCATACACCTCCTCATCCATAATATAGTAAGAGAAATCCATGCTTCCTCCGGTTCGCGCCGAAATCCGCATTCATCTCAACATAGTTAGACTATTGTAATTAAACATCTTCTCCATTATATAGAAGAATTCCGCATTCGTCAACCACTATTTTGATCTTTTTAATCCCCATAGATCAAAGATTTTCTGCGGTTTTTCCACCATTTCGATCCTGAGTCCCCACAGATCGATCGTCGATTGCTGTCGAGGCACCTTATTGTATACAGTATACACACCGGGACGTTTCCATTTTGTGGATAAAAAAATCCTTATTTTATCAGCATTCCCGCCACCTATTCACAGCTTATCCTCCACTTATCCACATTTTGGGGATAACTTGTGGAAAAGCCGTGGAATACGATCTGGATAAGCTTCTGATTGTTCACACCCATTCACCAAAAAGCCTTATTTTTCGGCGTTTTTTCCACGTGGATAACTGAATTTCACTTATTCACATTGCGGGTTTTTATTGAAAAATGTGGACAAATCATGTAGAATAGAACTTAGATTGGGTTATTTTGCAGTTTTGGCTGCTTTTTACGTTTAGGAGACACAGTATGATAGAGAAAATTAAGGAAAAATGGGATGAAATTCTCCTCCATATTAAAGAAGAACACGAACTGACGGACGTTTCTTTCAAAACATGGCTGCTTCCGACGCAGCCTTATTCCATGAAAGACGGCACCCTTCAGATCCTGGTTCCGGATGTGCAGTTTCTCGGCTATATCAAAAAAAAATACGGACTTTTGATCCAGATTACCATCGAAGAACTAACCGGAATCGAGTGTGAGGTCGATTTTGTCACCATCGAACAGGTCGATGAGCCGCAAAAAGAGACGGACAAAAGCCATCTGATCAACCGCCCGTCCGAGGTCAGCCGCCAGCTCATCCAGGATGCGAACTTAAATCCGCGCTACACATTCGACACCTTCGTCGTCGGCGCGAACAATAACTTAGCGCACGCCGCTTCCCTCGCCGTGGCAGAATCTCCGGGTGAGATCTACAACCCTCTCTTCATTTACGGGGGTGTAGGTCTGGGAAAAACGCATCTTATGCACTCGATCGGACATTTTATCTTAAAAAACAATCCAAAAGCGAAGGTTCTCTACGTTACAAGTGAGAAGTTTACGAACGAACTGATCGATGCGATCCGGAACAAAAACAATATTTCCACCACGGAGTTCCGTGAAAAATACAGAAACAACGACGTCCTCCTCATCGATGATATCCAGTTTATTATCGGTAAGGAATCGACACAGGAAGAATTTTTCCATACCTTCAACGCACTCTATGAAGCGAAAAAACAGATCATTATCTCCTCAGATAAACCGCCGAAAGAGATCGAGACGCTGGAAGAACGGCTTCGTTCCCGTTTCGAATGGGGCTTGACCGTCGATATCCAGTCGCCGGATTATGAAACCCGTATGGCGATCCTCCGCAAAAAAGAGGAACTCGAGGGCTACAATATAGATAATGAAGTGATCAAGTACATCGCCACCAACGTCAAGTCCAACATCCGCGAACTCGAGGGCGCCCTCACCAAGATCGTCGCCCTTTCCAAGTTAAATAACAAGGAGATCACGACGGAGCTGGCGGAGGAAGCGCTCAAGGATCTCATTTCCCCGAACGCGGAGAAAGAAGTGACCCCAGAGCTGATCATCCAGGTCGTTGCTGATCATTTCGGTATCACTCCGCTTGACATTTCCTCCCAGAAGCGCAACAAGGAGATCGTATTCCCGCGCCAGATCGTGATGTATATCTGCCGTTCGATGCTCGGAACTTCCCTGCAGAATATCGGCAAATATTTAGGCGGTCGGGATCACACGACGATCATCCACGGTCACGACAAGATCGCTGCCGATATGGAGAAAAACGAATCGCTTCGCAATACAGTGGAAATCTTAATGAAAAAGATCAGCCCACAGTAGGTTTCTTCCACAATTTCGCGTGGAAAAGTGGTTGAAAACCTGTGGATAACTTTTCCCACATTTTGCTCCATTTCAGGGCTGTGGATAATTCAAAAGTTATCCAGCCGGTTCCGGACAGTTTTACACAGCCTTTTTAACCATTCAAAAGGAGTCTGAACCCCTGTATTTTCGGGGCTGTCCGGAGAATTCCACATATTCACAGCCCCTACTACGATTGCGACGGAATTTATATATATCTTTTCTTTCCGTTCCACGTTATTTTTAGCAAAGGAGTTATCAACAAACATGAAGCTTTCATTTGAAAAAGATCATTTAATGAACGGTATCAACATTGTTCTGAAGGCCGTTCCTTCCAAAACCACCATGCCGATTCTCGAATGCATCCTGATCGATGCTGTTTCGGATGAGATCAAACTGACCGGCAACGATATGGAGCTGGGAATTGAGACGAAGGTCGAAGGAACGATCCTGGAACGTGGAAAAATCGCTCTTGATGCCAAGCTTTTTTCCGATATTATCCGCAAGCTCTCCGGCGAAAATTCTACGATCACGATCGAATCGGATGAAAAATACAACACGACGATCACCTGTGACAAGGCTATTTTCCAGATTCAGGGCAAGGACGGCGATGAATTTTCCTATATTCCCCACATTGAGCGGGATAAATTCATCACACTTTCCCAGTTTACCTTAAAAGAGATCATCCGCCAGACGATCTTCTCGATCTCGCCGAACGACAGCAACAAGATGATGACCGGTGAGCTGATGGAGGTCACCGGCAATGAACTTAAGCTCGTTTCCCTCGACGGACACCGCATGTCGATCCGCAAAGTTGCATTAAAAGAACAGTACAGTGATATAAAAGTCATCGTTCCTGGCAAGACTTTAGGTGAGATCAGCAAGATCTTAAACGGTGACAACGACTCTGAGGTACAGATTTTCTTCAGCACCAACCACATCATGTTTGAATTTGACGACACGATCGTGTTATCCCGCCTGATTGAGGGCGAGTATTTCCGGATCAATCAGATGCTTTCCTCCGATTATGAGACGAAAGTTACCTTGAACCGCCGTGATTTCATGGATGCGATCGACCGTGCGAGCATTCTCGTCCGTGAAAATGATAAGAAACCTTTGATCTTAAACTTTACCGATGAAGAAATGGAGTTAAAGATGCATTCCGCCTTCGGTACGATGGATGCCCGTCTGGCGATTACCAAGTTTGGAAAAGACCTGATGATCGGCTTCAACCCGAAGTTTTTGGGTGATGCGCTGCGAATCATCGATGATGAGGAAGTGACTCTGTACATGATGAATCCGAAATCCCCGTGCTTTATCCGGGACGAGGAGGAGACTTACATCTATCTGATCCTGCCGGTCAATTTCAATGCGGCAGCGATCTAACCTGCCATTTTTAGACATGGCAGGTGCAGGCAGACAGTGACAGAAAGGATCTGAAATAAGATGGAGATAAAACTGAGAGATGAATTTATAAAACTGGGTCAGGCGCTTAAGGCAGCTGGTCTGGTAGAGTCTGGCGTGGATGCTAAATTTGCGATTCAGGACGGGCTTGTGAAGGTCAATGGCGCGGTGGAGATGCAGCGCGGCAAGAAGCTTTACGACGGGGACAAAGTCGAGTATGACGGAGAGACCGTAACAATCACCAAATAAAGGATGGTTTCATGTTTATCGAATCGATCGAACTCAAAAATTACCGCAATTACGGGGAATTACATATGGATTTTGATCCGGGGACGAATGTTCTCTACGGGGACAACGCGCAGGGTAAAACCAATATTCTTGAAGCGGTCTACGTGTGTGCGACGACCAAGTCCCACCGCGGCAGCAAGGACAGGGAGATCATCGAATTCGGAGAGGACGAGTCCCACATCAAGATGCAGCTTCGCAAGGACGATGTGCCGTACCGGATTGACATGCATCTAAAGAAAAATAAGACGAAGGGCGTGGCGGTCAACGGGATCCCGATCCGGCGGGCGAGCGAGCTTTTCGGCATTGTTAACGTGGTGTTTTTTTCGCCGGAAGATCTGAATCTCATTAAGAACGGGCCGGCGGATCGGCGCCGTTTTATTGATCTGGAATTATGCCAGTTAAACCGGCTCTACGTCCATTCGCTGGTGCAGTACAACCGGGTGGTGATACAGAGAAATAAGCTCTTAAAGGAGCTGTTTTTCCATCCCGAGTACGAGGAGATGCTGGATATATGGGATATGCAGCTTGCTTCCTACGGGCGGGAGGTGAGCCAGTACCGGCGGGAATTTATCGGTGAATTAAACGAATTGATCCGTCCGATCCATCAGAAATTGTCGGGTGGAAAGGAAGAACTCGTCATCCAGTATGAGCCGAACACGGAGGCAGATCAGCTGGAAGCGGCAGTCAAAAAGAGCCGCGAGGCGGACCGGAAGCAGAAGACAACGCTGGTCGGACCACACCGGGATGACTTAAGTTTCTATGTCAACGGAATTGACATCCGGCGCTTCGGTTCACAGGGACAGCAGAGAACGGCGGCATTATCGCTCAAACTGGCGGAGATTGAGCTGGTTAAAAAGATCAAAAAGGAGTATCCGATCCTGCTTCTCGACGATGTTTTGTCGGAGTTAGATGGAAAACGGCAGGATCATCTGCTCGCCAGCATCCGCCACATACAGACGATCATTACCTGTACGGGCTTGGATGATTTTATCAGCCACAGCTTCCAGATAGATAAGACCTTTCGGGTCGTGAGCGGGACGGTCACCTGTGAACGTCCAAACAAGACAACTAGTCAGACATAAAACAGCAAGTGAAGGAGGAACTATGGGTTCAGAATACAGTGCAGATCAAATACAGATATTGGAGGGATTGGAGGCGGTCAGAAAGCGTCCTGGTATGTATATAGGCAGCACATCTGTAAGAGGCCTCCATCACCTGGTGTATGAGATAGTTGACAACTCCGTGGATGAGGCGTTAGCCGGATTCTGCAGTCACATCGAGGTGCAGATCAATGCGGACAATTCCATCACGGTACAGGATGACGGTCGTGGTATCCCGGTTGATACTCAGAAAAAAGCCGGACTTCCGGCGGTTGAGGTCGTATTTACGATCCTGCATGCGGGCGGCAAGTTCGGCGGCGGCGGATACAAGGTATCCGGCGGTCTGCACGGCGTAGGCGCATCGGTTGTAAATGCTCTTTCCGAGTGGCTGGAGGTTGAGATCTGCCGCGATGGAAAGGTATATAAACAGCGCTATGAGCGCGGCAAAACGATGTATCCGCTGAAAGTAGTCGGTGAGTGTGCTCCGGATAAGCACGGCACACGGGTCGTATTCCTGCCGGATAAGGAGATTTTCGAGGAAACGGTCTACGACTATGATACGTTAAAAGTACGCCTGCGTGAGACGGCATTCCTGACGAAAAACTTAAAGATCACCCTGCGGGATGACAGAGAAGTGAAGCATGAGAAGACCTTTCACTATGAGGGCGGTATCAAGGAATTTGTCACCTACTTGAACCGGAGCAATGAGAAGCTCTATGAACCGGTTATCTACTGCGAGGGCATCAAGGACAAGGTATTTGTCGAGGTGGCGATGCAGCATAACGATTCCTACACGGAAAATATCTACACCTTCGTCAATAATATCAACACACCGGAGGGCGGTACCCATCTGGCCGGCTTTAAGAGTGCTCTGACGAAGACTTTTAATGACTATGCGAAGAAAAATAAGCTTCTGAAGGAAAATGAGCCGGCACTCAGCGGTGAGGATATCCGCGAGGGCCTTACAGCGATCATCAGCGTTAAGATCGAGGAGCCGCAGTTTGAGGGACAGACGAAGCAGAAACTCGGCAACAGCGAGGCCCGCGCGGCGGTCGATGCGATCGTGAGCGAGCAGCTGACATATTTCCTGGAGCAGAATCCAACGGTTGCCAAGATCATCTGTGAGAAATCAATTCTTGCCAAGAGAGCCCGCGACGCAGCCCGCAAGGCGCGCGAGATGACGAGACGTAAATCAGCGCTTGACGGCATGGCGCTTCCAGGAAAATTAGCCGATTGTTCCGACAAGAATCCGGAAAACTGCGAGATCTACATCGTAGAGGGAGATTCCGCGGGTGGTTCTGCGAAAGAGGCTAGAAATAAATCCAATCAGGCTATTCTGCCTCTTCGAGGCAAGATCTTAAACGTAGAAAAAGCAAGACTGGATCGAATTTACGGCAATGCGGAGATCCGTGCGATGATCACGGCATTTGGTACCGGTATTCATGAAGATTTTGATATTTCAAAACTTCGTTACAACAAGATCATTATCATGACCGATGCCGATGTGGATGGTGCACATATCAGTACCCTGCTTCTGACGTTCCTGTATCGTTTTATGCCGGATTTGATCCGGGAAGGACATGTATATCTGGCACAGCCGCCGCTTTATAAGATCGAGAAGAATAAGCGTGTCTGGTATGCATACAGCGATGATGAGCTGAATTCGATTCTGACTGAGATTGGCCGTGACAACAACAATAAGATCCAGCGTTATAAAGGTCTGGGTGAGATGGACGCGGAACAGCTTTGGGAGACTACCATGGATCCGGAGCGCCGAATTCTTCTCCGTGTCCAGATCGACAGTGAGACTGCTTCGGAGGTTGATCTGACATTTGCTACCCTGATGGGGGATCAGGTTGAGCCGCGCCGTGAGTTTATCGAGGCAAATGCGAAGTACGTAAAGAACCTGGATATTTAATTAAATTTAAGTCACTTAAATCCTTTTGAGGACGAAAGGAGTATAGATGGAACCAAATATATTTGACAAAATTCATGACATTGATCTGAAAAAGACAATGGAAACGTCTTACATCGATTATGCGATGAGCGTTATTGCTGCCCGTGCACTTCCGGATGTGCGGGATGGCTTGAAACCGGTGCAGAGACGAGTGCTTTATTCGATGGTTGAGCTGAATAATGGACCGGATAAGCCCCACCGTAAGTCAGCCCGTATCGTCGGTGATACAATGGGTAAATACCACCCACATGGTGACAGTTCAATCTATGGTGCGTTGGTAAATATGGCTCAGAAATGGGCTACCCGTTACCCGCTTGTAGATGGACATGGAAACTTCGGTTCCATGGACGGCGACGGCGCCGCAGCGATGCGATACACCGAGGCAAGACTGAGCCGTATTTCCATGGAGATGCTGGCGGATATTGGCAAGAATACCGTTGATTTCATGCCGAACTTTGATGAGACTGAGAAAGAACCGACGGTTCTTCCGGCTCGTTTTCCCAATATTCTGGTAAATGGCGGCACCGGTATCGCCGTTGGTATGGCAACGAATATTCCGCCTCACAACCTGCGTGAGGTGATTGCTGCCGTTGTCAAGATCATAGACAACCGGGTGGAGGAAGACCGCCCGACTACCATCGAAGAACTGATGGAGATCGTAAAGGGACCTGATTTC
Source organism: Clostridium sp. AF20-7 (assembly GCF_003479275.1). Lineage (NCBI taxonomy): Bacteria > Bacillati > Bacillota > Clostridia > Eubacteriales > Clostridiaceae > Clostridium > Clostridium sp. AF20-7. Next base: position 12,975 of record NZ_QUGF01000001.1, on the reverse strand, counting down.
CCGACAGGAGCAACCATCCTTGGAAAAGCAGGCATCGAAGAAGCGTACAGAACCGGACGCGGCAAGATCCGTGTACGGGCTGTATACAATATCGAGGCCATGGCAAATGGCAAGAGCCGTATCATCGTGACAGAGCTTCCTTATGCAGTGAATAAGGCTCGTTTGATCGAAAAGATCGCAGAGCTTGTAAAGGATAAAAAGCTTGATGGAATCACGGATCTGCGTGATGAATCCAACCGTGAGGGACTTCGGATCTGCATTGAACTGCGCCGTGATGTGAATGCCAATGTCATCATGAACCGTCTGCTGAAGCATACACAGCTGCAGGACACCTTTGGTGTGATTATGCTGGCGCTGGTTAATAATGAGCCGCGTATCTTAAATCTGCAGCAGATCCTGGAATATTACTTAAAGCACCAGGAGGATGTGGTAACCAGAAGAACCAAATATGATCTGAACAAGGCAGAAGAGAGAGCCCATATTTTGGAAGGTCTTTTAAAGGCACTGGATCATATCGATGAGGTTATTAAGATCATCCGCGGTTCTGCCAATGTTCAGGCGGCGAAAGCTCAGTTAATGGAGCGTTTTGATCTTTCGGATGCACAGGCACAGGCCATCGTAGATATGCGTCTGCGTGCTCTGACCGGTCTGGAACGCGAGAAACTGGAAAATGAATATAAAGAGCTGGAGGCAAAGATTGCAGAGTTGAAAGCGATTCTGGCAGATGAGAAGAAACTTCTGTGTGTTATCAAGGAGGAGATCTCCCTCATCGCTGATAAATACGGAGATGACCGCCGTACCGCCATCGGATATGATGAATACGATATGTCTGCGGAGGATTTGATCCCGGATGACGATATCGTTGTGACCATGACCAATTTTGGCTATATTAAGAGAATGTCCAGCGATAATTTCAAGAGCCAGAACCGCGGAGGCAAGGGAATCAAGGGCATGCAGACTATTGAGGAAGATTATATCGAAGATCTGCTGATGACCACAACCCATCATTATGTGATGTTCTTTACCAACAAGGGACGCGTATACCGTCTGAAGGGATACGAGATTCCGGAGGCAGGACGCACTGCCAGAGGTACTGCCATCGTGAATCTGCTTCCGCTGATGCCAGGCGAGAAGATCACATCCATCGTTCCTATGAAGGAGATCGATGATGAGAAATATCTCTTCATGGCAACCCGCAATGGTATGGTTAAGAAGACTCCGATGAAGGAATACAGCAATGTCCGCAAGAACGGTCTTCAGGCGATTGTACTTCGTGATGACGATGAATTGATCGAAGTTAAGGCTACCGATAATACCGAAGATATTTTCCTGATCACAAAGAAAGGTATGTGTATCCGATTCCATGAGACCGATGTCCGCGTAACAGGCCGTGTTTCCATGGGGGTTATCGGCATGAAGTTTGATGAAGGCGATGAAGTCATCGGTATGCAGATGGCCAGCCAGGGAGAATGCCTGCTGGTGGTATCGGAAAATGGTTATGGAAAACGCACTCCGATTGATGAATTTACAGCCCAGAACCGAGGCGGCAAGGGCGTGCGCTGCTATAAGATCATCGACAAAACCGGTGATTTGGTGGGTGCAAAGCTGGTAGATAATGAGCGCAAGATCATGCTGATTACCAATGAAGGCATCATCATCAAGATGGCAGTCAGCGACATCTCGATTATCGGACGCAATACCTCCGGTGTGAAGCTGATGAGTATTGATGCTGAATCCGGCATAGCAGTTGCAAGCATCGCCAAGGTGCGGGAGAGCGACAAGGATGAGGATGAAGAAGACGAATTTCTGGAGGAACAGGACGGAGAAGAAACCGAATCTGAGAATACGGAAGAATAAAAGTTACAGTTCAGCCATGCGCTGGTTTGAATGAGAAAGTGTGTTGCAAGCTTGCTTGCATAAGCACTTTTTCATCCAAATCAGCATATGGTGGACCCACCATGCTTCTTGTTTTCATGAATATGGAAACAAGAAGATGTCATGGCTGAACTGTAACGAATAAAAAGTAAAAAAGATCAGATATCCTTGATCCTTGAAAAGAAAATCATAAAAAAGAGAACATCCGGCAATTCATAAACTGGAATTAGCGGGTGTTCTCTTTTTGATCTTTATAAGGCGCAGTATTTTAACAGCGTCACAGCGTCGTTTCTCTCTGAATGAGTCGGCACCTGAATTCCTGGTAGGTAAATTCAGATTCACGGTTTTCGATCATAGCAAGAAGAAGTTTGGCAGCATACTCGCCCATTTGATCGTAGGGAATATCAATGCCGCTGATAGAAGGATAGTCCATTTCATAGAAATTCACCTCGTTCAGGAAGATATGGCGAATTCTCTGAGGGATGGAAAAGCCTGTTTTTAATATTTCACGCTGCAGCAGCAGTCCAATGTCGTAGTTTTGAGAAATGGCAAGATCAAAACTGCGGTTTTCCATGTATTTAGCTAAAAATTGCTGCAGATGAATCAGATCACGATCCTTGATAGGGCAGATCACGTGCTCCAGATGGCAGTTCGGTGCCGTCCGGCGAAGCAGGGATTCAAAAAGCGGATATTTATTATTAACTAAAAGACCGTCATTGCTGATGGAAAAATACCGCACTTCGCGGATTTCCTTTTCCAGACAGAAGGAGGCACATTCCTGCAGGGCATATTCAAATGCATGGGGGAACGGCGTTTTTTTTGAGAAAACCCCGTCCATACAGATAACCACATAGGGAATATGATTTTCATCGGCCGGTTTTGTAAAAGCAGCGTGATCATCGTTGGAAATAAAAATGAGTCCATCGATCACGTTGGAATAATAGCTTTTGACATAATCCGGAGAAGAATCTATATCATCCATTTCATTGAAAATCGTGATGGTATAGTCGATCTGGGACAGGTACTGGCTGATTCCGGTAAAAGCATTTAAGAAAGCCTGGCGGCTGTAATCCTTTGCACATACAATTCCGATGGACGTGCAGTTTTTGGTCCGCATGCTTTTGGCGGAAGCATTGGGATAGTAGTGAAGTGTTTCAACGGCATCTAAAACCTTGCGTCTGGTTTCCTCACTGATCTTCTGATTCTGGCGATTATTGATTACATAAGATACAGTCGCCTGAGAGACTCCGCAGAGTTTTGCGATGTCTTTTGCAGTAACATTTTTTTTCATAATTTTGTAGACTCCTTATAACACTTTTACAGTTTATTAAATTTCTCTAAAAATGTCTATAGAAATTCACTAAAATACACAATAATTTAATATTACTAAAAAAACAATTGAAATGCCGATCCTTTTGTGATATTCTAACAATACAAAATTTACTTATACGTATAAGTTAGGAATGGAGGAAAAAATGGGAAAAGCAAACGAACAAGCAAAAGATAAGCCTTCGTTATTAAACCGCTGGCTGAACGGAATTGAGAAAGTCGGAAATAAACTTCCGCATCCGATTTCTATTTTTGCAATTTTAGTTCTCTTTGTTATCGTTCTTTCTGCTGTCTGTGAGATGGCTGGAGTTTCGGCAACAGGTGAACTGGTTAACCGTTCTAAGGGAGTCGTAGAGACTCAGACGGTTCAGGCTGTCAGCCTTTTGAATGGTGAGGGGCTTGTGTATATGCTGACACATGCAATCACTAACTTTACAGGATTCGCTCCTTTGGGAGTTGTCCTGGTAGCTATGTTTGGTATCGGACTTCTGGAGGACAGTGGTTTAATCGGAGGCGCATTAAAGTCTGCTGTAGAGGTTACTCCGGCTAAGTTAATTACTCCGATGATCGTATTCTTAGGCGTTATGTCCAATCTGGCCGATGCAGTTGGATACATCGTTCTGATTCCGATCGCAGCACTGATGTTCATGGCATACAATCGTCATCCGGTAGTTGGTATGGCTGCAGCATTTGCAGGTGTATCCGGTGGTTTCTCTGCAAACTTATTAATCGGTACTCTGGATCCGCTTCTTTGCGGTATTACCAACGAGGCTGTAAAGATGGTAGACCCGACTTATGTAGTTGAGCCGACCGGAAACTGGTACTTCATGATGGTGTCTACCTTCCTGATCACAATTTTAGGTACTATCATCACTGAGAAAGTCGTTGCACCGCGTTTTGGTGAGTATCACGGCAATGGGGAAGAGAATGAAACAAGCTCTGAATATAAATTAAACGACCAGGAAAGAAAAGCTCTGAAAGTAGCTGGTTTAACCTTACTGGTTATGATTCTGGTTCTGGTAGCTTTCTGTCTCCCGGCTAACTCTGTTATGAGAGCTGAGGATGGAACACTGTTAGGAAACTCTCCGTTTATGGAGGGCATCATCCCGATTATCACTGTACTTTTCTTCGTACCGTCTGTTGTATATGGTCATATGACTGGTGTATACCACGGAGAGAAGGATGTCTGCAACGCTATGGGACGTGCCATGGGAACCATGAGCTCCTACATCGCTCTGACCTTTGTGGCAGCACAGTTTATTAACTTCTTTGGTTATACCAAATTAGGAACGATCCTTGCATTAAAGGGAGCTGAGTTCTTTAGAAACTCTGGTATTGGAACTATCCCGACCATGATCTTATTCGTTCTTTTTGCAGCATTCATCAACCTGTTCATGGGTTCTGCATCTGCAAAATGGGCTCTGATCGCTCCGGTATTCGTACCGATGTTCATGCTGTTAGGTTACACACCGGAGTTCGCTCAGGTTGCTTACCGTATCGGTGACTCCTGTACAAACGTTATCACTCCGATGATGTCCTATTTCGCAATGATTATCGTATTCATGAAGAAATACGATAAAGAGGCTGGTATTGGAACTCTGGTTTCCACCATGCTTCCGTACAGTATATGCTTCCTGATTGGATGGAGTATCCTGTTAGTATTATGGATCGTACTTAACCTTCCGTTAGGACCGGGCGTTGGAATGTTTCTTGGCTAATGGGGTTGAATCGTTACGATAATTTAAATAACTAGAATTAAGATGTACTCTGGGAATGTTTTATGCGGAATGCATAGACATTCCAGGAGTACATATTTTTTCAAAAAAATCGTATGAAGGAGGAAATAATGAACCAGACAAATGTAAAAATTGGACAATTAAGAGATCGCATGAAAGAACTGGGAATCGATGCATACCTGGTTCCGACTGCGGATTTTCATGAATCTGAGTATGTAGGCGAATTCTTTAAATGCCGTCACTTCCTGACCGGTTTCAACGGAACCGCTGGAACGGCTGTTATCACTATGGACAAAGCCGGACTCTGGACAGACGGAAGATACTTTGTACAGGCAGAAGAGCAGCTTTCAGGCAGTGAGATCAAATTATACCGCATGGGTGAACCTGAATTCCCGACTCTGGACGAGTTTTTAGAGGAGGAGCTTCCGGTTGATGGATGCCTTGGATTTGATGGCCGTGTTGTAAACTCTGAGCTGGGGTATGGTCTTCAGAACTTACTGCAGGAAAAAAATGTAACAATCAACTGCAGCAAGGATCTGGTAGGTGAGATCTGGACTTCCCGTCCGGCTATGTCCTGCGAGCCTATCTGGAGCCTGGATGTAAAATATGCCGGAAAGAGTACCGTAGAGAAACTTTCAGATCTTCGTGATGCCATGAAGAAAAATAAAGCACAGATTCATCTGATGACGGCTCTGGATGAAATTGCATGGTTATTCAACCTTCGTGGAAACGATATTGTAAATAACCCGGTATTTCTGTCCTATGCACTTATTACACAGGATGAAGCCTATTTATACGTACAGAAAGAAGCTATCAAAGAAGATACTAAGATGGGAAAAGAGGTTTGTGCGGCTTTAGCTGAGGCAAAGGTTCAGGTAAAAGAGTATGCGGAATTCTTACAGGATGTGGCAGCCCTGAAGAATGAGAAGATTCTTCTGGAACGCAAGAAAGCAAGCTTTGCTGTATGCGAGAGCATTGATGCTTCCTGCCGTATCATAGACGAGATGAATCCTTGTGCGACCATGAAGGCTGTTAAGAATGCGACCGAGATCGAAAATATGCGTAGGGCCCATTTAAAAGATGGCATTGCTGTTACCAAGTTTATGTACTGGCTGAAGCATACCATCGGAACCTGCGATATGACAGAGATGACAGCGGCTCATAAAATTGAAGAACTGCGAGCAGAGCAGGGCAATTATATCGAGCCAAGTTTCGTAACCATTGCAGCTTACAAGGAAAATGCAGCAATGTGCCATTATCATCCAAGCGATGAGGTATGCAAGAAATTAAAACCGGAAGGTCTTCTGCTGGTAGATTCCGGCGGACAGTATTTAGAGGGAACTACTGATATCACAAGAACCTATGCGTTAGGACCTCTGACCGAGAAGGAAAAAGAGTACTACACAATCGTAGCAGCCGCTATGCTGAAGGTATCAACCATGAAGTTCCTTCACGGCTGCCGGGGAATCAACTTAGACTACACCATCCGTGAAGCATTCTGGAAACGTGGTCTTGATTTTGCACATGGTACCGGACATGGTGTTGGATATCTTTCTAACGTACATGAGAGACCGAACGGACTGCGCTGGAAGGTTGTTCCGGAGCGTCAGGACAGCGCTGTGATCGAGCCGGGCATGATCTGCTCCGATGAGCCGGGTCTGTACTTTGCAGGCGATTTCGGAACCAGAACAGAGAATCTGATCTTATGTGTCGAGGATGAGAAGAATGAGTACGGACAGTTCCTGAAGTTCGAATTCCTGACCAAGGCGCCGATTGACTTAGAGGCACTGGATACACGTTTCATGGATGACGCGGATATCGAGCGCTTAAATACATACCATAAAGACGTGTACGAAACCATTTCTCCGTACATGAATGACGAAGAAAAAGAGTGGTTAAAACACGTGACAAGAGAAATTTCAAGATAATATGATGTTACAGTTTAGCCATGCGCTGGTTTGAATGAATATGGAAACAAGAAGATGTCATGGCTGAACTGTAACAATATAATACCTCCTGAATAGATAGAAATAAATTCAAGTCGAACGTCCGTGAGACTTGGAGCGTGATTCTGGTCAGCAAAGCTGGCATATTCCTATCAGAATCACTGCGCATGAGATCAAAATCTATTCAGGGGGTATTTTTATTACATCTATTCAGAAATGATTGCAAGATTATTTAATTTCTATTATGATGATATAAGAGTCATTAATGATTAAGAGATGCGGTTCTGTCAGCAGGGGCAGATAAAAATTTCATGGAAGAAGGGTAGTTTTCAAATGAGAAGAATCAATGTTGAAACCATTACACAGAATATCAAAGAAATGTGCATTGAGGCCAACCATTTTCTGTCACCGGATATGAAAAAGGTGTTTGATGAGGCGGCAGCGAGTGAAGAATCTCCATTGGGACGTCAGATTTTAGGCCAGCTGGAAGAAAACTTATGTATCGCTGGTGAGGAGATGATTCCGATCTGCCAGGATACCGGAATGGCAGTTGTGTTTATCAAGGTGGGACAGGATGTACATCTGATTGGCGGTTCGCTGACCGATGCCATCAATGAAGGCGTGCGCCAGGGATATGTAGACGGATATCTCCGTAAATCTGTAGTAAAGGATCCGATTTACCGTGAGAATACGAAGGATAATACACCAGCTATCATTCATTATGAGATCGTAGAGGGTGAGCAGGTAGAGATTACGGTGGCTCCGAAGGGATTCGGAAGTGAAAACATGAGCCGTGTGTTTATGCTGAAACCGGCAGATGGAATCGAAGGAGTCAAGGATGCCATTTTGACAGCGGTGCGGGATGCAGGACCCAATGCCTGTCCTCCGATGGTAGTAGGTGTCGGAATCGGCGGAACCTTTGAAAAGTGTGCAGAGATGGCGAAGCACGCGCTGACCAGAAATCTGGAAGAGGAATCACCGGTTGAGTATGTGCGTGACCTGGAAAAAGAAATGCTTGAAACGATCAATAACCTTGGAATCGGTCCTGGCGGTTTAGGCGGACGGACAACCGCCCTGGCTGTCAATATTGAAACCTACCCGACCCATATTGCAGGGCTGCCGGTAGGCATCAATATCTGCTGTCATGTAAACCGTCATGCGCACAGAGTGATTTGATGAATATTTTTAGGATTGCGAAAGTGCGAAGCACATAGCAATCCGGTATCAAAAGGGAAAAAATCTCTTGTGACCCAAACATCATTTGATAGTATAAAGAATGTACTCTCGGAGTTTTTCCTGCACAAAAAGATACCGAGAGCACATAAGATAGATTTGGAGGAAAATATGGATAGAACAATCACAGCTCCAATTGACAGGGAGACATTAAAAAGCCTGCATGCAGGTGATTATGTATATATAAGCGGAACCATCTATACGGCACGTGATGCAGCTCATAAGCGCATGATAGAGACGCTGGATGAAGGAAGAGAACTTCCCCTTGATCTGAAAGATAATGTAATTTATTATATGGGACCGTCACCGGCCAGAGAGGGCCGTCCGATTGGTTCTGCAGGTCCGACCACAGCCAGCCGTATGGATAAATATACTCCAAGACTTCTGGATCTCGGCATGGGAGCCATGATCGGAAAAGGAAAGAGAAGCCAGGCAGTCATCGATGCCATCGTTCGCAATGGTGCCGTTTATTTTGCGGCAGTGGGCGGAGCCGGAGCAATTCTTTCAAAGTGCATTAAGGAATCGGAAGTGATTGCATACGATGATCTGGGAACAGAGGCGATCCGAAAATTGACGGTAGAAAATATGCCTATGATTGTGGTAATTGATTCCGAAGGAAACAATCTTTACGAGACCGCAGTAAAGGAATATCAGAGATAGGATAATAAGATATCAGATGTGGGATGACTCCCATCCCGCAGCAAGAATGCAGATGCATTTTTGAGTTTTATGAAGAGAGGTTATTGGCTGTTTTGCAAATAACCTCTCTTTTGTCGTGAAGAATAAAGTTATAATTGATAGAGATAAACCATGATTGGCATGGTTATCATACAAAGCAGAGTGGTAATTACGTTAATGGCACCAGCATAGCGGGCATCTTTTCCATATACCTGGGCCATCTGCGTGATTGTGGAGGCGGATGGGGTGATTGTGGCTAACAGGGTGACAAGCAGAATTTGTGAACCATTCTCAGCAAAAGAAGCGAGGCCGCTGAATTTAAGAAGTAAAATTGTCAAAAGCGGTACACCGATGAGTCGCAGAATCGTGACAAGTCCAATATGGGGAAAAGCCAGAATTTCCTGGGGCGTGGTTCCGGCAATCAGCATTCCTGAGATCAGCATGGCCAAAGGACCAATCATGCTTCCCAGGGAGTGGACAGCGCTGTCCACTGGATCGGGAAGTGAAATCTGTGCCAAGAATAGAAAAATACCGAATAAAATGGCAATCATATTTGTATTTGTTATGATTTTTTTAAAATCAGGCTTCTTTTCTTCACAGATCATCATTTTGCCATGACTCCAGAGAAGAAAAAGCTGTACAGAGACGTAGGCGCTGGAATAAATAACCCAGTCTGGTCCTAGAATAGAGGAAACAAGCGGTATAACAAGATTTCCTGCATTAGAGTAGATGATAGAGGCTTTTTCAACTCCGTTAAGATGAAGAAGAGGTCCTATAAAGTAAAAAAGGACAATCAGGATGAGATGGATCAATACAGCAGCAGCCACCGCCAAAAGAAGCCCATTTAGGATGGAAGGGCTGCAGCTGACCTGAAAAGCAGATAAAATCGAACAGGGGACTACGATATAGACAGACAGGCGTGAAAGAATGCGGCTGTCATCTGAGCGGCAAATGCCAGTCTTTACCAAAACAAAGCCTAAAAACATGATGATAAATAATGCCGCAATTTTACCAACTAAAATTCCAATGGACATAATACTTTTGCTACCTCCTCATAACAGGGCATAGAGACAGAATATTTTTTTGCAAGTCGGAGTGGCTCCATGACAAGTCCGTCCAGTTCCGATGGTTTTCCTTCCATTATGTCACGCTGCATGGAAGTGGTGGCATCGGCAGATAAGTTGGAAAGAATCTCCAGATTTATTTTTACATAGTCTTTTTCAAAGGGATATCCCATGGCAGCAGCCAGAGCGCTGATTTCACGAATCATGGATTTAAATAATTCACGGGCAGGTCCTTCCTTTTGAAAATCTCCGGCCACGGCATGAAGGTAGACTCCAGCAGCTCCGATAGGGGAGACATAGGAAAATTTCTCCAAAGCATCCCTTTGGATATGGGTGGATAAAACTCCATCGATACCGCTTTCGCAAAGATCCGATTGAATGGCTGATAAAATCGGAGAAATATAGGAAGGATCCCTGGGACCGAAGACAACCCTTAAGATAGGACCGTGCTGAACCAGAACACCGGGATGTTCTAAGGATGCAGAAACATAGATGCATCCATCCAGAACGGTACAATCCGGTAATTCTTTCTGCACCCTGGCACCGGTTCCATATATATTTAAGATGGGAATAATAATTGTGCGGGGACCAGTGGTCTGTCGGATAAAAGGAAG